>CALKVG010000197.1 GCA_937998045.1 uncultured Myxococcales bacterium
TACACGCGTAAGATCGTCGGCAGCGTCAGATGTGTATAAGAGACAGGCGCGCCAGTCCTCTTCGAGCGCACGGACGAGCGCGAGGCCGAGCATGGACGCTAGATTCGCCGCGTGGGAGAGGAGTCGCAAGCCGAGCCGCGAACCGCGGTCGTCGCCGTGGGAGCGGTGGTGCTCGACGAGGCAGGACGCGTGCTCCTCGTGCGCCGGGGAAGGCCGCCGCTGGCGGGCACGTGGACGCTGCCGGGAGGGCGCGTCGAGCCAGGAGAATCGCTCGACGACGCCGTGCTTCGTGAAGTGCGAGAGGAGACGTCGTTACGAGCGCGTGTCGTCTGCGACCTGGGGATGGTGCCCGTCGCGGGGGAGGGCTTCGCCTACGAGATTCACGAGCACCTCCTGACGCCGATCGGCGACTCTACGCCGCGTGCCGGCGACGACGCGGACGACGCGCGATGGGTTTTGCGGCACGAGCTCGCGGCTTTCGACGTGCGCGACGACGCCGTCGCGGTGATTGATCGCGCGCTGGCCGAGGCGCGCGCGCGGATGCTGGTCCTCTAGCGCCGACCGGCGCTGCGCGCCGAGCCTGCCGGCAGCGGCAAGAGCCGGTTCCAAGTGCGTATCTCGCGACCATTTGCGAAACCGGCACTAGCCTGGGAAGGGAACCCATGCGCTCTTCTCACATTTGCCCGAAATGCGGCCATCGCGAGATCCTCTTCGTCCCGCGCGTCGCCGATCGCGACGATAGCGACAACGTCCGGCCTTTGGTGCTTCACGTACAGCACTACGACTGGAAGGACGACGAGATGGGCACGCTACAGGCTTACGTGTGCCGCTCGTGCGGCTACACGGAACTGTACACGGCGCATGCGAGCGCAATTCCGGTCGAGAAGATTCCAGGGGCGCAGGCGCTGCGGGCGAAAAGTTGAACTCCGCCCGCGCGGCGCCACATCAGAAGAACGTTCCCCCGCCTTGTGTTGCCATCGACATAAGCTGTCCTCCTTCCCGGGGCGCCCGCTCAGCAACTCGGCGGCCAACGTCACCAGCAGCTTTTTCGCGGAGAAACTGTAAGTGGTCTGTTCTATACCGTTGACAACCTCACGGGTGCAATGTCCAATTTCCGGACAGACGGCTTGCCGTGACGGGCTGGTAACGTGCCCGCCCATGCTCGAGACGCTGCTCCGGCAGGGTTTGCTGGCGGCGCTTCTTTCCGGGTCCACGGCATGCGCCCGCATGGCGCCGCCGCCGTCGGCGCCCCCGACCGCCGACGCCGCTCTGGACAGAATGCACGCGACGCTCGCGTGCGCGAACGGCGTCCAGGCGAACGCCAAGATTGACCATTTCGGCGAGCAGGGGCGCGTTCGCGGCGACCTCATGCTCTTCGCGGTCCGCCCGGCGCGCATCCGCATGGACGCCGTGAGCCCGTTTGGCGTCGCGCTCGCAACGCTGACGAGCGACGGCGCCCGCTTCGCGCTCGCGGATCTGCGAAACAAGGTGTTTTACGTGGGGCCGGCGAGCGCGTGCAACATCGCCCGGCTGACGACCGTACCGGTGCCGGGGCACGTGCTCGTCGATCTGCTGCGCGGCGAGGCCCCGATCCTCAAGCACACCCCCGGGGAGGCGACGATCTCCTGGAACACCGACGGCTACTGGGTCCTGGCGATCGCGTCCACACGGGACGCGCGCGAGGAGATCCACCTCGTGCCCCGTCCGGAGGACTGGACCAAGCCCTGGGACCAGCAACGCCTGCGCGTCCTGGACGTCCAGGTCGTGCAGCAGGGTTACGAGCTTTACCACGCGCAGCTCGGCGACCACTCCCAGGCGGCGACCTCCGGGCCCCGGCTCGATCCGGACAACCTCGAACCCCCCATCCCGCCGAGCGGCCCGACGTGCGACGCCGAGATCCCGCACCGGATCCACGTCGAGGTCCCCGTCCCGCGCTCGGACGTGCGCTTCCAGTACGGGCAGGTCACGTGGAACCCGCCGCTGCCCGCGGGCGTCTTCGAGCAGCAGCCCCCGCCGGGGCTGCGCGCCGAGCCGGTCACGTGCGCCGAGTAAGCGCCGCGACGATGGCCCCGGGCGCGTCCGTGATGATCGTCTGCACCCCGAGTCCGACGAGCTCGAGGGCCTCCCGTTCGTCGTTCACCGTCCACACGCCGCGGCGCAACCCGCGACGCGCGTAGCGCGCCAGCGAACGGGCCGTGGCCTGCGGCCTCTCCAGATGAAGCCCGGACACCCAGGGCGGGCGCGCGATCTCCTGGAAGGCGCTCGCCCAGCGCGGCTGGCCGGCGTGGACGAGGAGCGCGCGCGGGACGTCCGGCGCGAGAACGGCGGCCATCGCGAGCAGCACGGGGTCGAAGGACGACAGGAGGACGTCCGCGCGGCGCGCGCGCACGCTGCGGAGGGCGCCGCGGATCAAAGCGCCCCGGTCGCGCGCGTCGTGTTTCAGCTCGACGTTCACGGCGACGTCGGCGTGGCGCGCCCAGTCGAGCACTTCGCCGAGCGTCGGGATTCGCGCGCCGCCTCCGAGGTCCAGCGCGCGCAGCTCGGGGAGCGGCGCTTCGCACACGCGGCGCCGCGACTCGTCGTGCGTCATCCGCTCGAGCGACTCGTCGTGGAAGACGACCACGTCTCCGCCGGCGCACGTTCGCGCGTCGAGCTCGATCGCGCGCGCACCCTCCGATCGGGCGCGCTCGAAGGCCGCCATCGTGTTCTCCGGAGGCCACGCGGCTCCCCGTCCCCCCCGGTGACCGACGACCAGCGGCGACGTCGTCCAAAGCGTCACGAGCGGATCCTCCCTCTCTCGCGCAGACCTGCCTAGACCGCCAGCTCCTCGGCGATGGAGCGCGCGAGCCGCTTCGCTTCCTCGAGCTTGTCTGCGGGTAGAGAGACCGCGCCGACGACGGGGTGTCCGCCGCCGCCGTGTCGCTCGCATATCGCGGCGATGTTGTGCGTGCGCGGCGTCGGCGACCACGGATTGTACCCGATGCTGATCTTGCACTTGCTCTTCGATCGGCTCAATACGACCGAGTACGCGCTCTCCGGGTAGAGCGCGTACGTGACGAACTTCCCGGCGACCTCGATGAGCTGGTCGGTCACGTCCACGAGGACCACGGAGCCCAGCCTCTCCGCGCGCTGCTCCACGAGCTGGATGAACGCCTCGTGCGCGCGCCCGAGCGGCTCGTAGGCCTGCGTGACCTCCGCGGAGCGCGCCACTTCGGAGAGCGGCTCGCTCAGCAGGCGCGGCACCATCCGCGCGAGGAACGAATCGTCGCCGAGGTGCTCGACCACCGTCATCAGCCGAAGCTCCGGCTCCTTGCGTTCGACCGCCATCGTGGCGCTGGGAAACGCCGCGCTGTCGATCATGTCCGCCCAGCGTACGAGCTGCGCGCTCGGCGCCGGGTCGAGACCGAAGCGCTTCTCGCCGACGTCGGCGATGAGCTTCGTCGCGCTGCTGTACGCGCCGTCGTGGAAGAAGCGGCGCTCGCCCTGCGCTCCCCCCTCGGAGGCCCTTCGCTCGTAATACGCGCGGTCTTCCGGCGTGACGAAGGCGCTGACGTGGTGATCGAAATACCAGGTCAGCTGGGGCAGCGCGCTGAACCGGAAATCGAGAATGGCGTTGACGTCCCCGGTGAGCACCTTGGGCTCGACGCCGTTCTGACCCGGGCCATAGCCCGCGCCGTGGTAGGCGAACGCGGCGCCGTCCCCCGCGAAGCGATGACGATACAGGCGAGTGAACATGACGGCCGAGCAGAGGCCGTCGAAGCAGTGGCCGTGGGTCGCGACGACGACTTGGGGGGCGTGGCCGGTGGTCACGACGCCGGAGTAGCATGAGCGTATGCGGATTCACCACCTCGCAATGCGAACGCGCGATACGGCGCGGCTCGAGCGCTTCTACGCCGGCTTGCTTGGGCTGCCCGTCGTAAAGCGTGACGCAGTGCGCGGGAGCGTGTGGCTCGACGCCGAAGGCGCGGTGCTGATGATCGAGCCGGCCTCGCCGGAGGAGCCGGCGATCGACCCCGCCACCCGCGAGCTCGTCGCCTTCGCGGTCGCGCGCATCGACGAGTGGCGGCCGAGGGTCAGCGTCGAGGCGGAGACGGCGCACACGCTGTACTTTCGCGATCCGGACGGGCGGCGCGTCGCCGTCAGCGACTACCCGTTGCGGTGAGGGACGTGCACGCCGTGCTCCTTCGCGAACCGGATGGCTTCGTCGTATCCTGCGTCGGCGTGGCGAATGACCCCCATGCCGGGGTCCGTCGTGAGCACGCGCTCCAGCCGCCGCGCGGCCTCGGGCGTACCGTCGGCGACGACGACCATCCCGGCGTGCAGGCTCATTCCCATGCCCACCCCGCCCCCGTGGTGGAAGCTCACCCAGCTCGCCCCCGCGGCGACGTTCACCATCGCGTTGAGTAGAGCCCAGTCGGCGATGGCGTCCGACCCGTCCTTCATCGCCTCGGTCTCGCGGTTCGGCGAGGCGACGCTCCCGCAGTCGAGGTGATCGCGGCCGATGACGATCGGCGCCTTCACCTTGCCGGTGCGCACGAGCTCGTTGAACGCGCCGCCGACCTTCGCCCGGTCGCCGTAACCGAGCCAGCAAATGCGCGAAGGCAAACCCTGAAAGGCGACGCGCTCCCGAGCCAGGCGAATCCACCGGGCCAGGTCGGCGTCCCCCGGAACCGCCGCGAGGACGGCCTCGTCGGTCGCCGCGATGTCGGCGGGATCGCCGCTGAGAGCGACCCAGCGAAAGGGTCCCTTGCCGACGCAGAAGAGCGGCCGGATGTACGCCGGGACGAATCCGGGGATCTCGAACGCGCGATCGCAGCCAGCGTCCTTCGCGCAAGCGCGGATGTTGTTTCCGTAGTCGAAGACCTCGGCGCCCTGCGCCCTCATCGAGAGCATCGCGGCCACCTCTTCGGCCATGCTCGCCTTCGCGCGCTCCACGTAGCCCGCGGGATCCTCGCGCCGCAGCTCGGCCGCCTCCTCCAGGCTCAGGCCGAGAGGGATGTAGCCGTTCAGCGGATCGTGAGCGGCGGTCTGCTCGGTCACCAGGTCGGGGACCACGCGGCGGCGGACGAGCTCCGGATACACCTCGGCCGCGTTGCTGCACAGCGCGACGCTCACGGCGCGCCCCTCCTTGTGCGCACGCTCGATGCGCGCGAGCGCTTCGTCGAGGTCGTCGGTGCGCGTGTCGACGTACCGCGTATCGAGGCGCTTCTGGATCCGCGACGGATCGACCTCGACCGCGAGGCAGCTCAACCCCGCCATCGTCGCGGCGAGCGGCTGCGCTCCGCCCATCCCGCCGAGCCCGGCGGTGAGCACCCAGAAGGGTCCTTCCCTTCTCGTCCGCGCCGCGAGCGCCTGACGAGCCGCGACGAACGTCTCGTACGTGCCCTGCAAGATGCCTTGCGTCCCGATGTAGATCCACGACCCGGCCGTCATCTGCCCGAACATGGTCAGGCCGAGAGCCTCGAGCCGCCGGAACTCGTCCCAGGTGGCCCACCTGGGCACCAGGTTCGCGTTCGCCAGGAGAACCCTGGGCGCGTCCGCGTGCGTGCGGAACCTGCCGACCGCTTTCCCCGATTGGACGAGCAGCGTCTCGTCGTTCTCGAGCGAACGAAGCTCGCGAACGATGACGTCGAAGCAATCCCAGCTGCGCGCGGCCTTGCCGGTCCCGCCGTACACGACCAGATCGTTCGGTCGCTCGGCCACCTCGGGATCGAGGTTGTTGTGGAGCATTCGCAGCGCAGCCTCTTGGATCCATCCCTTGCAGGAGAGCTCGAGCCCGCGAGGCGCGCGGACCGGACGGGGGGAAGTCATCGAGGGACATCCCTACCGCACCCGAGTCCGTGGCGCGAGACGAGCCGCCGCGCGCTAGGATCTTCGGCATGAAGACGCTGGTCAGCGAACCCGAGGCGATCGAGAAGAGCGCGTGGATCGACGTCAGCGTGCCCATTCGTGACGGAATGGTGCACTGGCCCGGCAACCCGGAGGTGCGCATCGAGCGGAAAGAGAAGCCCACGCCGGACGGGATCGGCGTGTCGCGAGTCTCGGCGATGTCCTTCGGTTCCCATACGGGCACGCACGTCGACGCCCCCGTGCATTTCGGCGTGAGCGAACAGGGGGTCGATAGTCTCCCGATCGAAGGCCTGATCGGCCCCGCGCGAGTCGTCTCGATCGAGGACCGCGCGGCGATCGCTCGCGCCGAGGTCGAGCGGGTCGAACCGCAGCGCGGGGAGCGCCTCCTCTTCAAGACGCGCAACTCGAGCCGGTGCTGGAGGACCGACGAGTTCGTGGACGACTACGTGTACGTCGCGCCGGACGCGGCGGCGTACCTCGCCGAGCGCGGCGTCCGCACGGTCGGCGTCGACTACCTGTCCGTGGGAGGGCGCAAGGACGGCGCGGCCACGCACCGCGTTCTCCTGCAAGCCGGCGTGTGCATCCTCGAGGGACTCGACCTCTCCGGGGTGACGCCCGGGTCGTACGACCTCGTGGCCCTGCCGCTGCGAATCGCCGGAGGAGACGGCGCCCCCGCCCGCGCTCTCCTGCGCAGGCGCTGACGCCGGTCACGGCCCGTCGTTCGCCTCGAGACCGACGCGCAGGCGCTGGACGTCCTCGTGCGAGAGCGAACCGGGATGCGCGTCCTCGATGGCCTTCGCCTCGCGCAGCCAGAGGCCGGCTTGCGCGCGGTCGCCGAGCGAGGCGAACGTCAGACCGCGGTAGAGCGCGTACTGCCCCCGGTGAGCGTCGTCCCAGGTGCGGCTCTCGGCCTCGAGCGACGCGAACGTCTGCTTGGCTTCGGGGTAGCGTCCCTTGTCGAACTGGGACTTGCCCTCGGCCAGCGCCCCTCCGCACGCAACGAGCGGGCAAACGATCAACGCGAGGGCAACGAGACGCATCCGATCTCCTCGGTCCGAACCAATCATCGTCCGTGAAGCGAGGCGGTTGCTTACGAACCGCTCCGTCCCTGCGCGGGCGCCGCCGGGGCCTTCGCCGGCGGGGACTCCGCCAGATCCGAGTAGTCGGGCTGGGCGCCGATGTTGAACCCGATCCCGAACAGGTACATGAGCGCGTCGTTGTCGCCGAACGACTTGAGGAACGTGACTTCGGGGTGAATGGCGAACTTCTTGCTGAGGCGCCAGTCGACGCCGATGCCGCCGCGCGCCATGAGGCCCGTCGATGCGGCGGCCTGCTGCTGGTCGTTACCGGAATTGATCGCCGTCGTGGCCACGGCATACGTCACGCCCGGCGAGACCACGATGGAGAACTTCTCCGACAGGTTGAAGCCGACGAGCAGGGGCAAGTGAAAATAGAAGATGGCGGCGCTGGTCGTCACGGTCTGATTCGAAGCGTCGGTGCCCGACGAAACGCTCAAGTAGAAGGCCTGCAGGCCGGGATCGACCGCGAGGTCGACGGTGCCTTTGACGAGTCGAATCTTGCCGTCGACCGAGAGCGAATCGAGGTTCGAGAGCCGCGCGCCCAGATCGAAACCGTCCGTGATGCCGTAGCGGATACCGAAGGTCGGTAGAGTCGGCGTGAAGATCGAGGTGCTCACGGTGTGAACGCCGACCGTCGTGTTCGGGACGGTCTCGTTGAAGGTGGCGCCCCACCCTTCGGCCGCAACTTGCCACTGCAGATCGCCGGGATTCAGCGTGCGAGGCGTGGTGTACGCATTGGGATTCGGACACCCGCACAAGAACAGAACCGCGGCTACGGGCGCAGCGATACGCAACGGCCAATGAAGTCGCATGGTCTGCCGTCGAAACTACACGAACCCGGCCGCGCACCGAACAAAAAAGCCGGCCGGCTCACGCCATCGACGACGACCGCGCGCGGCGCGAACGAACGCGCCTCCCCGCGGCGTGCAGCATCTCGTCGACCGTCGTGATGTCGCGCGCTCCGCGGGGGTCGCCCTCGGGGCCCGGCGCATCGCCTTCGTCGTCGGCGATCGAGTCGACGACGGGCTGCACGCTGGGCCCGCGCGCGCTTCGCTCCCACTTGTCGGCGAGCTCGCGGGCGATGCGCTCGATGAGGGGGCGCGTCGTTTCGCGGTGCGTCGCGCTGACGAAGGCCGCGTCGCGGTGCGAGCGCTCGAGGAGGCGTAGCTCGGCGGGCTCGAGGAGGTCGACCTTGTTGTAGACGACAATCCGGGGAATCTCGCCGAGCTCGAGGTCCTCGAGCACCCGGACGACCGTTCGCACGTGATCGTCCTGCGCGCTGTCGCTCCCGTCGACGACGTGGAGCAAGATGTCGGCGTCGGCGGCCTCCTCGAAGGTCGCGCGAAACGCGGCGAAGAGGTCCTTCGGCAAGTTGCGGATGAAGCCGACGGTGTCGGTGAGGACCACCTCGCGCTCGCCCCAGCCCGCCCAGCCGCACCGCAGGGTGCGCGATCGCGTGTCGAGCGTGGCGAAGAGCTTGTCTTCGGCGAAGACGTCCGCGCCCGTGAGCGTGTTGAGGAGCGTGCTCTTGCCGGCGTTCGTGTAGCCGACGATGGCCACGGTCGGGACCCCCTCGCGCGTGCGCTTGCGGCGGCGCTGCTCGCGTTGCCTGGCGAGCTGCTTCAGCTGATGCTCCAGGTGCGCGACGCGATCCTTGGCCCGGCGCCGGCCGATCTCGAGCTTGGTTTCGCCGGGGCCGCGGCCGCCGATTCCGCCGGTCAGGCGCGAGAGGCTGTCGTCCTTCTGTGCGAGCCGCGGCATCGCGTACTTCAGCTGCGCGAGCTCCACCTGGAGCTTGCCGTCACGGCTCTCGGCGCGCTGCGCGAAAATGTCGAGGATGAGCTGTGTCCGGTCGATGACCTTCAAGTCCGTCTGCTTGGCGATGGCGCTGGCCTGCGCCGGCGTCAGCTCGCGGTCGAACACCAGGACGCTCGCGTCGAGCTGCATGGCGCGGACGACTACGTCCTCGAGCTTGCCCTTGCCCATCACGAGCTTCGGGTCGATGCGGTCGCGCATCTGGACGATGCTGTCGGCGACCTCCGTCCCCGCGGTGCGCGCCAGCTCCCGCAGCTCGCGCATGCTCTCGACGGCTTCGTCGCCGCCGGCGGATCCCCTCGACTTGTCCCCCACGTGGACGAGGATGGCGCGGCCGTCCTTCGCCTTCACCTCGCGCGCGCGCGCCCGGCGCGCGAACTCCGCCTCGAGGTCCGCCATGAGGCGGCTCACGTCGAGGTGCGCTTGCCCGATGGGGACGGGCCCGACCTCGCGATAGGGCGGCGCGCCGTCGTCCGCCGGGACGTTGTGCGCGTAGGCGATGGCGCGCGGCTCGCCGCCGTGCGCCACCTGAATGGCGGCCACCAGATCGAGGCGCAGCCTCACGAGGTCGACGAGATCGTCGCGCGTGAGCGGCTCGCTGCGCAGGTGCGTGTGGACGAGCCGCAGGCCGCGGAAGCGACCCTCGGCGGCCCGCAGGCGGCCGACGTCCGGGAGCATCAGCTTGCCGGCGTCGCCGACGATGACCGAGTCCACCTGCCCCGAGCGATGAACGAGCACCCCGACCTGGCGGCCGGTCTCGACGGAGATGGCCACGAGCGCTCGCGTGAGCTCGGGCGTCGTGATGTCGTCGGGCGGCACGCGCCGGCGATACAGGCGCTCGAGGGCGCGCAGCGCGGAGGGCGAAAGGCCGGTCTTGTTGCCGTAAACGTCGATGAGTGCCTCTTAGCACATCGGCCGCACGCCCACCGGACGGAGGGATGAGCCGCCGAGACGCCAAGAAAGGAATCTACCGTCCACGGTAGACGAATCGCGGCTCCCGGGTGGCCTCCTCGGCGCGTTCGCGCGCGGCCTTGACGAGGCCGTGGGCGGGCGCGAGCCCGCACGCCGGATCGGTCGCGCGCACGTCGCCGGTCAGCGCGAAGGCCTGGCACCGACAGCCCCCGTAGTCGATCGAGCGCCGCTCGCAGCTGACGCACGGCTCGGGCATCCACGCCTCGCCGCGGAAGGCGCGCATCGCCTCGCTCGTCTCCCAGATTCGGCCGAGCGAAGCGCCGCGGACGCTGTCGAACGCGAGCGGCAGGCTGCGCGCCGCATGGCAGGGGAGCACCGCCCCGTCGGGCGCGACGACGACGAAGCGCCTCGCCCATCCGTCCATGCACGCCCGCGGACGGTCGGCGTGCCAATCGGGCAGGACGAGGATCACCTCCATCCGGCCCCGCAGCCGCTCTTTCGCGGCGTGCGCCACCTCGCGCGCGCGGTCGATCTGCGAGCGCGTTGGGAGCAGCGCCTGCGCGTTCTCGAGGGCCCACGAGACCAGCTGGACGTTGGCGAGCTCCAGCCGGTCGGCCCCGAGGCGCTCGGCGAGCGCGACGATCGCGTCGACCCGATCGAGGTTCTCGCGGTGAAGCACGACGTTGATGGTGAGCGGGAGGCCGAGCTCCTTCACCCAGGCGGCGACGCGCATCTTCGCGTCGAACGACGAGTGCCCGGCGATCCGGTCGGAGGAGGCCGGGTCGGCGTCCTGCACACTCAACTGCACGTGGTCGAGGTTGGGGGCCAGGCGCCGGAGGCGCTCGCGGTCGAGCGGCACGCCGCTCGTCACGAGGTTGACGTACAGATCCTTCCAGCGGGCGCGCTGCGCGATCGCCTCGAGGTCGCTGCGCGCCAGCGGCTCGCCGCCGGTGAGGTGCATCTGCATCACGCCGAGCGCCGCGGCTTCGTCGACGACTCGCACCCAGTCGGCCGTCGGCATCTCGTCGTTGCCGCGCACGAGCTCCCTGGGGTTCGAGCAGTACGGACACGCGAGCGGGCAGCGGTGGGTGAGCTCCGCGACCAGCGTATACGGGGCGAAGTCGCGCGACGGAGGGAAGGCGCGCAGGCTGAGAGGGTCGGCGGCCCGGCTGTCGACGGCCTCGTCTTCCGCGCCGTACCCCTCGATCAGCGCGCGCGCGCGCAGGTACGAGAGGAGCTCGCGGACGTCTCGGTCGATGCGCGCACGGTCCGAGCGCGGGTACTGCGAGCAGAGCTCGTCGACGATCTGGTCGACGTCCCGCGTCCCGTCGCACTTCTCGACGATGGCGGCCGACGTGGCGCTGAGGCGCAGGCCGCGCTCCGGCGACAGCAGCACCGACAGCCCGTCGCGAGGATCGGCGCGCAGCCGTGCCTTGCTCGCGAGGCGCGGCTTCACGGGCTGGCCTCGGCGATCGCGTCGAGCATCGCCCAGAGGATCGTGCACTTCGCGATGAGCGCCCGGACGCAGGCCTCCTGCGCCTCCGCCGTGGTCGCGTTCGTCGTAACGAACGCGATGGCCTCGTGGGCGTCGCGCGCGGCGCGCGGCACGCGCGAGCGGAAGTAGCCGAGCGCCCGCGCGTCCACCCACGGGTAGTGCTGCTCCCAGGCGGCGACGCGCGTGCGCATGATGTCCGGCGCGAAGTGCTCGGTGAGAGACGACGCGACGGCCTCGACGAGCGGCCGCTCGCGCACGAGCTGCACGTACGCGTCGCAGGCGTAGCGAACGCCGGGCAGGACGCCGCCGCACGCTCGCACCTCGTCGGGGTCGAGAGCGACCGCCTGCGCCAGCGCGAGCCATTCGGCCAGACCCCCCTCCCCTTCGGTCGTCCCGTCGTGATCGCCGATGCGGTGGATCCACATGCGGCGGAACGCAGGGTCGTCGCTCTTGGAGACGATGATCGCGTCTTTGATGGGGATCCGCGTCTGGTAATAGAAGCGGTTCTTCACCCAACGCTGGAGCTCCTCGCGCGAGAGCCGACCGGCGTGCATCCGCGCGTTGAACGGATGGCGGTCGTGATAGCGCGCGGCGCCCTCCGAGCGGAGCCTCTCGACGAACGCGTCCGGAGCGAGGGCGGCGCCCGTCATAGCGAGACCTCCAGGCCGTCGAAGGCGACCTCCCAGCCGGCGCGCTCGACGCCAGCCCGCTCGGGGGAGTCGCTGCGCAACATCGGGTTCGTGTTGTTGATATGCGTGAAGACCCGGCGTCCCGCGGCGATCCCGGAGAGCCGCGCGAGGCTGCCGCCGTCGCCTCCCACCGGCACGTGCGCCATGTCCTTCGCGCGCGCCGTTCCCAGTCCGGCGGACACGAGCTCGTCTTCGCTCCAGAAGGTGCCGTCGAAGAAGACCGCGCCGGCGCCGGCGACGAGAGCCTCCACTCCGTCGAGCGAACCGACCGCGGTCGCCAGCAGCAGCGCGCCGCCGCCCGCGAGATCGCGAATCCGCAGCGCCACGTTGTCCTCCGCCGACGGTGCGAGCGTACCCGTCAGGTGCACGGGGAGCTTCCCCGGCGCGGCGAGCGGCGTCACGCCGACGCCCACGTCCTCCAGAACGAGCTCGCGCCCCAGCTCGAGGTCCCGCCACGTCACGTGGTCGGCGGAGCGGGCGAGCGTGCGGAACATGACGTTGCGCTCCACGAGGCCGCTCCGCACGCGCGCAGTCGCGAGGACCGCGAACGCCTGCGACTCGCGGAGCGACAGCAAGCCGAGGACGTGGTCCAGGTCCCCGTTGGTAAGCGCCACGGCGGCGATGGGCGTGTGACGTGGCGCCCGGGGCTGAAGCGGGGCGAAGCGCTCGATTTGCCGGAGCACGTCCGGCGACGCGTTCACGAGGAGCCAGCGGTCGCCCGTGGCCGACACGGCAATCGAATCCTGCGTGCGCGCCGCGATGCGCGCGTCGCCGGCGCGCACGAGCGCGCAGTTGCTACAGCCGCAATTCCACTGGGGGACGCCACCGCCGGCCCCGGAGCCCAACACGTGGGCTCTGAGGCCATGGGGCACGCCCGTCTACTCCGCGCTCTCCTCGTCCCGCTCGGCGCGCTTGACGATGGGCGTCCGCTCGCCGTCCTCCTGATAGGAGCCGATCTCGGCGTCCATCTTGATCTCTTCGACTACCGGGGTGGTCCAGTTCATCGCCGTCACTCCTTATGCCAGGGCGAAGCATGCCTGCAATCGTGCGCCCGCGCAACGACCACACCGACAGAGGCCCCAGGGCGGGAGCTAAGATAGGGCCGGAAGGGGGTCTCGCATGCCTCGGAACCTCGGAAAGGCGGGCATCTTCCCGGCCCTTGCAGCAGTCGGGGGCGTGGTGCTGCCCTTGTCCCACGCGTGCGGCGGGAGCGGGTCGTCCAGCAGCGGCGACAGCGCGGACGCCGGGGCTTCGGTGCTCCAGTTTCACAACCACATCAACCGCGACGGCTTCTTCGTCGACCCCGCCATCACGAAGGCCGCGGCGGCGACCTTCCATCGCGACGCGACCTTCGACGGGACCCTCACCGGACACGTCTACGCCTCCCCTCTCTTCGTCGACGCGGCGAACGGGCCCCACGGCAAGGCCGCGATCGTCGTCGCGACGCAGAGCAACGACGTCTACGCCCTCGACGAGTCCACCGGGAAGCCCATCTGGCAGGTCGACTCGACGACGCTCGGCACCCCCGCCAATCAAGCCGGCGTCGGCTGCGGCGACGTGAGCCCCATCGGGATTACCGGGACTCCTGCGATCGATCTCGGGAGGCGCCTCGTCGTCCTCGACGCGATATCGGCGGACGCCAACGGGAACATCGGCACGCAGGTGGCCTACGGCCTGTCGCTCGACGACGGCAGCAAGGTCTGGAGCGTCGATCTCTCGACGGTGAAGGACCCGATGGGGAACGCGTTCTCGCCGAAGCCGCAGAACCAGCGCGGCGGGGTCCTCGTCGCGGGCGGGGTCGCGTACTTCGTCTTCGGCGGGCACATCGGCGACTGCGGCGCCTATCACGGCTGGGTCATCGGCGTGCCGCTCGACGGCAACGCGGCGAACGTGCGCGCCTGGAGGACGCAGGTGCAGGGAGCGGGGATCTGGGCTCCGGGCGGAGCGTCGAGCGACGGCGCCAGCGTCTTCGTCTCGACGGGCAACGCGACGGCCGGAAGCGCGACGTGGGAAGAGAGCGAGGGCATCTTCCGCCTGGGGACGGACCTCTCCTTCACGAAGGCGAACGCCGATTTCTTCTCTCCCGCCAACTGGGCGAACCTCGACCAGCACGACACCGACATCAGCGGATCGGGACCGCTGGTCATCGACGCGCCCGCGATGACTCCCGCGGCGCTGCTCCTCGCGCAGGGCAAGGACGGGAATCTGTACCTGCTCGATCGCGGCAATCTCGGCGGTCTCGCGAGCTCGCCGCTCGGCACGCTGCACGTCCTCAGCGGCGAGATCAGCCAGGGCGCCGCGTGGGCGACGCTCACGCAGACCGGCGAGACGTACGTCGTCGTCCGGCCGAACAAGGGAGGCACGGGCGTCGGCTGCCCCACGGGCGCCGGCGACCTCGTCGCCGTGAAGCTCGATCCGGCCGCTCCCTCCAAGATGAGCGTGGCCTGGTGCGCCGACGCTCAGGGCGAGGGCTCCCCGATCATCACGACGAGCGACGGCAGCCAGGACGCCATGGTCTGGGCCGCCGGCGCCGAGGGTTCCAGCCGGCTGCACGCGTGGGACCTCCGGACCGGTGCGCTCGTCTTCGGCGGCGGAACCGCGAGCGACGCGATCCCCAACGTGCGGCATTTCACGACGGTCCTCGCCGCCGATGGGCGAATCGTCGTCGCGGGGGACGGCCGAGCCTTCGTCTTCCACCCGTAAGGCCGAGCCGATGCGGTTCGCTTGTTGCTGAGCGGCTCACCGCATGAGGGATCGGGCAGCTCGGTGGCCATTCGCCGTCCTCGCCGCGCTCGCGGTCCATTGCGGTCGAGGAGGCGCCACGGCGCCTGGCCCCGGACCGACCGCAGGCGGCAGCTCAGGAGGGGACGACGCGCAGGCCGCGCCCGGCAGCGGCCCGGCCGGGACGAGCCGCGCTTCAGGCGCCGGCTCGAGCGCGGGCGACTTCGACGCGAGCGGCGCGACGACGGGCAGCGGGGTCGTCGGCGGGGCGGACGCCGCGGCTGGCCGGAGGCGAGGCGGCAGCGGCGCGGCGGGCACCCGGGCGCCCGGCGCGTCGGTGCTCATGCACCACAACCACCCGAACCGAGACGGATTCTTCGTCGACGCGAAGATCACGAAGGCGTCCGCGGCGACGATGCACCACGATCCCGCCTTCGCGGCGAGCATCAACGGCAAGGCGTTCGCGACGCCGCTCTTCGTCGACGCCGGCGTGGTGCCGGCGCTCAACGCCGGGAAGGCCGCGGTCTTCGTCGCGACCGAGACCAACGACGTGTACGCGCTCGACGCGTCGACGGGCGCTCAGGCATGGCACGTCAACCTGGGCGCGCCGGGGGGTCCGATCTGCGGCAGTTCGAGCCGCATCGACCCCCAGGGCGTGACCGGTACCCCGGCCATCGACCTCGCCTCGAGCGCGATCGTGATGGACGCCGCAAAGGGGCCGGGCATAACGACCGATCACGTCGTCTTCGCGCTGGACCTGGCCACAGGGGCGACCCGCTGGAAGGTGTCCCTCTCGGGGGTGCACGACGCGCAGGGGAACGCCTTCGACCCGTCCCAGCACTTGCAGCGGCCCGCGGCGCTCATCGCGAACGGGTACGCCTACTTCGGTTTCGGCGGGAACATCGGCGACTGCGGCAACTACGACGGCTGGTTGATCGGCGTCTCGCTCGACGGCAACGCGGCGAAGACCAGGGGATGGAGACCCGACGACAGGCAGTCGGGCATCTGGGGCCCCGGGGGCCCCTCGACCGACGGCAACGCCATCTTCGTGACCACCGGAAACG
>CALKVG010000198.1 GCA_937998045.1 uncultured Myxococcales bacterium
GCCTGTCTCGTGGGCTCGGAGATGTGTATAAGAGACAGGGCGCCCTCTATTTCCGCGATGGCGTCTACGACCAGGACTACCACCCCGACGCGCTGCACGCGTTTCGCGACTTCCTTCGCGGCAAGTACCGTCACCTGCACGCCCTGCGAGAGGCCTGGAGCGACGACTCGCTCACGTTCGCGACGGTCGAGCCGCCGCGCCGGTTCGACGCAAAGGACCTTCCCCAGCTCGCGCGCCACGTCGACTGGTCGGAGTTCCACGAGGAGCTCCTCTCGACGTCGATGGACCGGATGGGTGCGGCGCTCGCCGACGCCGGCTTCGACGGCCTGCCCACCACCCACAACCTGCCCATGGGCGAGAGCGCCACGCCGCTCAACCCGGCGCGCCTCACGTCCATCGATCTCCTCGGGCTCGACTACTACCACCGCGCCACTCCGACCGAACACTGGACGGTCCTGCGGCGGACGACCGAGCTCGTGAGCCGCTGCGACGGGCTGGACCAACCGCCTTACGGAGCCGAGGTGGGCGCCGGCTTCCCGCCGTTCTTCGCGCCGCTCGACGAGCGCGACTCGATGTACGCCCTCGTGTGCGCGATGGCATACGGCCTTCGCGGGTTCAACCTCTACATGGCGGTCGAGCGCGACCGATGGATCGGCGCGCCGATCGACAGCCACGGCAAGCCGCGCCCGATGGCCGCGGAATACGCGCGCCTGCTGGCGGCGCTCGAGCGCACGAAGCTCCACACGCTGCGCCGGCGGGCGCCGGTGCGCCTCGTCGTCCCGCGTGCGCTGCGGCGGCTCGCTCGCGCGATGCACGCGTTCGGGCCTCTGACGCCGGCGCTCTTCAACGTGATCGGCGTCGGCTGGCGCGAGAGCGTGCTCGAGCGGGACTTCGGGCTGGGGCTGTCCCCGGCGATGGCGGCCGAGGGTTATCTTCGCGGATTCGAGCGGGCGCTGCACGCGCGCGGCGTACCGTTCGCGTACGCCGGGGGTGAGACGGTCGACCCGTCCACCGCAGGCGCGAAGTGGATCGTGTGCACGAGCGGCGGCGGGCTCAAGCCGCACGTCGTCGACAGCTTGCACGCGGCGCGCATGCGCGGGGCGGTGATCACGATCGGGCCGCGCGCTCCGGAGCTCGACGGCGCGATGCGCCCTCTCAAGCGGGCCGTCGACGTAACCGGCTTCGAGGTGGAGCCGCTCGATGATCTCGCGAGGGCCGACGCGCTCGTGGCGAAGCGCATCGACGAGCTCTCTCTGCCCACGTGGCCCGTCGATCCGGCGGACGCGCACGTCGCCGTCCACGACGACGAGCGCGGCGTGCCGCGCGTCGTCTTCGTGATGAATCCGACCGCGAACGACCTCGTGGCGCGGTTCGCGCTTGCCGGTGTCGAGGCCCTGGTCGACGCGGTCGGCGAGGGGCGCGTCGCGCGCTCCGGTGGCGCGCTGGAAGTGAACGTCCCGGCGCGGACGGTACGCCTCATGGCGGTCGAAGGCTGAGGCGAAACGAGGTTTGTGCGTTTCGTATTGCGGCAGCCTTGTAGAGCTCCGTTGTGGTAGATCCGCCGCCCGGAGGTTTTCCCATGGCACGATCGCTCGGTATTCTGTCGTCCATCGTCGCTGCAGCCGCGATGGTTTCCTGCGGCGGGGAGGCTCCGCCGCCCGCGCAGTCCCCGGCAGCTTCTGCTTCCGCCGCGCCCGTCGCGAAGAACAGCGTCGAGCCCCCGGCGGCGGCTCCGGCTGCTTCCGCGGCGCCCCCTGCGGCGTCCGAGCCCCCCAAGCCCGCCGCGCCGAGCCCGGTCGCGAAGTACACCGGCTTCGCCCATCCGGAGAGCGTGCTCTACGATGCCGACAACGACCGCTATCTCGTCTCCAACATCAACGGCAACCCCGGCGACAAGGACAACAACGGCTTCATCTCGGTCCTCTCACCGGACGGTCAGGTGACGACGCTCAAGTGGATCGAGGGCGGCAAGAACAAGGTGAAGCTCGATGCGCCGAAGGGCTCGGCGATCGTCAAGGGCGTCCTCTACGTGGCGGACATCACCAGCGTCCGCATGTTCGACCTCAAGACCGGGGCGCCGAAGGGCGAGGTCGCCGTCCCCGGCGCGACCTTCCTGAACGACGTCGCGGCGGGCCCGGACGGCAAGGTCTACGTGTCCGACTCCGGCGTCAAGATCACCGCGAGCGGCTTCGAGCCGACGAAGAGCGACGCCGTCTACGTGATCGAGAAGGGCAAGGCCAAGGCGCTGGCGAAGACCACCGACCTGCACGCGCCGAACGGCCTCGTGTGGACGGACAAGGGACTCGTCGCCTGCTCGATGGGCGCTCCCGAGGTCTTCCGCCTCGACGACAAGGGCGCCAAGCAGGACGTGACCAAGACGCCCGGCGGTATGCTCGACGGCCTCGTCTCGCTCGGCGACTCGCTCCTCGTGACGAGCCACGAGGCGTCGGCGGTGTTTCGCGGGAAGCTTGGCGGAACCTTCGATGTCGCGATCCCCGATCAGAAGACGCCCGCGGACATCGGCTACGACACGAAGCGCGGGCGCGTCCTCTTGCCTCACCTTGGTGAGGACACGGTCGACGTCTACGAGCTGAAGTAGAGTCCCCCGACTCGAGTGATCCCGCTGGACCACCAGTCGGGGCACTACTCCGCCCCTCGTCGTGCCTGACGGCACGACGACGGCGGCGGGGACGGTCTCGGACCGCGGCGCGCTGGGCGCTTCCCGGCGTGAGCAACGGCACCCAGTCGATGCGTAGCTAATTGCAGCCGGAGCCCGTGGTCGGTCCCATGTCTGCCCACTGGATCCGCGTGTCGTTGTTGTTGAAGCGCGCGTACGTGTAGCTCTCGACGTCGATCAGCTCGTCGGCGCCAGCCTGGTTCTGCGTGCAGCACCCGCTGCAGTCGGAGTCCGCGCACTGGTCGTATACGGTGACCTGGATCGTCTGCCCCGTGGCCGGGTCCTTGAGGCACAGGTCGTGGAGCTGGAGGGTGTTGAAGTCGGGGAACACCGACACGATGTTGTGCGACATGACCCACGCCTGCGACTCGGTCTGCGAGCAGGCGGCGAACTGCCCCTCGTACATACAGCCGCTGAACTGGACGCACTCGGCGCTCCCGGGATCGGGGTACGACGTGAAGTTCGTCTCGTTGGCGGTCTTCCAGACGAGGTTGGGCGTCGTCGAGCAGTCGCCGTTCGACCCGCTGGAGCTGCCGCCGCCGCTCGTTCCGGAGCTGCTGCCCGAGCTCGATCCCGAGCTGGTGCCGCTCGACGACCCAGTGGCGTCGTCGCCCGCGTCGTCGCCGCCCGATCCCGAGCTGCTGCTCGTCGAGGCGCCGCTGGACCCGGAACTGCTCGTGGACCCGGAGCCGCCGGTCGAACCGGAGCTGCTCGTCGATCCCGAACCGCCGCTGGTCGTCCCGGAGCTACCGCTCGAAGGTCCGCCGCTCGTCGATCCCGAGTTGCCCCCGCTCGAGCCCGTGTTCCCCGAGCTGGAGCCGGACCCGGAGCTCGAGTTGTTCGCCGAGCCGGAGCTGGAGGAGGGGCCGCCCACGTAGACGGTGCGCGACTGGTCACCGCATCCAGAGGAGGCGCAAACTACCACCCACGTAGGCACACCCAAGAGCAACCATTGAGCTCGCATCCCAGAGACCTCCACGCAGTGAGCCGCTCAATCGCCCCGTTGCCGCAACTTCTCGCGGTCCCGACCAGCGCTCTTGTTTCAGTGACGTCGTCGAATGACAGCGACAACGTTTGGATCGCCCGCAACGCGGTCCGGACGTTCGCTGCCATCCAATGCAGTGGATGCGCCAACGCAAAAAGGCTCACGCGCCGCTCCGACGACCGAGGTCTCAGCGATTTTTCGGTTGCGCCGGCGCGGCGACCGGTTTTGTCTTGGTCGCCTCCGCCGCCTGCTGCGCGTGGTACTCGGCTTCCAGCCGGTGGAGGACGACGTCGACGATCTTCGCCACGTCGGTGCTCGGGCTCACTCCGTCGGCCTCTGCCTTCAGCTTCTCGCTAAAACCTTCCAGCATGCCGGCCCACGCGAGCGAGTCTCGTTCCCGCGCGGATTTGGCCTTGGCGCTGACCGGGTGACCTGCCGCCGAAGCCGTGTCCGTCAGAAACTTCAGCCACGTTCCGGGCACGAGCTTCTTCGTACCGTCGGTGGGGACCTCGGGGATCGCAACCCCGAAGAGCAGCTTGAATTCGTCGGCCACGGCATAGAGCTTCAGGTGCTTGGGGAGGCCGCGTGCCAACTCCACGCGATCGAGCGCGCACAGGATGGCGAAGGCCCGCGCCTCCTTCGTGAGGTCGCCCGCGTCCATCTTGTAGAGCGCCTCGATCTTCGAGTGCGACCTGAGCGGGATCACCGCGTCCGTCTCGTCCGCGGTCAGTTTGTCCGGTTCGTGATCCAGGTCGCGTTTGACCCTGTCTCCCGCGCGCCGGGCCAGCGTCGTCTCCTTGATGGCCTCCGCCAGGGCGGTCGTCAGCCCGACCAGCGCGTCTCGGCGGCGGCCGTCGACGCTGTCGGATTTCGACAGGGTATCCACCCTGGCGACGACATCGGCCACGGCGTTCGTCTCGAGGCCTCTCAGCTGCTCGAGGTGGACCTTGTCGTCCGTGTCCCAGATGCGCCGCGCGAGCTCGTGACAGCGCGCCTCGGTGCCGGCTTGCTTCATTTGATCCTGCTCGCCGAGCGCGTCCGCCCAGAAGCCCCCGAACCAGCACGACGCGGCGAGGACGACCAATTTGTGGGCTTCCTCCTGCGTCTGCGGAGGGGTCGGAGCGGCCGGCGCGGCGCTCGCCGTGGCGGGCGGCGCTGGAGCGGCGCTCGCAGGGGGCGGCGTCGGCGCTGCCGGCGGCGGGGCTTCGCCTCCGCACGCGGCGCAGAGCCCGACGGCCGAGACGACTCCGAGGGCCCTGCGGAGCGAGCCCAAACCCGAGAAGGAGGCGAGTCTCATGGTCTCCCGGGATCTCACGAAACCGCGCCCGCAAGCAAGTCACCGCTGCCTTGAAACGCCGAGGACCGCCGACGTACTCTCCCGGGCCCCAGGGGCGATGCTCTTCAACAGCCCGCTCTACGGCGCATTTCTGGTCGCGACCTGGGTCGTCTTCTGGTCGCTCCAGCGCTTGAGGTTGGCGCGCGCTCTCTTTCTCGTCCTCGCGAGCTACGGGTTCTACTTCTACGGAACCCTGGACGCCGCGCGGGACGAGCCCGTGCCGATCGCGGCTCCCTGGTGGGCGCTGCTCTGCCTCGGGGTCATCTTCGTCGGGAGCACGCTCGACTACTTCGTCGGCCTCGCGCTCGTGCGGGCACGGCGCCCGGCTGCCCGCAGCGCGCTCCTTTTCTTTTCGATCGCGTACTACGTCGGTGTCCTCTGCGTCTTCAAGTACTGGAACTTCGCGGCCGACTCTTTCTCGGCGCTCTTTGCGCAGCTCGGGCTACGAATCCGTCCGGCGCACCTGCGGCTCGTCCTGCCCTTCGGGATCTCGTTCTTCACGTTCGAGACGATGAGCTACACGATCGACGTCTGGCGCGGCGAGCTGCGTCCAGCGACCCGTTACCTCGATTACCTCCTCTTCGTTTGCTTCTTCCCGCACCTGGTCGCGGGCCCCATCGTCCGTCCCGCGCAGATGCTCCCGCAGCTCGCGCGCGAGCCGCGCGCCGACGCCGCCATGCAGGCCCGCGGCCTCTGGCGCATCGCGACGGGGCTCGCCAAGAAGGTCGTCATCGGGGACTTTCTCGCGCAGTCCATCGTCCGCCGCGTCTTCGAGACGCCGGAGCGGTTCACCGCGCTCGAGATCGTGCTCGGCGTGTACGCGTACGCCCTCCAGATCTACGCGGACTTCTCTGGCTACAGCGACGTCGCGATCGGCAGCGCGGCGCTCTTCGGGTACGAGCTGCCCGAGAATTTCGACGCCCCCTACGCGTCGCGCAACCTTCAGGAGTTCTGGCGCCGCTGGCACGTGACCCTCAGCACATGGCTGCGCGATTACGTGTACAAGCCGCTCGGAGGGTCGCGGCGCGGGTCGCTGGCGACGTACCGCAACCTGATGATCACGATGGTTCTCGGCGGCCTCTGGCACGGCGCGTCCTGGACGTTCGTCGTTTGGGGAACGTTGCACGGAGTCGGGCTGTGCGTTCACCGCGCATGGCAACGGGCCCGACATCGCCCGCGCGATCCCGGCGAAGCCTCTCTTCTGGCTCAGGCCCTGTCGGCGGTGGCCACCTTCCATTTCGTGTGCATCGCGTGGGTCTTCTTCCGGTCGCCGACGATCGATCAGGCAACGTTCCTGTTCCAGCGCATCGCGCGCGGGGGATGGAGCGTCGAGCACGTGACGAGCAAGGTCGTCCTCGTGCTCCTGGCTGCTCTCGCGCTCCACTTCCTCCCGCGCGCCTGGCGAGAGCGCGCTCGCGAGAGCTTCGTGCGGACACCGGCGGTCGTACAGGGCCTCGTCCTGGCAGG
>CALKVG010000199.1 GCA_937998045.1 uncultured Myxococcales bacterium
CGCCCCAGGAACCGCACTCGCGAGCTCTGGGCCAAGTTTTTCAACACGCTCTGAGGCCCCATTGACCTCAATTGAGGTCCATTTATACCCAAGATCGATATGTCGTAGTCGACATGGACACATAGCAATATCATCGCTTTGCGATATGACAGATCGATCTTGCCCTATGTAAGCAGGTCATAGTGGGCAGGCGTCAGTCCAGTAATATCCAGCAATTGGCCACCATCAATTAGCTAATTCGGGTGTCATGCCTTGGCCCCGATATCGCAATATGGGTAGTCATCGGAGGCAAGACGACGATGACGACGATCACCATGACAAGCCTGCTCAATACGGCCCGCGCCCATGCCAACGCAGTGATCACGATGGCCAGCGTCCACCGCGCTGAGCTCGAAGCGCTCGCAGAGCTGGGGGCGCTCAGCGCGAAGTGGCAGCGCGCACGCCTGGTACGGGAGACGGCACGGCAGGTCTAGCCGGGGTGTCGCGGTCGGGGCCTCTGCGGAGACCCCGGACGCGGCGCCAGGCACGCAAGCCAAGCCGCCCACGAAAGGGACTCGCCATGAAAAGGATCATCGTTGCCGCTGCTCTCGCTGTCGCCTCGTTCGTCGCGCTCGTCCACGCCCCGACCCACGCGCACGCTGCCAAGGCGCCGGTTGTGGCGCAGCCGGACGCGACGGCCCTCGAGTCGCCCGTTGTCCCGTCCGCTGGGCGCGACGCGGAGGACTTCGCGCGAGTCGGCATCGTGGAGGTGCCGGAAATCACGATCGTCGCGTCTGTGCCGACGCACCACGCCGCGGTGGAGACAGACGCCGCGCACATGGCCCGCCTGATGGCGACGCCGCTGGGGTGCGGCGACATGCACGACAACTGGGTGGGCGGGCGCAACGCGGATTGTCGTTAGCTGCGGTCCGCGCCGTCGGGAATGCCGGGCGACGCGGGACGGAGGTCACGACAATGTGTGGCGTACAGGCATGGGACCCGGCAACGGGCCCCAGCGACGAACAAGTCAACGCGGCGATGCGGGTGCTCCGCGCCGAATACTGGGCGAGCATCCGCGCCATGGCGACGGATCTCGTCCGGCGCGTCGACTCGGGTGAGCTCGATTCGGACGAGACCCTGTCCGACGCGATCCACGCGGATGCGGACGGCTGCCAGTGGGCCATCTACACCGCGGCGAACTATCGCGCGATGCTCTGCAGCGACGCGGACCCTTACGAGCTCGCGGCGGACGAGGGCTACGAGTTGGGCGACAACGCAACCGCCGTGCTCGCGTACCTCGTGGTGCGCCATGACGTGACGGAACAGGTTGCCGCGGAGCTCGGCGGGACGGTCGAAGAGTACCTCGCGGCGAAGACTGCGGACGCGGAGGCGCCGTGATGGCCACGTTCGACCGCTTCGATATCTGCGCTGCCTTCAACCTGTACGCGGCCCTTTGGGGCGGGGATGGTCAGCGGTACGAAAATGCGATCCAAGTTCGGCTGGCGCGGATCGACTACAAGCCGTCCCGCTCGGAGGAATTCCTCTGCGGCCTGAGCGAGAACGCTCGCGCCATCTACGCCGGGCTTGTAGAGCGCCGTCAGTCGACCGGTTACGTGCACTGCGCGTGCTGCGGCCTGGACGCGATGGGCGCCGAAGGCGTGACCATGTGCGCCTACTGCGAAGAGGCGGGGTGCAAGCCGCATTGCGACGGTTGTCCGGCGTGCCGCGGGCGCTCGTGCCAAGCGCCCGATCACGTGCACGAGTGACCCGAACACAATGACGTTCGTCTTCGCGTTTGGGAGCAAGTTGTAAAGCCTTTACAGGGCCGCTGGCGCGAGAATTTCCATGCGAAAGCCTCTTACTGGCCATTGTCTTTTTCGCATTCAGACACATAATCACAAGGAGCCAGCTTCGATGAAAGCCGTGCTGTATACGCGCGTATCGACCGGAAAGCAGGCCGCGTCGGGCCTCGGTCTGGAAGCGCAGCTAGCCGCCTGCCGCGGACACGCGGAACGAAAAGGGTACGTCATCGTGGGCGAGTACACCGACGCGGCCATCTCAGGGAAAGACAGCATCGACAAGCGCCCCGGGCTGCAAGCCGTACTCGCAGCCGCGGCACGGCGGGAGGACGTTGTGGCGGTCGTTTACTCGCTCTCGCGCCTCTCACGCCGGCAGTCGCTCACTTGGGCCCTGCTGGACGATCGAGGCGACTACCGCTTGCAGATCGAGTCAGCGAGCGAGCCGTTCGACACTTCTACGCCTATGGGGCGGGCCATGCTCGGAATGCTGAGCGTGTGGTCGCAACTCGAGGCGGACATGGTGAGCGAGCGCACGTCGGAAGCGCTCGCGGCCCGCCGCGCCCGTGGCCACGCCCTTGGCGCAAAGCCGCTGGTCGTCGAGCGTCCCGAAACCGCGGCCCTCGTGCGTGGCCTTTACGCCGGGGGTGGCTTCACGCATGCGACACTCGCGGCTGAGCTCAATTCTCGCGGGGTGCCGACCATGCGCGGCGCCCGCTGGCACGCGACAACGGTTGCACGGACGCTGCGGCAAACCGCCGCGTAGGGCGCAAATCGCCCGATTGATCCCTGACAAGCCATCGTCCCTCCCGGGAGCGGCGAAGCCCGCACGTGGGCGTAACCGCATGGCAGGGAGGGCGGACGCGCCCGGCACTTTTGCCCCCGTGTCGACAGTGAGCGCGCCCGAGGCCAGCTCGGGGCCAGACGAAGGAAACAGCGTCCACACGGAGGGAACGGTGATGAAACTGGATCTCGAAATACAGCAGCGCAAGGGCTTCCAACGTCAAAAAGACCGAGTACGCAAAAAGGTGCAGTTCACGCTTTCGGACAAGGCGCGCGCAGCGTTGGCGTCGCTTGCCGGGCCAAGCGGCAATCGGAGTTTCGTCGTGGAGCGCCTTATCCTCGCCGCGGCTCAGGCCGCAGAATAGAAGGTCGACAAATGAAGACGGAACAAGACACGGAATTGCTCTATATCGCAGTGACGACGATGACCCTCACGGACGCGCTTGCGCTGGTCGTCAAGGCAGCCGAGATGGCGGCGCAGCCGCGGACGACGGCGCCGCGTCGGCGCAGGGTGAAGCGGGGGCGTTAGGGATTGCATTTCCTCGTTCTACCTGCCCGCGGGGCGTCGGCAACAAGGAAATAATCCCAAATAGGCTAATTAGCCATTCGGGGGCGCGAAATCTTTGCGCGAATGCGCGGGTGGGCCGGGGCCCACGGGTGATCGCAGCGGATCGCGGCAAAAGCTTGCCGTGTTGTGCCGCGACACACCATCCTCGTCTCCTACCGAAACGAATTCATGATTACGTCATCTCTGCTAAGGCAAGACACTCTCTCCTAGATCTCTTGTTAGCAGAGATGACGTAATCGCCATTTCCACACCCACTGGTCATATCACCCCGCTTTGCGCCAATGCCTGTCCACCGTGCTCAGGCTCACGCCGAGGGTCTTTGCGACGGCGCTTTGCGTCATGCCCGCGGCCTTGAGGCGTTGCAATTCGGCGCGATCGAGCTTGCTCGGCACCGGCGGCGGGGCCACTTCCGCCCACTGCTCTTCCTGGCATCGTCCGGGCCAGCGGTTCGGCACCACGTTGCCATAGCAGAGCATCAACGCGGGCGGCAGTGGCGCCCCGTCGGGCCCCGATGCCTGCGGTTCCCGCGCGCGGCCAAAGGCCTGCTCTTTTTCGCACGCGACCTTGTCGAGCCAATGCCCCCCGGCATCGACGCCGAAGTACCAGGCCTCCCGCTCGTTGGCGTCACGGTTGTCGAAATGGTCGCCGATGACCGCAAACACCTTGCAACCCATCCAGTCGTCCTGCCCCCGTATGGCGCCGAAGGTGCCGACCTTACAGCCGGGTATCGAGTCCGCGACCTGCTTCGCGAACCGCTTGGCCACGAAAATCGCGACCTCGTCCGGTTGGGCGCCGAATTCCTGGGCGCGACGCGCGACGTCCGCGAGCACTCGACCGAAAAGGGCTTTGCCGCGTTGGGGATCGTTCAGCTTGCTAGTCGCCATATTCGCGGTTTTGACCATGACGCGCTTGATCCGGCGGCCATCTGCCACGCCGCCCACGCGGTGGTACTCAAGATCGGGTCGCAGCGCCCTCAGGGGGCCTTCAGGCGCGCCCGAGGCGAGCAGGAGGCCCCCGCGGTCCTGGAACTCGTAAAGGACGTCTGCGAGCCGTACAACCTCCCAGACGTTGCCCTTGTCGCGGAACCGCGCGTCTTTCCGGGCGGACTTCCAGACGCCGAGGGCGATTTCTACGTCCGACCGGTAGGTCCTGGCGTTCTTGTCAAACGCCTTGAGCTTCTGTCGCTGCTCAGAACTTATATAGTTGAAGAAATTACGCGGTTCCGAAAAAGGGGGATCTTCCCTTGCGAGGACTGCAGCGAAGACGCCACGCTCGGCCGCGTCCACGCCTGCTGACGAATAGTAGGGGAGTGGGGGCGGGTTGAGTTGACTGGCGATCCAGCGCTCCGGGGAATCGATGAGATCCGCTGGATCGGTGGTCGTCGCAATCTTCCGCGCCCAAGGCAGAGCATCCTTGAGCCAGTCGACGTGGCCCCCGTTGCGGGAGACAACGCGCTCAAGGGCCGCAACGAGCCCCGTCTTCGGTAGATCGAAGTTGTTCAGCGGTGAATTCGGCCATTCGTCAATGAACAACACGTGGTCGGGGAATTTGGGCGCGTGCTCGTGCATGGCGATAACTCCCCGAGCGGGGTCGCCGACGGGGCTGCGAGCGGTGCAGCCTTCGCGAAAGGGACAATTCCGGCACACGGTCCCGCCGCTGAGGCCGAGATCGTGCGCCCATTTGATTTCGTTCGGTTGTTTGCATTCGGTGCGACCCGGGATCGCATGGATCGGACTCGCGTGGAGCTGGGCGCCGGTCCGCGCGTAATGTTGCAGCCCCAACGCCACTCGTGGGACCAACAGCGCGACCTTCTGACCCTGTCGGATCACATCAGGTACGCTTAGTTCTCTACCCTTGTGGCTCTTTCCGGAGCCGGGCGGAGTGTCGAGGCCCACGGCACGTTGGCCGATGCCCGCCACGCGTGCCGATGTGTCGATCAAATCCCGGACTTGCTCGAGGGTCGAGTGACCCGCGCGCAAGACCGCTCGACGGTGTTGTGCGAAAAGCGTGCGATGCTTGCGCCGAGGCCGGTGGCGTAATCGACGCAGTCGCCCGATAACCGGCGCACTCCCGGTGCTATCGGCGCTGCCGCTCGCGACTGTAGACATGGCTACTTACCGCGTCGAATGCTTTGGATGCGCCGAATGCGTCCGAACCTACGTCGGTCGAGCAGACCGAACCTCGGGGGCGCCTCGACATCGGTTCGCAGGCCGGACATGAACGCCGCGGAAAACGTCCCCGTGGGCCCTTGTCCGTGCTGCGCTGCGCGCACCAGTCCGTGGCGGAACTTACCCTCGACGTACCCGGGAGGCGCGCACCGCGAGAGGTACGGTTGCAGGAGTTCTAGCGACGTTTCCGGGGGGAGCTCGCAAGTACGCGACAGGCGAAGACACATTTTCCAGACTTGCGCTTCGCTCTTTCCCTCACCTTCGATGCATGGCGGCTCGCCCGCGATGAATGCGCGCGCCAGCGAAAGGCGGTAATCCCACTCCGGATGGTCCGGACCTATTGCGTGTGCTACCTCGGCCAGTGCGGGCGTTGCGTCGCGTGTGCCGACCAGCTCGATGAGCCACTCGGGCGCCGCCGCGATCGGGGCGTCCAGGATCACTTTGTACGCGCCTCCGAAGTACAGGACGCCCATGTGTCCGCGAACGTCTACGCCGGGGAGCACTCCGGCGCGGTTCGAGACGGGGCGTTGGGGGTCCCATTGGAAATAGAGATGAAGTCCGCCGCTCTTCGTCCTCACCGCTCGAGTTTCGGGAAGGTCGATGCCATGCTCGGACATGTACTCCTGAAGCCGGGCGATTCCATTTTTCCCGTTCTTTACGTCAAGGTCCAATCCCAAAATGGCGTTGTCTGCGCCGGTCACGATGCCGTATACCTCCCCCTCGGGGAAAGTGTCCGAGGGGCGGCACGCCTCGGCGTCGGACCATGTCACCTTCGGACGCTTCGTGATCTGGTCAACGGGGAAGCAGCGCGGGAAGATCATCGCGCGCCTCCCTTCGGAGCACGGCGCGTGTACGTCCGGCTGCGCGTCCGCAGTTTGAACCCAAGGGCCCGCTTCGCGTGGGCGATCGTTGTCCGCCAATTCGGATTTATTGCGCGACCCTGCTCGACAAGGAGCCGTAAAAGCTCCTCTTCGGTCAGGACGTGCTTGAGCGGCGGCGCCTCGATGTAGTCCAGAAAATACTTGCTCCAGCCAGTGACGCGCATGTGTCCTCTTCAAGATGGCGACTCCCTATGAGCCGCACGCAGGAATTTTAGGTGTCTTGTCGCGTTGACTCGGCACAATCGCAATTGCCAAATGTCAACGTTGTAAAACGTGTATTATCGCCGTGTAAAGCTTGTGAAGTCGGGCAAGCGGGCCCCAAAACGCCAACGCCCCGGCGGTTAGGCCGAGGCGTCACGTTTAGGAGCAAGAGGACGACGCGGCTGGACCGCGACAAGGTAATTTTAGGTGTGAAGGATTACGCGGCGCGAGGCCGCACGTAGATTTGGGGGGCCTCCGGTGGCGGAGGAACCTCGACGCCGAGCACGTCCCGGATCACCCACCGCAGCGCCCGGGCTTCGCGGTGTGATGAGCTGGAGTGCGTACGGGACTCGAGAATGGCCAGGCGTTGCCTCATGGCGGCGATGTGGCGCGTCTCCTCGGGGGTGAAGTCGTCGTTCATTTGCCGTGCAGGACGTCCGACCGTGCGATCGGGGGGTCCCACCAGGAAGCTGGGGCCGATCGGCTGGAGGGGCGCGGTGTCGGCTGCGACGCATTGCGTCACGCCTAGTTCCGCTGATCGGCGACCACTAGTCAGTGAGACCAGCGGAAAGCCGCGGTCGGTGGAGGCACATGGCGGACGCGGTGTTCTTGACGGTTCCCGAGACGGCGGCGCTCCTGCGCACGTCGTCCAAGGCGATCTACTGCATGATCGAGCGTGGCCAGCTCGCAGGCGTGCTTCGGGTCGGGCGGCGCGTTCTCGTGAGGCGCGATGTTCTGTTGGCGTCGCTGGGGCCCGCCGCTGCAGTCGGCGCGCGCGCCTCCGGCGCGATGCGTGGCTGACATCCCTGGAGGCGGGATGAACCGCTCGAGAGGCACCGTCGTGCTACTTTCCCAGCCGGACGAAAAGGCCAGGTCGCGCCGGAAAGGCTCGACATGGTCAAGGTAACTGAAGGCAAGCAAGGCGGCTGGCGCGTGGAGATTCGCGTCCGACTACCCGATCGCACGTGGCATCGGGAACGCGTGAAGGCGCCGGTCGCGTCGAAGTCGGGGGCACAACGCTGGGGCGAGGCGCGCGAACGTCACTTGCTCCAACATGGCCCCAAGAAAAAGGAGGCACCTCAGGCAGCGGCGCCGGTCACGACGTTGCGTGACTTCTGGCCGCGGTTCATCGCCGACGGTGTGGCCAACCGTCAGAAGGCCAGCACGACCCACACGAAGGAGACGATCGGTCGACTCTATCTCTTGCCCGCGTTGGGCAACTTGCCGCTCGACTGCATCGACAACGAGCAGATCGCACGGATCAAGGCTTCCTTGGCCAAGCGTTCACCGAAGACGACGAACAACATTCTTACCGTGCTGTCCAAGCTCCTGCGGGTCGCCATCGACTGGCGGATCATCCCCGCCATGCCGTGCAAGATTGGCTTACTCAGGGCGCCCCCGCCGGAGATGCGCTTCCTTGAGGATGCCGAGCTTGATCGGTTGCTCGCTGCCGCATCGAGCGACACGCGCATCGCGATCCTTTTGGGCGCCGACGCTGGCCTTCGTCTCGGAGAGATGGTCTCGCTCCGATGGTCGGACGTCGATCTTGTCCGGGGCATCCTCTACGTGCGCCGATCAACCTGGCGCGACGTCGAGGACACGCCCAAGGGTGGCCGCGGCCGCACGGTGACGCTCACCGAACGGCTGCGCGCTGCCTTGAAGTCGTTTCGCCACCTGCGCGGCGACAGCGTTCTTTGCTCCGACGGTCCGACCATTGGCCGTTGGATCGGGATCGCAACGCGTCGCGCGGGCCTGCCGTACAGCGAAGGCGCGCACATCTTGAGGCACACGTTCTGCTCGCGGCTCGCGATGGCCGGCGCACCAGCCAAGGCGATCCAAGAACTCGCGGGGCATCGTCACCTCACGACGACGATGCGGTACATGCACCTGAGTCCGAGCGCGCGTGACGGCGCGATCCGCTTACTCGACCGTGTCAAAGTAGTGGCACGCGTCGACGCGACCAGCGCATCTACTTGATCTTGTCGTGCGAACGGAGGGAGTTGAACCCTCACGGGAGTTACCCCGCCAGAACCTGAATCTGGTGCGTCTGCCAATTCCGCCACGTTCGCGAGAGTCGCCTCGAGCGCGCCGGCTTTCCGGCGCGCGCGTCCCCTCCACCTACTTCTCTGCCTACGGCTCGTCAAGGTTGCGTATCGCGCCAGCGCGCGGGAGACCCGCGGATTGTCGCGCGGTTGTGCCGCGCCCGGCCGCGGGCGATACTGAAGGCGGAATCTCCTGCCCATGCGCACGTATCGCCCCACATCTACTTTCCGCAGCTTCCGCGTTTTGGCCCTACGCCTCCTTCTCCTTTCTGCCGCGCTCTCGCCTGCGCTGCATTCGGCCGACGCGCAGGCCCAGTCCGACTCGGACCGCGCGACCGCGCGCGCCCTGGGTCAGGAGGGCGAAGCCGCCCTCGAAAACAAGGACTACGCGACGGCGGAGGACCGCTTCCGCCGCGCCGATAAGCTGATCCACGCACCCACCCTCGAACTCGGGCTCGCGCGCGCGCTCGCGGGCGGCGGGAAGCTGGTCGAGGCGCAGGAGGCGTACAACCGCATCATCCGTGAGGGCGTGGCGCCGGGAGCTCCGGCGGTCTTCACCAAGGCCCTTCAGGACGCCAAGAAAGAGGTCGGCACGGTGTCGCCGCGCCTCGGCACCGTGACGATTACGGTGAAGGCCGCCGGCGGAGGCGACCTCCCGAACGAGGGCGTAACGCTGGACGGCGTCTCGGTGAACACGGCGTCCCTCGGCGTAAAACGCTTCATCGACCCGGGCTCGCACGTCTTGCAGGCGAGCGCCGACGGATTCAAGCCGGCGGAGCTCCGCTTCAACGTGACCGAGGGCTCGACCGCCGAGGCGCCGCTCACGCTCGAGCGCGCGCCTGCGGCGCCCACAGCCGCAGCGGGCGGCGCGCCGTCCGAGGGCGCGGCCCCATCCGGAGGAGCCGCCCCGCCTGCCCCCGACGCGGCCGAAGCGCACCACGCCATGCCGGGTTACCTGCCGTGGGTCGCCTTCGGCGTGGGCGCGGCGGGCCTCGTTCTGGGGGGCGTCACCGGCGGCCTCGCGATGGGAG
>CALKVG010000200.1 GCA_937998045.1 uncultured Myxococcales bacterium
CGGGTATCCGATGCGCATCGTGAGCGCAGCGTGCTCGCTGAAGTGCCAGCGGCCGCCGACGAAGAGCGCGAAGTCGACGCCGGTGGCGCTCGGGTTCGAGCACACGGCGTTCGGCGGAAGGTTCGACGGGCAGTAGTCGAAAAAGCCGTGGTAGATGAAGAGCCCCGGCTCGCCGAAGACGCTCCACTGCTTGGCGACGAAGAAGTTCCACTGCAGCGCCACGGGGAAGAAGAGGTAGTTCGCGTCCCCGCTGTAGCAGGGGCTGTTGGGTCCCGGACCGAAGTAGTAGTAGCAACCGGGCCCCGCGTAGTGCAGCCAGTCGACGCCGAAGGTGATGGCGACGCTGTTGTTGATCGACGGCACGAAGCCGTTCTGGACGATCGGGATCGAGAACCGCGCGCCCAGACCGAAGCCGTCGTTCGGCGTGTAGCGATACTGCGTCCAGCCCCAGAGCGCGTGCGGCTCGATCTCGACGGAGTACGAGGGGTGATCCCCGGGGCGCTTGACGGTGTCGTCGCCCATCGCGCGGCCCGCGTAAGCAAAACTCGCGAGGGCGACTCCCAGCGGCACAGCGACGCTACGAATCCTCATCGATGCCTCCGTTCGGCAATGCTCGTTCCGGGTGCGTCCCAAGCAAGACAAGCGCCCGATAGAAAGCACCGAGAAGCCGGGAGGGTCAACTTTGCTTCCCGAGGGCAAGCGGCCTCACCATGGCCAGCAGGCTGACCACCTCCCGAAGATCACGCGGCGGACGTCACGTGCTCGCGATGGACGGGTGCCAGATGAACTGGATACGGGTCCCCTCCGGGTCGCGAGCGTAGAAGCTGCGCGCGCCGTCGCGGTGGGTGCGCGGCTTCGTGTCGAGGGCGACGCCCTTGCCTTCGAGCCAGGCCGCCCAGGCGTCGACGTCCTCGGGCCGCGCCATGAGCAGGCCGATGTGATCGAGGCGGCTGTCGCGCCGATCCCCCGGCGCTTCCGCGCGCTCGTCGTCCTCGTGCGCGATGGGGTCGACCGCGTGGAGCGCGAGGTTGTCCGACCCTCGCGTCATGTAGAGCTCGCGTTCGCTCGGGCGCCACTCCTCCCGGTACCCGAGGAGATCGCGGTAGAACGCCTCGACCTTCGCCATGTCGCGCACGAAGAGGGCCACATGCCGGATGCCTTTGGTGGGCGGGGGAGCGTCCATGAGCCGGAGTATGGGAGAGAGCCGCCAAGCCGCCAAGAAGGGGACAAAGGCCCGGCGAAGCCGGAGACATGCCGTCGGCTTCGGCCACGCTCCGGCTCAGGAGATGTGCCGTCCTACTCCACCGCCCCTAGCTTGCGCTCGATGGCTTCGAGGTGCGCGCGCACTTCGGGGTCGCTCGTCCGCAGCTGTTCCACCTTGCGCACGGCGCTGATGACCGTCGTGTGATCGCGGTTGCCGAAGGCGCGGCCGAGCTCGGGGAAGCTGCACTTGAGGCGCTGCTTGCAGAGGTACATCGCTACGTGCCGGGCAAAAGCGATGCTCTTGTGGCGGTCCTTGGACAGAAGGTCGGTCGACCGCAGCTTGAAGTGGTGGCAGACGACCCGCTGGATGTCTTCGACGCTCGCCTCGTTGGGCCGGGAGGAAATGGTCGCCGCGATCTCGGTGCGGGCGAAAGCGAGGTCGATGGGTTTGCCGAGGAGGGAGGCCTTCGCCGCGAGGCGGATGAGGGTCCCTTCGAGCTCGCGCACGTTGCTGCGAACGCTCTGGGCGATGAAGAGGCACACGTCGTCGGCGAGCTCGATGTGCTCGAGCTGCGCCTTCTTGTGGACGATGGCGACGCGGGTCTCGAGCTCGGGAGCCTGCACGTCGGCCACGAGACCCCACTGGAAGCGCGACACGAGGCGCTCCTCCATCTTGTCGAGCTGTTGCGGGTACTTGTCGCTCGTGACGACGATCTGCTTGCTCGCCTGGTGGAGCGCGTTGAACGCGTGAAAGAACTCCTCCTGCGTTCCTGTCTTGCCAGCCAGGAAGTGAATGTCGTCGACCAGCAGGAGGTCGCACTTCTCCCGGAAGCGCGCGCGAAACTCGTGCATCCGCTGCTCGGTGAGGGCCTGGACGAACTCGTTCACGAAGCGCTCGGCGCTGATGTAGACGATGCGAGCGCCGGGCTGCTCTTCGCGGACGCGGTGGGCGATGCCATGCACCAGGTGGGTCTTGCCCAGGCCGGTGCCGCCGCAGATGAAGAGCGGATTGTGACGACGGCCACCGACGCCGGCGGCGGCCATCGACGCGGCATGCGCGAGCTGATTGCTCGGGCCCACGACGAAGTTCGCGAAGGTGTACTTCGGGTTGAGGCCCTCGACCGGCGGCCCGAGCGCTAGCACACGCGTCGGCTCCAGCACGATCTGATGAACGCCCGACTCGCTTGTTACGGTGCCTTCGTCGCCGGCCTGCGCAGGAGCCATCGGGCGTACCGAGAGAGTCCGCGGCCGAACCGGGACGAACGAAGCGGGTCGATCGGCCACCGGTCGTTCGATGGCGCCATCGATGCTCCAGCGCACCTGAATGCTAAGCCCGGTCTTGTCGCGGAGATGTTCGGCCAGCGTCGGCAGGAAGTAGTCGTCGACCCACTGACGCACGAACTCGTCTCGTGCGCGAAGCGCGAGCACTCCGTCGACGAGCCCGTCGAATTGCACGCCGGAAAACCACTGGTCGAAGCTCGCCGGCGACTTCTCTCGCGTAAAAGCGATGGCTTCGTTCCACGCACCTTTGCCGGAGTCGCCCTCGGCCACGGACCCTTCTCCGATCCGCGGCATGCCCAGGACGCCGACGTGCTCTTGGCTTTCGCTTCGCGCTTGCACCACTTGCCTCAGGTTGACACTCACGCGACCATCCCCCGATCGTGGCTCCATTCCGCGAACACACCGACGCCGCGGTGCGCTCTGGTGCGCGCACCCACAAGTTGCCCACAGGCTGTGGAAAGACCCGCCGACTGCGCGGTTACTCCGAGAGAGCTCGACCTACTTGCCGTACCCGAACCCACCGCAAGGGCGCGTCCGCTCGTTTCTTTGGGCAATAGAAAACCACCGGCGACCGCTGGGGATAGTGAGCTCCCCAGGGGAACCGTCGAGTCCTGCCGCTTTGCCCCAACACGAGCCAAAGCGACCTATGGGGATCGGTACCGTCAGGACGCCCCATGTAGGTGACGCCGTGCAACAGCCCGATCCAACGCCGATGGAGCTACCACCCTAAATCGCTGCGAGTCCATGCCCTTCGTTTCGATTGTGTTTAAGTCCAGGAAACGTCAGCACTTTTTTAAGTGCACTCCACCATGGAACGGAACAGGGCCCATCGCATCTGCCCCGATCGATTCGCGCACCTGTGGCGAAGTCAGCGTCATGCCTTCCGAATCCGGTCTGAGCGGCGCAGGCACAAGCTGCGACACCCGGCTTTTTTGGCTCCGCCCTCCTGTCAAGAGTCGTCGAACCGGCGTCTTTTGCGCGAACGCGAGGTGTCGGGCTCGGTTGGCTCGAGAGCGTCTTCGTTCCAATGGAGGGCGGGTGCTCCCCTCGTCCTCCCCACCCATGCCCCGTATGCCGCGTATGCGAGCTCGCTTTCGCGCGGGATGCACGGGACGCGATGCCCGCGCGGGGCGCCTCAGCTGTAAGCCGCAAAGAGGTGACGTTCGCCGATGAGGGAGGCAGCCAGGGCAGCACGCACGCGGAAAACTCGTCGGGCACGCATCGCGCTGTTAGGGTCCGCGCCGTGCGCCGACGATCTCGCGGCCCTTGGTCTCGCCATTGGATTTCCCGCGCAGGGGTCGCGCTCGCAACCGCCGCCGCGACCGTCGCCTCGAGCGCGCGCCAGGCAGCCGCCGACCCGATGTCGACGTCGCCCGAACAAGCCTACGACCAGGGCGAAATGCCGGACGCGAGGGCCGTCGGCATGGGGGGCGCGCTGAACGCGCTCGGCGTCTCGACGGCGGCGCTCTCCTTGAACCCGGCGAACATGCCGCTGGCGCGCGTTTACCATCTGCAAGCGCTCGGCGCGTTTTCGCCCGAGGCCCAGCGGCAAACCTACGGGCTTGCCATCGTCGATTCGGTCGTCAACAGCAGCCGCATCTCGGGCGGCGTCGCCGGAACCTGGTCGGAGATCGACCCCAGCGCCACGCACCGGGTCTGGACCGATGTCCGGGCCGCTCTCGCCCTCCCCCTGGGCGACTATCTCTCGATCGGGGCGACCGGGAGATGGTTGCAGGTCGACCAGGCCGTCGCGGCCGGACCGTTCGGACGCAGCCAGGCGTCCGACGGGACGACGAACAGCACGATCTTCAACGGGCTCACGTTCGACGCCGGCATCACGGCCAGCCTGGACAAGCTTCGTATCGGCCTCGTGGGACACAACCTCACGAACACCGGGACGGCGCTGGCTCCCACGACGGCCGCGCTCGGCATCGGGTTCGCGACGCCGATCTTCGCGCTCGAAGCAGACGGGATGCTCGACTTCACGACCTACCGGACCGTAGAGGGGCGGGTCATGGGTGGAGCCGAGCTCTTTCTCGCGGACCACTACGCGATCCGCGCCGGCTGGAGATACGACACCGGTACGGGCCTCCAGACGCCGTCGCTCGGCTTCGGGTACATCGACCCTAGCTGGAGCATCGAGGTCGGCGTCCGCCGGGACCTCACGTCAAACCACGGGGCCACGATGGGCGTGCTGTCGCTTCGCTACTTCTACGACGCGACGGGCTCGACCACGCCCGCGGACCAGCCGGATACGCTGCAGTAGCGTATCCGGGGCACTACAACGAGGCTCGGTACAGCTGCGCCAGGTCCTCACGGGTGACGGGGCGCGGGTTGGAGCGGTGGCACGCGTCCTCGATGGCCTTGGCGGACAGCGTCGCGATGTCCTGCTCGGTGACGCCCTCGGAGCGAAGGCCCTCGGGCAGACCCACGCGCTTGCGCAGCGCCCTCAGCGCCTCGCCGCACGTCTTGGAGCCCGGCGCGAGGATGCCGCGGACGCGTTCGAGGCGGGGCTGGGCGGCCGGTGCCGCCTCGTTGAAATCGACGACCGCCGGCAAGCAGAGGGCGTTGGCGAGGCCGTGGTGGAGGCCCTTCTCGCTCGAGAGCGGGTGCGCGAGCGAATGGCACGCGCCGAGGCCCTTCTGGAAGGCGACGGCGCCCATCATCGCGGCTTTCATCATCCCCCCCCGCGCTTCGAGGTCGTCGCCCCGCTCTACGGCCTGCGCGAGGAAGCGGGCGCACAGCTCGAGCCCGCCCAGAGCGATGGCGTCTGCCATCGGGTGGTCGCCCAGCGAGCAGTACGCCTCGAGACAGTGGGTGAGGGCGTCGAAGCCGGTCGCCGCCGTGATGCGCGGCGGCATCGAACGGGTGAGCTCGGGGTCGAGGAGCGCCGCCTTGGCCAAGAGGTTGGGGCTGAAGATGACGGTCTTTCGGCCCGTGGCGGCGAGCGTCACGACGCCCGAACGCCCCACCTCGCTGCCGGTGCCCGCGGTGGTGGGAATGGTCACGATGGGCGGCACCGTCGGCCCGATGAGTAGGCCGCCGTCGACGGCGTCGTCGTAATCGGCGAGCGGCCGGTGATGGGTGACGGCGAGGGCGATGAGCTTGCCCGCGTCGAGCGGCGAGCCGCCGCCGACGCAGACGACGCACGACGCGTCGTGCGCGCGGTACGCGGCGACGCCGTCGAGCACGTTGCGCTCGATCGGGTTCGGGTCCACCCGATCGAACACCGCGGTCGGGATCCCGCCGACCTCGAGGAGGGCGCGGACGCGCTCCGCGATGCCGACTTTGACGACCCCCGTATCGCACACGAGGAGCGCTCGCTTCGCGCCGGTGCGTTGCACCTGCGCGGCCACCGTGCCAACGGCTCCGACGCCGAAAACGATCGTCGTGGGGAAGGACCAGACGGCGAGATCGCTCATGCGAACGTCGTAGCATTTCCCGTCCCGACCCGGTCACCGGTCTAAATGGCTTCGAAGTAGCGCTTCAGCTCCCACTCGGTGACGGCGCGTTCGTACTGGCGGCACTCCCAGTCGCGCGTGCGAACGTAGTGGTCCACGAAGCCCTCCCCGAGCAGCGCGCGGGCGTGTTCGCTCCTGGCGAGGCGCTCGGTGGCCTCGCGCAGCGTACGCGGGAGCGGGGCGAGATCGCCGCGCCCGGAGGCGTCGCCGTCGACGGGGGGAGGGGGCGCTTTCTCGTGCTCGATGCCCCAGAGTCCGGCGGCCAGCGTGGTGGCCATCGCGACGTACGGGTTGATGTCCGCGGCGGTCTGCCGGTACTCGAGGCGCGTCGACTTCGCGCTCCCGGGGATGGCGCGGATGGCGCACGTCCGGTTCTCGACTCCCCAGCTCGCGTTGAGAGGCGCCCAGACGCCCGGGACGTACCGCTTGTAGCTGTTGACGGTGGGCGAATAGAGGGCGGTCAGCTCCGGCATCAGCGCGAGCTGGCCGCCCAGGTAATGCCGCGCCACGGGGCTCAGCTTGTCCGCGGCGGAGGCCTGATGAAACGCGTTCTCGCCGCCCCGCCAGAGCGACTGGTGCAAGTGCCCGCTCGACCCGGGGAGGTCGTGGTTCCACTTCGCCATGAACGTGACCGCGTACCCGAGGCGCGCCGCGACCTGCTTCATCGCGGTCTTGAAGAGCGCCGCCTTGTCGGCCGAGCGAAGGACGTGGTCGTACTTGATGGCCACCTCGTAGACGCCCGGGCCCGTCTCGGTGTGCAGGCCCTCGATGGGGATGCCGAAGCGGTCCATGTCGTCGAGGAGCGCGTGGCAAAGGTCGGCGTTCTGGCCGGCGCGAACCCAGGAGTAGCCGAACATCCCCGGCGAGAGCGGCTGCAGGTCGCGAAACTGCTTGTCCTGGAGCGATGCCGGCGACTCGCGAAAGACGAAGAACTCGAACTCGGCGGCGAAGGTCGGCTCGTAGCCGAGCGCGTTCGCTCGTGCGACCACCTGCTTCAGCAGCCCGCGCGGACAGGCCGGGTGGGGCGCCCCGTCGTCGGTCACGAAGTCCATCAGGAACGCCGCGGTGTCCGGCTCCCAGGGCAAGACGCGAAACGTCGACGTGTCGATGCGAGCCCGCGTGTCCGGGTATCCCGTGTGCCAGCCGGTGACCCGCGCGTTGTCGTAGAGCACGTCGGCGGCGTCCCATCCGAAGATGACGTCGCAGAACCCGAGCAGGTTCGCGCCGTCGAACAGCGACCAGAACTTGTCGAGCGCCAGGTACTTGCCGCGCAGAATGCCGTCGACGTCGAAGCCGCCGACTTTGACCCGACGAATGCCGCGCTCCTCGAAGGCCGCCTTCAGCTCTTTCGCGTCCATGCGCCCGGCAGGCTACCACCCAGGTTTCGACCACGCTCCGGCATATCGGCCACCCCGCCTCGCAAGCGAGGCGGGGGCGGAGCGAGTCACGGGGCAAGCTTGACGTACGCGTCCACCATCGACTCGTAGGCCGCGACCAGGAAGAGCCGAGCGTCCGCGACCGACTCCGGCGGATCGCCCGGCCCCGGGGTGGAGAAGTCCTTCTGCTCGGCGTGGAACTGGGCCGCGATGAGGGGCCAGGAGCGGTCCCGCGAGCGAAACGCCTCCGGCACGGTGTCGCACCAGCCGGGCCCGCTCGGGTTCGGGAAGATGCCGTCGCGCGGGCTGGCGGCGATGACGTCGGGGCCGCAGAAGGCGCTCGTGGCCAGGACCTCGAAGCGCTGCAGCGGACCTCCCGGGAGGAAGGCGTCGGGGCGTATGGCGTCCGAGTGCGACTCCGGCAGCGCCTGCGTCGTCGAGCGGTGGAACGGACCGGCGACGTCCGCGAAGAGCGGATCGGTGGGGACGAACTGGATCTTGGCGCGCGGCGGATGGGGATCGTCCGGCCAGGCCCGCTCGACGTCGAGCGTCGGCGCGAACCCGCGGATCGGGCGGCCGCTGGTGCGGCGGAGGATCAAGTCGATGAGCCGCCGGTCCTCTTCGGCCGAGCTCTCGGAGCGCCGCGCTTCGAGGAGGGCGAGGATCTGCGCGCCGCCGCAGAAGCCGAGGAACGGGGCGACCCGTTGGCGCACCGCCGTCGCGAGCTGGCCGATGCCCCCGTCCCGGGCGTCCCGCAACGGATCCCAGTGCCAGCGCTTCGGGCGCTGGCGGTCCGGCGCCGTCTCGGCGGCGTAGTCCCAGTCGTCCGAGCCGCTCAGCGCGGCGATCGGCGGCGGGCTGCTCTGCGAGAGGAACTGCGCGTCCAGGGTGGGGTCGTCGCCTTCGATCGACTCGAGGACCTGGCCGGCTTCCTCGTTCGGCGGCGCATTGAGGGGCTCGCCCTGCATCCCGAGGGCGCGGTTGTAGCGGTCGTCCCGGCGCAGCGGCGGGATCAGCTGGTTCATGCGGCGCTGGAGGAATTTGGCCCAGTACGCGTCGTTCCACACCTCCGCGCCGGGCGTGGTGTGCGATTCGGCGGAGGGGTTGGCGTTCACGCTGAGGATCCACGGGGCCGCGAGGATCGGCCGCTGGTCGTCGGCCCGATACGCGGCGATCTCGCGCACGACGGGCGCGGCGCCGGGTTCGGGCGTACCGGCTGCACCGGTCGCGCCGACCATCACGAGCCGCACGGCCCGGATACGCCGGGCCTCCGGCAGGGTGATCAGTCGACGCCGGAGGGGAAGCACCCTCCCGTCGGCTCGCACGGGCTCGTTCGCCACCGGGACGAAGCGGCGCCCGTCGTCGCTCACCTCGACCGAGTAGTGCAACGGCGCCCAGGCAATCGCGTAGGTTCGCCCGTGGTCGGGTCGGGGCACGCTCGTCGCGTCGAATCCGAGCACGAGGCGGATGCGATCGACGAGCTGCGCTTCGGGCAGGTCGACGCGGAGGGTCCACCGCGACTTGCCGGGAGCCCCCGCCCAGCGCTGGACGTACGTTCCATCGATCGCGCCTGCCGCGGCAAAGCCCGGGTACGCGCCGTCGTCGCTCGCCTGCCCGACCTGCAGTACGTTTCGCGCGCTCTCGATCGCTTGCACCTCGCGCACGACGGGGGGCCCTGCGTTGGTCCGATCGACGACCAGGCGCAGCCCGCACGCGTCCGCGTCGACGAACCACGAGCGGCGCGTGGGCTGCGCGAGCATCTCGCCGGCGGCGAGGGGCACCTGCTCGGCGCCGTCGACCGCGACCCAGCTGTCGTCGCTCGCCGGAGCGAGCGATGGGCAGGTCTTCCCGTCCTCGAGCGGGGCGCGCACCTCCCAGCGAAAGGCCGTCGGAACGCCGCTCGTCGGCGACGCACCGAGGTGCGCGCGCAGGAGCCCGATGTGCACCGGGTGGGTGAAGGCGGCGGCCCACTTCCACTGCAGCTCCCCCGGTTTGCCGGACCATGCGGTCCCCTCCTGGCCGTCCACGGCGAGCCAGGCCTCGTCCCCGGAGCGGTCCGCTGCGCGGACCGCCAGGAGCGCGCTCGACGAATGCAGCGCGTCGAGGACGCTGGTGCGCTCGTGGGCGACGACGAGCGCGCCCGCAGCGGCCTGGCGGGCTCCGGAGAGCGCCAGCGGGATGGTCGCCGCGAGGGAGAGGAGCGTCACCCCCGCGAGGACTGCACCTCGCCGATGTCCTTTCATCCTTCCTGACGGCACGGCACGGTTCCAGGTCTGCACTGGGGCGAGCGGAGACTCGGAGGTGGACCCGCCCGCCCGAGGAAACGAGCGTAGGTTCTCTAGCATTCCCCGGCCGCGCCACGCCACCTCGCGTCCCGCCCTCAGGGGGTGGATCGCAGATGACTCACGTCCCCGAGCCGAACGAGCATCGCCCCGCGTTCGCCGAACTCGAACGTCGTGACCGAGGCCGTCGGGCAGGCGACGCGGTCGCGAAAGCGACCGAGCGGGACCCCGAGCAGCGCGCAGACGATGACGCGAACCGTGGCCTTGTGGCTGACGAAGAGGACATTGCCGCTCGGGTGCTCGCGACGGGCGCGTACGAGCACAGGCAGCGCCCGCGCCGCGATGGCAAACGCGCTCTCCCCGCCCGGAGGCGAGTTGAGCGCGGGGTCCATCGACCACGCCGTGTACGCGTCCGGCTCGGACGCGCGCACCTCGGTCTCCTTGCGTCCCTCCCAGGACCCGTAGGCAATCTCGCGCAGGCCGTCGGCGATCTCGAGGGGCGCCTTCGAGGCCGCCGCGATCGGCTCGGCCGTCTCGCGCGCGCGGAGCTTCGGGCTCACGTACAGCTGCGCGAGGTGGAGCGAAGCCGCGAGGCGCCCGAGGGCGCGCGCTTGCGCCTGGCCGCTGTCGGTTAGGGGCGGGTCGATGTCTCCCGCGAAGTACCCCTCCGCAGACTGCGCCGTGTCGCCGTGCCGGACCAGGTGGAGCGTGAGCATCGGGTGCGCATACTAGCCGTTTGCCGCTAGGCTCTCTGCGTGAGTCGCAGCGAGCCCGGATTCAACACCAAGAAGGCGGCCGTGCACATCGCCAGGCGCGACCCGAAGCTCGCCCGGGTCATCGAGCAGGCGGGGCCCGTGCGTCTCCAGATCGCCGCCGCGCAGAGCACCTTCGAGGCGCTCGCCGAGTCGATCGTGTACCAGCAGCTTTCGGGCAAGGCGGCGGCGACGATCCACGGCCGCGTCTGCGCGCTCTTCCCGCGGAACCAGCTTCATCCCGAGCGCCTGGCCGACGCGACCGACGAGCAGCTGCGCGGCGCCGGCCTCTCGCGGGCCAAGTTGCTGGCGCTGCGCGACCTCGCCCAGAAGACGCTCGACGGGACCGTACCCTCGATCCGCGAGCTCTCGTCCATGTCCGACGACGACGTGGTCGAGCGGCTGGTAAGCGTGCGCGGCGTGGGACGCTGGACGGTCGAGATGCTCCTCATCTTTCGCCTGGGCCGTCCCGACGTTCTGCCGATCCACGACTACGGCGTGCGCTACGGCTTCCAGCTGGCGTACGGCAAGCGCGCGCTGCCGGCGCCCAAGGACCTCGCGCGACACGGCGAGACGTGGAAGCCGTTCCGCACGGTCGCGAGCTGGTACCTCTGGCGCGCGGTGGACATCGAGCGCGCGAAGAAGAAGAAGCAGCCGCCGTCAGGGCCGTAGGTCGTCGAGCCGCGGCGCGCCGCGCCCGAGCGCCATGCGCGCCACCACCTGCGCCGCGACCGGGTCGTCGGGCGCGAACGCGTGCACGTCCTCGAGCGCACGGCCGACGAGATCGCGGTCGGCGCTCGACGCGACCTCCAAGAGGCGCGCCCGTAGAGGGTACGCGCTCGCCTCCGCGAGGACGCCGTCCTTCGTGGTTCGACCCGCGCCGGCCACGAGCCGCGCCAGCCGGTCGCGCAGGGGCGCGAAGCCGTCGAGGGCTCGCCGGCGGTCGCTCGAACCGCGAGGCTCGGGCTCGAAGCGATCGAGCAGCGCCAGGGGGAGCAAGTGGCGACCGACGGCGCGCCCCCAGCGGGGTTCGTAGGCCATCGCCACGGGACGTACGAGGGCCAGCGCCGACAGGGACGCCTCGCTGGGCTGGCCCGTCAGCTCGAGGTCGCGCCACAACGGGACGAGCGAGGCGTCGCTCCCGAAGGCCGGGCGGGCGCGCTGCGCCGCGACGATCGCAGGCGCCGGGACGACGGCGATGTCGCCGCGGAGCGTTCCCAGCGCGCGCGCCGCCAGCGCGCGCTGGTAGAGACGAGCGTCGGCGACGACGACCACGGACCGCGGCGGCAGAACGCCCCACGCCGCGACGTCCCAGAGGGCCTCGGCCTGGGCGCGAGCCGTCGACGAGCCTTGCGCCAGCGATTCGTCCGCCTCGTCGACCGGGACGACGAGCTCGAGCAGGATCACCATCGCCGCGCTGGCGCGCGAAAACGGCAGGCGCGAGTCGGCCACCCACCGCGCGATCGCCTGCAGGGCGACGCCGGCGAGAACGCACGCTCCCGCGAAGGCCGCGAGCACCGGGGCGCCGAACCGCAGCGGGGCGTGCGGCGCGCCGATCCAGCCGCAGGCGAGGCCCGCGACGACCACGGCGAGGAGCGCCGCCGCCAGCGGCCGCGCGCGCTCGACGAGTAGGGCCAGCACCGTGCCGCCGACGGCGAGCACCGGGAGCGCCGTCCCGAAGTCGGCGTACGGCAGCGGCGCAAAGCCTCGAGAGCTCGCGCCGTCGCCCGCCCATGCCCCGGCGAGCGCGGGGAGCGCAGCACCCCCATGCGCGCGAGTCCGCGCGAGGGCAACAGCGAACGGGAGGAGGCCCCCCGCGGCGGCGAGCAGGAGCGCGCCGGGCCTGGCGCCGGAACCCCTGCGGAGGAGGTCTCTCGCGCCGGGGCTGGTCAGCGCAAACGCGACGATCGACGCCAGGGCGCACCCCCCGACGAGCGGCTCGTATCCGAGCGCCAGAGCGAGCGTCGCCACGACCGCAGCGGCGCTGCGTGCGTCGTCCTGCGTCGACGCGACGGAGCCGTCGGACGCGGCGTGGGCTGGCGATCGCTCGCCCGCGGCCGCGAGGAGCGCGAGCGGCGCGAGGACGAGCAGCGCGCCGGTGACGGTCCCGCCGGGCACCGTGGCTTCGCGCTGCATGCTCGGCGCGAAACCCGTCCAGAGCGCGGCGATCGCGGCGACGGTCGCGCCGAGGCGCGTCGCCGGCGCGCACTTCCCGAGCAGGTCGCGAGTCAGCCAGTAGACGACGGCGCTCGTCACGGCGAGAAGGGCGACCGGTCCGAGGGCCGCGCGCGCCACCAGGTTGCCGAGCGGCGCCGGCGCGAAGACCGACCCCACGACGACATCGAGCGCGCGCCACGGCTGCGGGTCCCACCCGAGGACGCGCGCGACGGCGCGATCGTCGGCCGCCTCGGCTCCGTTGCCGAGGTGGGCGGCGGCCAGGCACGCCGGAAGCGCCGCGCACGCGGCCGGCAACGCCGCTTCGACCCAGCCCCGCGTCGACGGCACGTCTCCGCCACCGCCTCGTTCGCGAGGCGCCAGGGGCGATGCGCCGGAGCGTGGTCGAACCCCGGGGGAGGGCATTCTTGCGCGCGACCTTACCGTCCGGACCGCCAATCGGCCACGTTTCGCGCTACATTGCGCACCCCCATGGCTCGATTCATCGACGATCTCAAGCGCACGCATCACGCGGGCGAGCTGCGCGCCACCGACGAGGGCAAGGTCGTCGTCCTCTTTGGGTGGGTGGCCAACTACCGCGATCACGGCGGGTGCGTCTTCATCGACCTGCGCGACCGCGAGGGCGTCACGCAGCTCGTCTTCGACCCGGAGCTCACCGGGCACGGCGAGCTCCCCCGCGCCGCGCACGAGAACGCCCGCGCGCTCCGCAGCGAGTGGGTCATCGGCGCGCGCGGGATCGTCAAGAGCCGCGGGGCCAACAAGAACGCCAAGCTCCCCACGGGCGACATCGAGGTCCACGTCATCGAGCTCGCCGTCTTCAACAAGAGCGAGACGCCCCCCTTCGAGGTCGCCGACGACATCGACACGGGCGAGGAGAAGCGCCTCCAGTACCGCTACCTCGATCTTCGCCGCGCGCCGCTCCAGCGCACGCTCCGCGTGCGCCACCGCATCAACCAGGTCACGCGTCGCTACTTCGACGAGGCGGGCTTCCTCGAGCTCGAGACGCCCATCATGGTGAAGTACACGCCGGGCGGCGCGCGCAACTTCCTCGTCCCGGCGCGCATGCACCCGGGCAAGTTCTACGCGCTGGCCGAGAGTCCGCAGCTCTTCAAGCAGCTCTACATGGTGGCGGGCTTCGACAAGTACTTTCAGGTCGTCAAGTGCTTTCGCGACGAGGCGCTGCGCCTCGACCGCCAGCCGGAGTTCACGCAGATCGACGTCGAGATGTCGTTCGTGAACCAGGACGACGTCTTCCGGGCGATCGAGGGGCTCGTCTTCCGCATCTGGAAGGAGGTCCTCGGCGTCGACCTGAAGACGCTCTACCCCTCCGGCCGCTTCCCGCAGATGCCGTTCGAGCAGTCGATGCGCCTCTACGGCAACGACAAGCCCGACCTGCGCTTCGCCCTGCCGCACGTCGACATCACCGACGTGATCGTCGAGCACGGCGGCGGCGGCATCCCGTTTTTCAAGCCCATCGCCGACAAGTTCAAGAGCGGCGAGTACCGCCGCGATCTCCCGGCGGAGATCGTGAAGGTCCTGCGCCTGCCGGCGGAGCTCGCGAGCAAGCTGTCGCGCACCGAGACGGACAAGCTCGAAGAGTTCGTGAAGGGCATGGGCGCCAAGGGCCTCGCCCGCGCTCGGATCGCCGAGGACGGGAGCTGGACGCAATCGCCGCTGGCGAAGTCGATCACGCCGGAGCTGCGCCAGGCGATCAACGCGCGCGCCGAGGCGAAGGAGGGGGATCTGCTCCTCTTCCAGTTCGGGCGCGAGAGCGTCGTTCAGACGGTCATGGCGAACCTGCGCCTCCACGTCGCCAAGCGCCTCGGCGTCATCCCCGAGAGCGGCCACGGCGGCCAGTGGAACTTCCTCTGGGTCATCGATCCGCCGCTCTTCGAGTACGACGACGAGAAGAAGACGTGGGTCGCGGCGCACCACGCGTTCACGCGCCCGCACGACGACTGCGTCGGGCTCCTCGAGCGCGACCCCGGCAAGGTGCTCTGCTGGCGTTACGACCTGGTCCTCAACGGCTTCGAGCTCGGAGGCGGGTCGATCCGCCTGCACGATCCCGAGGTGCAGGCGAAGGTCTTTCGCGCGCTCGGCATCTCCGACGACGAGGCGCGGGCGAAGTTCGGCTTCCTGCTCGACGCGCTCAAGATGGGCGCGCCGCCGCACGGGGGCATCGCCCTCGGCATGGACCGGCTCGCGATGCTCCTCTCCGGGGCGGAGAGCCTGCGCGACGTCATCCCGTTCCCGAAGACGCAGAAGGGGACCGACCTGATGACGGACGCGCCGAGCGGAGTGTCGGCCGAGCAGCTCGTCGAGCTGCACGTGCGCACGGTGGAGGCACCGTGACCCGGGGGGCGCGCGCGACGGGGGCGCGCGCGTGCGCAATCGCGCTGGGCCTCGCCGCCGCGGCGTGCGAGGACCCGGGCGTGCACGTCTTCTCGGCGCAGCTCTACGACACGACGGGCCAGTGCGTGGCCCCGTCCTCGACCGCGCTCGACGTGATCGGCGGCGCGGCGACCGGAGACAACTGCGCGCCCGCATGCCTGGTCGAGTCGTCGCAGGTGTACGTCTCGACCGTATGTCCGCCGTATCCCGGGGGGTACTCCGTCGAGGCGGCGGACGCCGCCACCGACGCGTCGGACCCGTGCACCGCGGCGCTCGCGGCCTTCGCCGCAGGCACCGCCTGCGGGGCCGGCGACGACGGCGGCTCGGAGAGCGGCGGCTCGGAGGGCGGAGGCGCCGACGGTGGAAGCCCGGAGGACGCGGCGACGGACATGGGAGCAGGAGACGCTCCCACCAAGGCGGGACTGGACGGGTCGGTCGGCGATTGAACTCGTTTCAGCAAGGAATCGTCCGCGGCTCGGTCAGAGAAGACCGTGCCTTGAGCGCTCATCGAGATGAGTGACGCGAGGGCGGCTGGTCGGCCACCGCGTTTCGCTGCAAACGCGTCACCGTACATTACGAACGCCGCACCGCCTCGACGACACGAGTGCTGGAGTCCAGGCTGCGCACCGTCGTACGTACGATCCGCATTCCTGTCTTCGACGAACGAGACATGGCGGACGAGAACCCGCGCCCGTCGAAGAGCAAACGACGCGCGGTCTTTCCGGAACGAGGCTCGACCGATGAGGAAGGAGGCGTTTCTTTCGAGAGGTGCGTCGTTTCCATCGACGAGTCGTGCATGGATTGCGTGACGTGATGAAGTGGACCCCGAATTTCGGGCCAGAGGTTAAGGTGGTACGGGGAGCCTGCT
>CALKVG010000201.1 GCA_937998045.1 uncultured Myxococcales bacterium
GCGGGAGCCACCGGCGGAGGCGTTCGTACGGAGAGGGGGCTCGAGTACTCGTGCTTTGCGGTCGGACGCTCGGTCACGAAGGACAGCGTCGGAAGAACGGCGGCCGACGCGGCGAGCTGCGCCGGAGGCACCGTCGGCGGTTCGTCGAGGCGCTCGGATTCGAGAGGGATGCGATCGATCTCCGTCTCCTGCGTGTCGCTGTCGGGCGGGGTCTCGTCGAGATCTTCGTCTTCTACCGGGACGACGTCGTGGTCGTCCACGGCATCGCCGACTTCCGCCGTGCGGAGAAGATCGTCGACGGCCTCGGCCGCCGTGGGGACCTTCGAGGAGGTGGTGGACCGCGCGATCGCAGGCGCGTTGCGCGTCAGCCAGTCCGCGAGCTCCGCCGCGTCTCGCGCGAGAGCCAGCGCGCGATCGTCGTCGTCGGCTTCCCCGGCAGCCTGCGCGGCGCGGCGCAGCCAGACGACGGCGTCCACCCGCTCGTTGCGCTTCCAGAGCGCCTCGGCCGTTTGCAGGGCCCAGGCAACGTCTTCGGCGTCCGTATCGAGTGCGGGCGGGATGCCGACCATCCGGCCCGTATTGGTACCACTTCCGCGCGGCGGCGGTCATCGCGCGCGAAGGGCATAAACGCGGCCGTCGTCGGAGCCGACCATGACCGTCCCATCGCTCAGCAGCGAGACGGGCGCGTCCACGTCCCCTCCCGTCATGAAGGACCAGAGTTTTCCTCCGTCCGCGTCGAACGCATAGACTTGGTCGTCCTGGGAGCCGAACACAAGGGCGCCGGAGGCGTCCTCCATCGCACCCCCGTGCACGCCGAACTCCCGGGCGCCGGTCCCCTGGACCGAGACCTGCCCGCGCATCGTGCCGTCTGCGGCGTTCAGGCGCACCTCGCGCGGGGTTGGGCCGTAGACTCCCGCGAGCACGTCCCCGTTTCGCGCGACGCTCAGGGCACCACGCACGTACCCGCCGACCGCCGCCCGCCAGACCACGTGGCCGTCGTCGGGGTCGAGGCGCAGGACCTCGTCCGCGTCGCTTCCGAAGAACACGGCGCCGTCGTCCGCGACGGCGGGAGAGGCGTCGACGTCGCCGCCGAGGTCCGTGCTCCAGAGCAGCTTGCCTTGCGGGGAAACCGCGTAGGCGTGGTGATCCTGCGAGCCAAAATAGACGCGGCCGTCGTCCGATAGCGCGGGAGACGAGAAGACCTTCCGCTTCGCCGCGAATCGCCACTTCACGTAGCCGAGCGGCGTAAGTCCGTACACCATTCGGCCGGCTCCGACGACGAGGGTCCCGTCTTTCGCGAGCACGGGGGAGTCATCGGCGTCGCCGTCCGTCTCGAGCGTCCACTTGACTTTGCCCTCGGGCGTGACGGCGAGGAATTTTTTCGCATCACTACCGACGTAGACGGTGCCGTCGTCGGCCACGCAAGGCGTGCTGTACGAACGATCATCCAGGGGCAGGGACCACTTCACGGCGCCGTCCGCGGTTGCGAGCGCCGTGAGGGTCCCGGCCAGCGAGGCGACGTACAACGTTTGCTCGTCGGGTGACGCGACGATCTGCGCCTCCACCGGGCCGCCCACATCCCGGGACCACGCGACCTCGGGCTGACGCACCGGAAGGCGGCCGGCGGCGCGGTTCGTGTGCCGCGCGTCTCCGTGCAGCACGCTCGGGGCGCGTACCCCCTCGCCGGCGTCGGCGGGCGGCGGGCCGGCGCCGAGACCCGTCATCTGCGTTGCGTCGAGCCCCGCCGCCCGGCCGCTCGAAGCCGCGACGATCGACCCGCGACCCGCGGAACCCTGCTGAGCGCGCCACCGCAACGCCGCGGCCATCAACGTGGTCGCAACCAAGACCGCTACGACGACGAGCGGCGCGCGCTTCACGTCCAGGAGCGTACAGGCTGCACGCGGGCGCACCGCGCGCTTTTGGGCCTCAACCGGCGACTCCTTCGCTCCGCGAAGCTCGCGTCTGGCTCTAGCGGACCTTTGCGCGGATGCGCCGCTCCGACTCGCGAGCTTCTTCGATACCGAGGGCGTGCGGCGACTCGTGGGGCCGACGCCGGGCAAGCCATCCGATGAGCGTCAGACCCGCAACACGGGTATTTTCAGGCAACGAGGGTTCGCGAAGCAATCGGGTGATATCCCCGATGAGCCGCGCACGCTCCATCTCGTCGTGCAATTCGCCTCCTGCAGCCGCGCTGACGGGATGCACCGAAGATGCCCGTTCGACGCGCTCCGACGTCGGTCCGCGGGAGTCGTCGATAGCACGCTCCGGCGCTTCGTCCCCCGAAGTGCCGGGCCCTTTTTCGTCCGTACGGGCCACGTCCGCGGCAAGCTTAGCCGAAATGGGGCATCCGTCGAATTTCAATGGACTAGTCATCCCCAGGTTTGGTCGGTCCCAGGTTTGGTCAGGCCAACTAGAGGGCCATACGGCACGTCAGATTGGGTCGATAAGGACCTCACGGTCTTTGGCGCCGTTGGCCGGGCCGACGAGGCCACGGCGCTCCATTGTTTCCACGATGCGAGCGGCACGGTTATAGCCGAGCTGCAATTTGCGCTGCAGCCATGAGGTCGAGCACCGTCGGGTCTCGGCGACGAGCCGGACCGCATCGTCGTACATCAGATCCTGTTCGCCATCGTCCTCGGGAGGCGCCTCTTCGTCCTCCCGCGGCTTCAGGATGTTGTCGTCGTAAATGGGTTCGCCCTGGGTACGCAAAAAGTCGGTTACGCGTTGTACTTCTTCTTCGCTCACCCACGGGCACTGGACGCGCTTCGTTTCACCCGTCCCATTGAGCTTGATGAGCATGTCGCCCATTCCGAGCAGGTGCTCGGCTCCCTGCTCGTCGAGGATCGTCCGGGAGTCGACCTTCTGGGCGACGCGGTAGGCGATACGCGTCGGGAAGTTGGCCTTGATGGTCCCGGTGATGACGTCGGTGCTCGGGCGTTGCGTCGCGAGGATGACGTGCATCCCGGCGGCGCGAGCCTTCTGCGCGAGGCGAGCGACGGCAGCCTCCACCTCCTTGCCCTGTTGCATCATCAGATCGGCGAATTCGTCCACGACGATGACGATCCACGGCAGCCGCTCGGGGAGCGAGGTCTCGGCTCTCGCGTCGCCGCTCTCGGGACGCGCTTCTTCCTTCGGCGTCGGGGCGGAAGCCTGGAGCTTCCTTTCGACCCACGCGTTGAAGGTCGCGATGTTCTTCGTCCCGGCGTCCGCGAAGAGCTGATAGCGCCGCTCCATCTCGTCGACTGCCCACTTGAGGGCCGTCGCCGCCTGCTTCATATCGGTCACGACCGGCAGGAGCATGTGCGGAATGCGGTCGAAGGGAGCCAGCTCCACGACCTTCGGGTCGATCATGAGCAGTCGAAGGTGGTCGGGCGAGCGACGATAGAGCAGCGAGGTGAGCATCACGTTGAGACCGACGCTCTTGCCCGCGCCGGTGGCGCCGGCGACGATGACGTGCGGCATGCTCGCGAGGTCGGCGTAAACGGGATTGCCCAGAATGTCCCTTCCGAGGACGATCGGAAGCGGGACGTCGAGGGTCTGGAAACGCCTGTCCTCGATGAGGTCGCGGAGGAGAACGCGCACCCGCTTCTCGTTCGGCAGCTCGAAACCGATGCGATTCTTGCCGGGGATCGGCGCGACGATGCGCACCTTTCGCGCCAGGGCTAGGGCCAGGTCGTCGGCGAGACCCGCCACCTTCGACACCTTCGTTCCGGCAGCGGGCGAGACCTCGTACGTCGTCACCGTGGGCCCCGGCAGGATGTCTTCGACTTTGCCCTGGACGCCGTAGTGGGCGAGCGTCTCGACGAGCTTGTTCGCGTTCGCCAGGAGCTTGTCCTTGTCGATGGCGAGCGTCGGATCCGGCTTGTCGGCGACGAGCATGTCCATGCTCGGCAGCTCGAACGACGTCGGCTTTGCGGGCGCCTCGTCGGGCGCGGCCTCTTCTTTCTCGAGCGCGGCCGACGTATCGACGATGGTCGGCGCCTTGCGCGCTCGGCGCTTCCGGTCCGGCGGGGCATCCTCGTCGTCCCCCGCCCCGGCCCTGTTCGGAGCCTCGACCGCCGCGACGACCGCGGACCCCGACCCGGACTCCGTCCCCGCTCCGTCGGCGCTTTCTCCGTCCGACCCCGGCGCGGCTCCCTCCGCTTCCTTCGTCGCCAGCTCGACCGCCAACCCTCCCGACAGCGTGGAGCTCATCTCCGAATCGGCCTTCGGCGAATCCCCGTTCGCCTTCAGGTTTCGACCACGCTCCGGCAAAGCCGGAGACGTGCCGTCGTCCGGCTTGGACCTTCGACGCGTCCGCTTCGGCGGTTCGTCCGCGAGGGCAGCCCCCAGTCCGTCGTCCACGTCCAGCGCGAGCGTCGCCACGATCGCCTCGTCTCTCGGCGACGTGTCGATATTCGGCTCGCGCGCGATGCGCTCGATCTCCTTACGTTGCTGCTCGAGCTCGCGTGCTCGTCTCCACGCGTCGGAGATCGCGCGCGCCGCCGCCGCAGCCCGGCTCGCTACGTGAGCCGCGAGGCGCGCGACGAGGCGCGCGAGCGCGATGAACGAGAACGCGGCTCGCGAAATGAGGATGAGTCCGAGGCACGCAAAACCAACGAGCAACGATCCAGCCGTCGAGAAGAGCGACCGGGCAAGCTCTCCAAAGAGCTCGCCGACCACGCCACCGGCGGGATACGCCCCGAAGGCCGTACGGGTCGGCCCGAGGATCTGCAGAAGCGCGGCCGACACGACGGCGATGAGAATGTCCCCGGCGACGCGGCCCGGCGTGGCCGCGCTCTCCTTGCCGCGCACGAGCGGGATTCCGAGCAGGAGCAACTCGATCGGCAAGCCCCACGCGACCATGCCGACGAGCGAGACGAGCGCGCGAGCGGTCACCCCTCCCACGGGGCCGACCCAGTCCGGGCCGGGCGGCACCGCGGCAGCCCCGGCCGCGTCCCCCGGCGCTCCCTGGTACGAGGAGAGCGCGAGCACGAGGAAGAATGCGAGGGTCCACACGGCCAGCGCCGCGACTTCGCGTGTGCGTCCGTACGCCGCCGCGCCTCGACCGAGGACGGTCGGCACGCGCGTGTTCGGAGGGGGCGTCTTCGACGGGGCAGCCAGAACCGGAAGGGGCATCGCCTACTTTATCCTACAAGGCGACGCTACGACGGGCTGGACCGCCGGGTCAAAAAGTCTACCGGAATTCGTGGATTTCCGTTGGAGTGACGCGAGAACGCGAAACAATTCCGATCGCTCGCGCGGGGGCGTACCATCCCGGCAGCTTGCGGCCGAGCGTAGGGTGCGCGCTTTTTGAACCGGGCCGGAAGACGACCGGGGAAGGAAGGACGATGCAATTGCGGGAACGAAGGAGCCGTCAGGCGGTGGCCGCTGCGGTCCTCATCGGCTGCGGGCTCTCGATGGGCTGTGCCGTCAGCGAGTCCGACGTACACCGGTGGGAGACGACGGAGGGCGGCCCCGAGAAGCTCTATGCGATCGTGACCCACGACAAGTATTCCTGGTCGCTGCGAGAAGAGGCGACTCTGTCGCTCGTGCGCATGCGCCCGCGCAACGGAAAGCGCATCGGGCTCGAGTACTTGGCGCTCGGCTACGACACGCCGCAGGGGCGCGTCCAGGGCGCCCTCTCGGTGCTGACGGAAGAGGCCCGGCTCCACGTCGTCGACGACGTCGCGCCCAAGCTGGTCGAGCAAATCCAGCAGCCGCCGCCCCCGCGGCCTGCGGAGGGAGCGCCTGCGCAACCCGACCCGAGCGTGCCTTACAAGGACGCGGCCTTCGCGCTGCTGTCGCACGAGCCTCCGCTCGCGACCGACGACAAGACGAAAGCCGACCTCACGGCGGCCCTCGTGCAGTGGGTGCAGACCGACTTCGAAGACCGGGTCGACAACAGCTCGCAGCAGTTCGGCGTCGAGCAGATCATGCGTTTCATGGGGGCGCCGAGCGTTCGCTCGCTGCCGGGTGTCATCAACCTCGACTCGACGAAGGTCGACAAGGCGTGCCAGCTGATCGCCGACATTGGCGACGACGACACGAAGCGACGCGCGAGCGACGCGCTCGTGGCCATGAGCAAGCAGATCGACTCCCCGACGTGGCTCGACAAGCAGCGCGGTCTCGTCAACGAGGCCAACGCAAAGCAGAAGATCACGGTGACGCCCCAGCAGGTCGGCGAGCAGCTCAAGCAATACCAGGAGCAGGAGCTCGAGAAGGTCTTCGCGAGCATGAAGCGCGTCGGGGGTCGCCCGGTGGTCGACTACTGCCTGGCGTACGCCCGCGACAAGAATAAAAGCGAGAAGATGCGCACCGACGCGCTGGCCGCGCTCGAGAACCGCGTGGACAAGAACAACCCTGGCGACGTCAACGCGCTCTTCGACATCCTGCGCGACGACTCCAACCCCGACAAGGTGCGGGGCGTCGCCATGGCGCGGCTCGGTGAGCTGCCCAAGGACATGGTGGTGGCCAAGCTCTACGCGTTCTTCGACAAGAAGTGGCAGGTACGGCTCGACGCCGCACGCCTCATCTTGAAGACGATGACCACGCGCGACGTGCCCGATTTCATGCGCCACCTGCCCCCGAACGCGAAGACGCTCATGGCGCTGAGCGAGCCGATCACCTACGGCGCGCTCATCATGGCGATGGACCCGCAGAGCGGGCCCAAGCCACGCGACGTCCTGAACTCGTTCCTCCAGTCGTCCGACATGGGGGCCAAGCTCACGGCGGCGGGGTCGTACTACACGGCCAAGAAATCGGACGCAGGCCCGGTCGCCGCGTTGGAGAACGACAAGTCCCCGTTGCCGAAGTGCGCACCGGACGACCAGTGCGGGTGGTCCTGCGACGTGCCGAAGCCGGGGTCCCAGGAGAAAGAAACGAAGGCAATCACCACCGTCGGGGAGTTCGTCAAATGGTGCATCGAACCGTCGCTCGCGCCGTGACCCAGGACGCCGCAGCCGGAGCTCTGCCGGGTCGTCGCCCCCTCCGGAGGGTCGCGGCAAGCACCCGTGACGGCATGCTGTGCAAAGCGGGTGAGGGCCGGTAACCTATGGACCAAGGGAAAGCTCGAGCGAGCGGGCCTGTCTCGCACGATGCGGCAACGGCAATTGCGATGAGCGCGGATCCGAACAAGAAGAGCGGCCGCACGTTCCAGTGTCGCGACGTGCTGTGGGAGACGTTCGAGCAGATGGCCCGCGAGCTCGAATGCAGCGTCGACTACCTCATCAACGAGGCGATGAAGCAATACGCCCGCCAGCGCAGCTACGGCGGGGCCACCCGTACGCCTTACCCGGGCGCGCTACGCAGCGGCGACTCGCAGCCCCAGGGCTTCGAGCGAAGCAGCGGATTTGGGCCGCCCCCGGGTGCGCCCGCGCCTCTCCCGCCGCCGGCGCGCTCCGGGGGCGGCGGCGCACCGTTGCCGCCGCCCGGACGCATTCCTCCTCCGCCGGGCGGGCGCTCTTCGGTGCCGCTCCCCGCTCCGCCCCCGCCTCGCGGCGCGTTGCCCGTGCCGCCTCCGCCGGGGCGGCCACCCCCGACCGGAGGATCGCTCCGCCCGGTTCCGCGCGGCGCCTCGATGCCCGCGGCCCCGACCCGCAGCGTGCCGCCCCCGCTGCCGCGCGGAGGCTCGCCGGTTCCAGCGGGGCCGTCCACCAACGGTTTCCCGAGCCCGGCGCCGGAAGTAGCGGCGCTCACGCTCGTCTACCTTGGCGAGCGCTACTCGATCACCAAGGATCGCTTCGTGATCGGGCGGGGCAAGCAGTCGAGCGATCTCACGCTCAAGGACCCGAACGTCTCCCGCCAGCACGCGATGATCGAATTCCAGAATGGCGTCTACTTCATGGTGGACATGGGGTCCACCAACGGCGTCGAGTACAACGGCCAGCGCATCGCGCGGAAGCAAATCGGCGAGGGGGACGTGTTTCGCATCTGCGATCACGACATCCTCTTCACGTACCGGTGAGCGCGCCAGGGGAGTAGCGCCCCACGATGCACGTCGCCATCCTCGGTGCAGGCGCGCTAGGCACCGTGTATGGGGCGCGTCTTGCTCTCTTCGGAGGCTGCGAAGTGAGCGTGATCGCGCGCTCTCCGGGTCCGTCGAGGCGGGTCAGGCTCGAGCGCGTCGAGAACGGCGACGTGACCCTGTGGGAAATGCCCGCGCGCGTCGATCGAGCTCCGCGCCGCGCAGACGTGGTGTTGGCGTGCGTCCGCTACGAGCAGCTCGACGCAATCTCGGCGCGGCTGGAGGGTGGTAGCGCGCCGGTCGTCGTGCTGACGCCCATGATGCTCCAGGATCACGCCCGCCTTTCGGCCGCCCTGCCTGGCCGCGTGCGTGCGGGAATGCCCAGCGTCGTCTCGTACGAGAACGACGCGCGCGCAGTTCGCTACTGGCTCCCCCGCATGGCGACGACGCTGATCGAGTCGCCGGGCGACGCGGGCCCGGAGCCTGAGCTCGTTCGTCGCCTCGAGCGCGCCGAGATCGGCGCCCGCACGCACGACGACGTCCTCGAGCGCAACGTAGCGACGACGGTGTCGTTCATTCCGATCGCGATGGCCCTCGACGTCGCGGGATCCATCGACGGCGTGCTGCAGGATGAAGAGCTCTTGACGCTCGCACTCGATGCGGCAGACGAGGGCCGCGAGCTCGGGCGCGCCGTCGGCAAGGCCGAGGCGTGGGCCGCGCTGCTGCTGCGCTTCGTCGGACCGTTCACGTTCAAGGTGGGCATCGGCATCGCGCGCTCGCGCGCGCAAGAGGCGGTGCGGTACGTCGAGCAGCACTTCGGCCGGAAGCTACACGCGCAGAACGTGGCGATGGCGGCGCGCATCGTCGACCTGGCCAAAGAAAAGGGGACACGGCACGACGCCCTGGACGGACTCCTCGCGCGCCTTCGCGCAACTGGCTGAGCCCCTATCGCGTGGCGCGGCCTACCCCCGGCCGCCGCCACGCAGCGCCGCCCGCAGCCTCGCGCCCCACCCGGGCGGGGTGCGCTCGCTTTGCCGCCAGCGCTCCTCGAGCTCTCGAGCCGCCGCGTTCTCCGGATCGAGCACGAGCGCCCTCCGCGCCGCATCGCGCGCTTCCGCCGTACGCCCTGCGGCCGCGAGCGCTCTGCCCAGAACGACGAGGCCACGGGACGACTCTCCCTCGAGCGCGAGGACGGTCTGCCCGTGCGAAACCGCCGCCTGCGCGTCGTCGAGCGAGAGCAGAACCTCGACCAGCTCGCCGTGGAGGGGCGGCGCGCCGGGGGCGAGCTCCAGGGCGACGTCCAACGCTCCGCGGGCGGCGACCAGGCGGCCGCGACGTCGCTCGGCGACGGCGACCGCGAGCCATCCAAGCCAGGAAGCGTGGAGCGTCGCGACCCGGCGCGCTCGCGACGCGATGTCGTCCAGATCCTCCGGCCGGGCGACATGCGCCGCGCGCAGCACGCTCTGGACTTCGAGATCCGCGCCACCGTCCTCGATCGCCAGCTTGATGATCTGCGCCTCCGCGGCCGGGGCCGAGCCGGGCGCCATGCGCTCGATCTCGGCGAGGTGCGCGCGCGCGGTGGTGCTCTCGCCGAGCGAGACCTGCGACTTCGCCAGCGCGAGGACCGCCCACAGATCGGACGGCGTCGCCTCGAGCAAGCGGGTACACAGGCGAGCCACGCGCGACGCACGCGCGATGCCCTCTCCCTCGGTGGCCAGGGCGAGCTGCACCGCCCGGCGAAGGACATCGGGGTGCGCGCGCGGCGACGCGAGTGCAGCGTCCACGAGCCACTCCGCCATCGCGGAGTCGCGCGAGCGCAGCGCGAGCGCCGCCATGCTCCCGAAAGCTGCAGGATGCACCGGATCGCTCGCCAGCGCCTTGCGCCACTCCACCTCGGCGGCCTGGAGGTCCCCTCGGGCCGCGAGCACGAGACCGCGCTCGGAACCGAGCAGCGGGTCGCTCGCCGCCTCCAGCGCGCCGGTATTCAGCGTCGTGAGCGCGGCATCGAGGTTGCCCTGCGCGCGGAGCGCTTGCGAGAGCAGCGCGTAGAGCCGCGCGCGTTTTGCCGAGAGCGCGATGGCCGCATTGAGCCTTCGCTCGGCGTCTCTTGCGCGGCCGAGCCGCAGCAGGAGGGCCGCAAGGGCCTCCACGAGCTCGACGTGCGAGGGAGCGTCCTCGACCGCGCGTTCGAGGGCGCGGGCAGCCGCCGCGGCGAGCTTGGGGTCGAGCGCGGGGCCTGCCGCGGTCTCGAGCGCGAGCGCCGCAAGCCGCTCGACGGGATAACGCGCCAGCGGAGCGTCTTCGATCGCCCGGCCGAGGTGGAGCATCGCCGCGAGCCGGTCGTGCGGCCCGCCGCGCAGAGGATCGTGCAAAGCGCAGCGCTCGGCGCGCAGAACGCTCTCCAGCGATTCCCAGTCGAGGTCCCGCAGACCGCCGAGCGCGCCGATCTCGCCGCCCAAACCCTTCCAGATCTGCTCGAGCGCGCCGACCAGCGAAGCGCCGGCACACGCGTCGTCGAGCGCCGCGTCCACGCGGGCGCGTGTCTTGCCATCGCGCGCGTCGAAGGCCAGAAGCTGTATCGTCCCGTGGCCTTCGAGCGGCGGCTCGAACGCTCCCGTCAACACGACACCGACCCCGGACGGCGCGTCCCCGCGCGTGGCGATGTCCTTCCACGCCGCCGGCGGCACGAACGCCTCGACCGGCGCTGGGGCGGCGTCTCCCGGCTCCTCGTTGCGGCGGGCGTGGAGCTGCGCGATCGCAACGCCCCCGCCCTCGACCTGCACGAACGTGTGCACCAGCGCCGCGAGCCCGAGCCCGAGCCCACGGCCCTCGGTGGGGACACCGAAGGGGATGACGACTGCACGCGGCGTGGACATGGACCGCTCGCTCCTTAGCCCATTTCGGGGAGTTGGGCAGGCGAGAGGCTCACTATATCTTGGAGGAGGGCGCCCGCGCCCCGAGCCGGCACAGATGCTTTCTCGCGCACCTACCTGGATCGGCTGGATCGTGGCGATCGTGCCTCTCGTCTTCGTGGCGTGCACGCGCGGATCGCGCCCGTCTCCGGACGCGGACGTGCCGAGTCCCGCCGTGGATCCGCACGACCGGCAGCCCGTGACACGACCCGGGGCGCTCGCCAGGGCGGACGCGCTCCCCGGTCTGGACGCCGGCATGCTCCCGAAGACGACGAGCGCCGACGGCGCGGCGGAGCGGGCGGACCAATGCCTCGCGGATCCCCGCTGCGAAGCGAGCGAAGCGGGGCGCCTGTACGAGGCGGCGGACGACGCCGGCGCGACGAGGGCCGATTGTTTTCGCTTCTATTACGGATCGGCGGTGGCGAAGGACTTGCGGCGCGCGCGGCTCTGCCTCGAGCGCCGAGTGAGCGCCGAGCAATCCCCGCGCGGATCCTCACCGACGCTCGAGCGAAGCGTTCTGGCGCTGATGTGGATCGAGGGCCAGGGCGGCTCTCCGGACGGCAAGCACGCGATGCAGCTGCTCGCCGGGACGTTCGCGGACATGGACGTGCAAGATCTACGCGGACGCGCCCAGCATGCGCCGCCCGCCAACGCGCCGGAGATCGATTTCTGCCGCGACGTGGCGAGCACCACACAAAGCCTCCTCGGCTGCGCAGGCGTGGACCGTGAGCGTGCAGAGACGGACCAGCGCCTCGTCGACAAGACGCTCGTACGGCGGCTGGATGCGGCCGGGCAGGCGCTGTACGCGCGCGGCGCCCGATCGTTCGGGGAGTTCCTCACGAAGGACATGGCTCTATGGGGAGATCGCTTTCGCGGCGGGTCGCTGTCCCCCGTCGAATCCGCCTCTCACGGCACCGAACTCGTTCGCCAGCGAGCCATGCGCCTTCGAGGCGCAACGACGTTGCCGGCTGCTCTCGAAACCGCGGAGCAGGCGCACCGCGCCGACGCCGAGCTCAACGCAACGTACCGCGCGGTCCTGTCCAGCGCATCCGACGAGGCGAGTCGCAAGCTGCTGCGCGATGCGCAGCTGGCGTGGATCCGCTATCGCGACGACGAGATGGCCGTCTGGCGCAGCCTGTTCCCGCAAGCGGGAGAAGCGATCGACGCGCACGCCACGACGTATTTGACCGAGGATCGCACGGCGGCCCTGAAGGCGCTCGCCGAGCACCCGTGAGGGGTCGGGGCCGCAAAAGGTCGAGACCGACGAGTGCCCCTACGTCGGCGTCTTCTTCTGTCCTGGAGCGTCGCGGCGGGGCCTCCTACCCTCGGCGAGCTTTCCGTCGAGCTTGGTCCGCTGCGGCAAGAGGTGGAAACGGCCGCTCGAGGCCGACGCCTCGGCCGCCTTGACGCGATCGCGCGTCATCTCGATGAACTTTGCCTGGCACCGAAAGGCCGGTGCGTTCGGCTTCGGCTGTACGCGCTCGTAAGTGCCGTCCGGCTTGAGGAGCCAGCTCTTCACGTTGTCCGCGATCTGCAGCTCGAGGATGTCGACGAGGCGGGCGCGGATTCCGGGGTCGTCCACCGGGAGCATCGCCTCGACGCGACGGTGGAAGTTGCGAGGCATCCAGTCGGCGCTGCCGATGTAGAGCTCGTCTTTCCCTCCATTGGCGAAGGAGAACGCTCGCCCGTGCTCGAGGAAGCGGTCGATGAGGGCCCGCACCTCGATGGTCTCGCTCACGCGCGGGACTCTCGGGCGCAAGCAGCAGATGCCGCGCACGAGGAGCGTGATGGGCACGCCCGCCTGCGACGCCCGGTAGAGCGCCTCGATGACGTCCGCGTCGACCAGGCTGTTCATCTTCGCGACGATGCGCGCGGGCCGACCGGCGCGGTCGCGCTCGGCCTCGCGCGCGATGAGCGCAAGGACCGACTCGTGGAGCCCGAGCGGCGCGACGATCAGCTTGTTCCACTTCGGCGGGGCGCTGTACCCGGTAAGGAGATTGAACAGGCTCGACACGTCCTCGCAGACGTCCGGGCGGGCCGTGATCAGCGAGTAGTCCGTGTAGAGGCGCGCGGTGGTCGGGTTGTAGTTTCCGGTCGACAGGTGGGCATAGCGCCTGAGCTTTCCCTTCTCGCGCCGGACGATGAGCAGGCACTTCGCGTGCGTCTTGAGTCCGAGGAGACCGTAGACGACGTGCGCGCCGGCCTGCTCCAGCATGCGCGCCCAGACGATGTTCGACTCCTCGTCGAACCGCGCCTTGAGCTCGACGATCGCGGTGACCTGCTTGCCGCTCTCGGCCGCGCGCACCAGGGCCTTCACGATCGGAGAGTCTCCGCCCGCGCGGTAGAGCGTCTGCTTGATCGCGAGGACGTCGTGGTCGTCGGCCGCGCGCGCGATGAGATCGACGACGCTGTCGAACGACTCGTAGGGGTGGTGCAGGAGCACGTCTTGTTCGCGGATGACCGCGAAGATGTCGTCAGCCTCGCGCAGCGGCGGGACGGCGTGGGGCAGGAACGGCTCGTCGCGGAGCGCGCGGACCTCCGCGCGCGTCATGCTCATGAGGTCGGCGGCGTTGAGCATGCCACGGACGTTGTAGACGTCCTTCTCCGGATCGAGCTTGAAGGCCTTCACCAGCTTGGCGAGGCTGCCGGCCGGGGGATCGCCCGAGACCTCCAAGCGTACGGCGTTGCCGCGTTCGCGTCGGCGCAGCTCCTGCTGGATGGACTGGAGCAGATCCTCGGCCTCCTCCTCGTCGACCTCGATGTCGAAGTTGCGCGTGACGCGGAAGACGTAGAGCCCCTTGATGCGCGCGCTCGGGAAGATGGTTCCCACGTGGCGCGCCAGCAGGTCCTCGAGCAGGACGAACGCGCGCAGCGCGGGCTGCCCGCTCGGCGTCTTGACGCCCGAGACCGGGAAGAGCCGCGGCAGCATCGAGGGGACCTGCACGACGCCGAAGCCCTGATCGAGCGTGCCCTCGCGCATGAACATGACGCCCAGGTTCAAGCTGCGATTGCGGACCTGAGGGAACGGGTGCCCGGGGTCGATCGCGATCGGCGTGAGGATCGGGAACACTTCGTTCTCGAACCGGGCGTCGAGCTCGGCGAGCGCATCGGCTGCGAGCTCCGTAGGCTTCACGAAGACGATTCCCGCCTCGGCGAGCTTCGGAAGGAGCGCCTCGAGGCCGTGGGATTGCGCCGCGGCCAGCTCGTGGACGCGCGCGGCGATCCGCGAGAGCTGCTCGGCCACCGTCATTCCGTCCGGCCCGAGGTCGCCGACCTCACCGGTGAGCTGCTGCTTCAGGCCCGCCACGCGGACCATGAAGAACTCGTCGAGGTTGCTGGCGACGATCGCGTGAAACTTGAGGCGCTCGAGCAAGGGCACGCTCTCGCTATCGGCCTCGTCGAGGACGCGTGCGTTGAACTCGAGCCAGGAGAGCTCGCGGTTCAGGTAGAGGGTGCTCGCGCGAGTGTCCAGGCCCTCGCCGTTCGGCGAGGGCTGAACGGACGCAGGACCTGGAGTTATCGAGAGCGAGCCGCTCGCCGGTTGTGGCGACCAGCTTGATGACGGCGAGGTGGAACTGGCGCTCGTACTCTCGGTTGTATCGACCATTGATTGGGTGTCTCGGGGGATCGGTACTTTAGCTTAAGGACCCTGGTCGGGCGCATCGTCCGGGGACTCCGCCGGCGCTTCCGGCTCAGCTGCAAGATCCTTCCTTAACCATACGTGGTCGTGGCCGAAGCGCGCCGTTTCTCGATACCGCGCGCGCACCCAGTCGGCCGTGCCCGCGCAGTGATCGGCGAAATCGTTCCAGGCGTCCGTCTGCGCCAGCAACGGCGCGCCGTCGAGGAACACGAACGCCGCGGGAGGCTGCGCGGCGATGCGCGCGCGCAAGTCGGCCTCGTGCGCGTCGCGGATCGCCCGGATGCGCTCGGACTGAGGTCCGTCGGGTCGGCCGCCGGTGCCGCCGCCGAGCGCGGCGTCGGCGTTCAGGTCGTAAGCGTAAATGTACGGGGTGGCGCTGAGGCGCCGAGCCAGAAAGAGGAGGTATGGGTCCATCCCGTAAAGCTGCACGCGGTCTTGCGGCTGCGTGTGATCGCGCAGGTATTCGGCGGTCTCGCGCAGCTCGTACGGAAAGTAGTCGACCTCGGGGAAGTGGGCGAAGTACTCGCGCGTCGACCTCGCTTCGGGCGTAGCCGCTCCCCAGAGCAACCATGTCGCCCGGATGTGAGGCGAGTCCTCCATCGACGTGGCGATGCGCAGGGCGAAGACGGTCGCTGCGGCGAGAGGCGCGAGGCGCAGGAGCGCGCGGTCTCGGCGGCCGACGCGGGTGCGCTCCGAGAGCCACGCCGCGAAGACGAGCCACTGCAGATGAACGGACGCCGTGAGCGGATGAAAGTGATACGGGAAGCCCTTGGCTTGCGCCGCCACGCTGCCGAGGGCGCATATCGGCAGCAGCGCCACCCCGAGGACGCGCGGCGGCATCTCGCGAAGGGCGACGAGACCGACCAGGACGACGGCGCCCGTGATCGCGAAGATCGCCTGAGTCGCGCACCACGCGTTCGAGAAGATGTCCATCGCGGCGCGAGGCCAGATGAACCTATACATCGCGGGCACGTCGACGAGCTGGATGCGCGCGAAAGCAAGCGGCGCGCCGAGCGCCGCGAGCACGCCGAGCTGAGAAGCGGCGCCGATCGCCCCGCCGGCGCCGAACGCGAGCAAGGCGCGCCGACGCGGCCACGGCAGCGTATCGTCGCAGACGACGGCCACGAGCTGGACGAGCGTGAAAGCCGCGTACGTCGGCTTGCCGAACCACGGCACGACGCTCAGCGCTCCAACGACCGCCAAGAGGATGGGGCGGCGGGGCGGCAGCGCCCGGCGCGACGGGGCCTGGGCGACGAGCTGCAGCGCCACGCTCGGCAGCAGGAACCAGTCGAAGAAACTCTCGCGCTGGGCCAGATCCCAGAAGCCGTACAGCAGGTATTGTCCGCTCAGCACGACCCATCCGGCGACCGCCCATGCGACGCGCTCGAGCGCGTCGGGGCGTCGCCGGGACCTCAGGCCGGGGAGGCAAGCGCCGACTGCCGCGAAGGTGAGCCCGGTGACGAAAAGGTCGAGGACGCGAAACCTGTGCTCGTCTGCGCCCCCGACCATGAGGAACGCCAGATGAATCCAGTGCGTCAGAGGGCCGTTGACGTCGCGAACATCGCGGTAGTCGACTTGGCCCTGACGGAGGGCCCACGCGATGTACTGGAAGATGCCCTGGTCGCGTCCCAGCGGAGTCAGGGAGGCCCGGCGTGTGGCGTCGGCCACCCACGCCAAGGGCGGCAGCGCCAGCGCGAGCGGAGCCAGTACCGAGCGCAAGAAGCGCGTCCTCGCGTAGCGGCTGGCGTACATCGCGGCGGGTGCGCAGACTACCAAGTGCCAAACGGGACACCGAAGACTCGCGAACGACGCTCGTCGTCGGGCGCGTCCGATCCGAACCGGGGCAGCCGGCTCCACGGCGGGTAAGTGGACGACGTTCGCGCATTTTTCGTCGGACTTTCGCGCCTCTGCCCTGTTGGCATCATCCGTGCGTTACACGGACGCCGGAAGGAACCAAGCTCAGTCAATTCTGCCGGTAGCCTGGATTTGTCGGTGCAATCGTGTCCACAATTCCCCCCACAATGACGGAACCGGTCCGACGCTTGGCGCCGGCAAACCTGCCGCCGCCCGAGCCGCGCGCCCGTGGATTCGCGGAAGCGCTCGCCGCGGCGCGCGGCAAGAACGTGCTCATCGCGCTCCGCGGTCACCCGGACCCGGATGGGATCGCGTGCGCCATCACGCAAGCGCACATCGCCCAGCGCCTGGGCGTAGCGCAGACGACGGTCGGCTATTGCCACGAGCTGAGCCACCGGGAGAACCGCGCGCTCGTGAAGCTTCTGGGGCTTGAGCTCCGCAAAATCAAGAGCGTGCGGGAGGTCGGGCGCGTGGACTTCCTCGCGCTCGTCGATGCCCACGAGGTCGACCCCGACCTCACGGACGCGGGCGAGTTCGAGGTCCTGACGATCGTCGACCACCACCGCGCCAACGCTCCCCCCAAGGCGCGCTTCGTCGACATGCGGGTCGACGTCGGCGCTACCGCGACGATCTTCGTCGAGTACCTGCAGGAGCTCACCACCCTCGATCCCGACGTGGAGGAGGACCGCCGCATCGCTACGGCGCTGATGCACGGCCTCGCCACCGACACCGACGATTTCATGCTGGCGCGCGCGGCCGACTTTCGCGCCGCCGGGCAGATCGTCGAGGTCTGCGATCGGGACCTCCTACAGGACCTGTCCCGCCGGCTCATTGCGCCGACCGCGATGGACGTCATCGCGCGCGCGCTTCAGGCGCTCGTCGTGCGCCGCAACTTCGCCATGGCGGGAGTCGGCTTCGTCAGCGAGGCCGAGCGCGACACGATCGCCCAGGCCGCGGACTTCCTCGTCCGTCGCGAAGACATCGACACGTGCGTGGTGTATGGCGTCGTGGGCGACAAGTACATCGAGGGCTCGCTCCGGACGCATTCGCCGAGCGTGGATCCGGCGGCATGGCTGGAGCAAGCGTTCGGGGCCGACGAGAAAGGTCGCCCCTACGGCGGCGGCAGGCGCGACAAGGGTGGCTTCCGGATCCCGATCGGGTTCCTGGGCCGGGTGACCGACCGGCAGCAGCTCTGGCAGCTGGTAGAGCACGCGGTCCGTACCGCGCTCCTCAGGCAGTCCGGCGAGGAGCCGACGCCCGGGGTCATCGTGCCACCGGTCACTCCCACCTGAGCGCCTTTGCGGATTGCGTTCCTCGGACTGCCGCTCGCTGCGCTCTTGCTCGCTCGCGACGGTCACGAGGTCGTCTACGCGGGCGTCCTTCCCGAGCGAGGGCTGCGCCGTCTCGTCAGGCGGGTCGGCGCGCCACGGGTCCACCAGACACCGGACCTCGAGACGGACGCGGCCCTCGCCGACCTGGAGCGCTCTCGCGCGGAGCTGCTCGTAAGCTGGTTCTGGCCCAGGCGGATCCCTCCGGCAGTCCTCGCGCTCGCTACCCCCATCGGGGTGCATCCGTCCCTTCTGCCGAAGCTGCGCGGGCCCGATCCGTACTTCTGGACGATCGACGCCGGGGACACCACGACCGGCGTCACGGCTCATCTCCTCGAGTCCGAGTACGACACGGGCCCCATCCTGGGGCAGAGGACGCTTGCCGTCGACCCGCGCTGGAACTCGTGGCGGCTCGCGCGAGCCCTCGATCGACCGTCGCTCGCGCTCCTCCGCCAGACGGTGCGGGCGTACGCCGAGGGGAAACCGCCGACGCCGCGGGTCCAGGACGAGTCGCAGGCTACGGCCGCCCCGAAGCCCGGGGAGGACGAGCTGGCGCTGCGGTGGGCGTGGTCGGCGGAGCGGATCGAACGCAGGATCCGTGCGGCGGCCCCGTGGCCAGGTGCCTGGACCGAGATCGGCGATGAAGTCGTCGTCGTCGTCGGCGCGCGAGCGACGCTCGACTACCCGCGGGCGCTCGCCCCCGGCGAAGCGGCGGTCCGGCGTGACGGTATCGCCGTCGTCCGCGCGGGCGATGGCGCTCTCGAGCTTCTCGAGGGGCGGGCCGAGGACGACCAGACGTGGCTGGGTCCCGCCGATTTCGCGCGCATCGTCGCCCGCGCGGCCACCACGTGCGCGTCGGGAGCGCCCGGCGGTCCTTCGAGCCGAACCTGAGCCGATGATTCCCATTGCGCGGAGCGTCCGGCTACGGTTCGATCTTCGCTGAGGAGAAAGCCACCGTGTCTGACACCGTCACGCTGGCCCGCGCGGCCCGGGAGTCGCTCGCGCGCGGTCTGAACGCCCTTCAAGCCGACCCGAAAGTGCCTCCCCAGATCCTCGACCTGGCGGCTCCCATTGCGCAGGCAATGGGAGCGCTGCACCAGATCGAGCGCTCGGGCGGTGCGATGCTCGCGGCGAACGCGCAGACCGCGCTCACGTGCGTGCAGACGGCGCTCGCCCAGCTTCAGGCGCAGCCGCAGCAGCAGCAGGCCGTCGTCTCGGCGATGGAATCGGTCGCCGGGGCGCTCGGCAGCGTGCACTCCCTCGTGCGGGCCACGCAGGCCCAGCAGCCGGCGGCGCCCGCGCCCGCGCAGCCCGCGCCCGTCGCGATGCAACCACGAGCGGCGGTGCCTCAGCCTCCGCCGCCGCAGCCCGCCCCCGCTCCTCGCGCAGCACCGGCGCCGCAACCCGCCGCCCATGCGCCCCCGCCGGCCGCGTATGCTCCTCCACAGCAGCCCCCGGCGGCGGCACGCGCCGCCCCTGCGGCCGCACCGCCTGCAGGCTATCCCGCGGCCCCCGCTGCGCAGCCGGCGCCGCGTGCCTACGCACCGGCGGGCGACGCACCCGTCGTGCCCGCCGAGCTCGGAGCGCACAGTCCGAGCAACTTTTACAAGGGGCTATCCGGCAACGACATCGTCGATCACGGCGGACTGTTCGTGTCGACGTACAAACTCCCGAAGCTCGGCGCGCCCGTACGCCTGAAGGTGTCACTGCCCGGCGGCTACGAGTTCGAAGCGAACGCCATCGTCCGCTGGCGGCGCGAGGCCAACGACGGGGGCAGCGACGCGCCTCCCGGTTTCGGCGCTCAGTTCACCGAGATCACCCCGGAGGCTCGACAGCTCGTGTATCGCTATGTGCGCAATCGCGAGCCGATGTTCCACGACGACCTGTGAGCGAAGCGCGTCGGACTGGCTTCGGCCTGCACGCTCCAGCTTTCGGCTCGGCGGCGTTCCCCCACCACCGGGCTGAAGGCTAAAGCCTAGAGCCGGAAGAGAGTTTAGACTGCGCCGGGCTTGCGCCGCTGCGGCTTCCTCTTCGCGTTCGTCGTCGTTGCGCTCCAACTTCTGGCGCGGTCCGCGCGCGCCGCCGACGACCCGCGCCTTCTCTGGAAGACGCTCGAAACGCCTCACTTTCGCATCACCTATTACTCCACCGAAGACGAGGTGGCCGACGACGTCGCGAACCTGGCCGAGGCGATCTTCGCTCGCCTCGCGCCCGCCGTCGGATGGGTGCCCAGCGAGAAGACCGAGGTGCTGCTGACCGATCAGACCGACAGCGCCAACGGCTCGGCGAGCGCCGTCCCTTACAACGCCGTGCGCCTTTACGTCACGGCCCCCGACGACATGTCGCCGCTGGGTGACGTCGACGACTGGTACCTCGAGCTCCTCACGCACGAGTACACGCACATCCTGCACACCGATCACATCGGGGGTATTCCCGCGCTGGTCAACCGCATCCTGGGAAAGACGTTAGCTCCCAACCAGGTGCAGCCCCACTGGCTGCTGGAGGGGCTGGCCGTGTTCGAGGAGAGCGAGCGCACGAGCGGCGGGCGCCTGCGATCGTCGATGTGGAACATGTGGATGCGCGCCGACGTCCTGGAGGGGAACACCGCGACGCTCGACGTGTTCTCGAACGTTCCGCGGCGCTGGCCCCAGGGAAATATCTGGTACCTCTACGGGTCGTTTTTCTTGAAGTGGATCGCCGAGACGTACGGCGAGCAGGCGATCCGCGCGATGATCGACGACTACGGCCAGCAGATCATCCCGTTCGCCATCAACCGGTCGATACGCCGCGCGACGGGCAAGACCTTCGAAGAGCTCTACCCCGCCTGGATCGACTCGCTGAAGCGCTCGTTCGGCGAGCAGGCCGACGCCATCCGCGCGCGCGGCCTGCGCGAAGGGGTCCGCGTCACGCACAAGGGGAACACCGCCGGGCGTCCGCGGTGGATCCCGCCGAACGCGTGGCCCGAGCACGCCGGTGAACTCTGCGGATTCATCGACGACGGGCACACGACGCCGGGCGTGTGGGCGCTGCCGCTCGTGCGCTCGGCGGACGGAGCGGTCGTCGGCTCGCGCGAAGACCGTCGAGAGCTGCTGATCCGGACGGGAGGCGTCACCGGACCTTCGTTTCTGCCCGACGGCACGGCCGTCTTCAACGCGAACGACGTCTTCAACAACCTCTTCTTTTTCGACGACCTCTTCGAGCTGCCCGCGCACGAGAAGAGCCCCGTCGGGCTCGAGGGCAAACGCGTCCGCTGGAGCCATGGGTGGCGCGCCGTCGATCCGAGCGTCTCGCCCGACGGACGCCGGGTCGCGTTCACCACGAACCATCGCGGGACCACGTACCTGATGATGGCCGACATCGTGCCTGCGCCCGATGGGCGCGGGCATACGCTCGTCAACGTGCGCCCGCTGGTGCGGAGCGCCCGCTTCGATCAGGCGTTCACCCCGCGCTGGTCCCCCGACAACCGCCACGTCGCCTACAGCGCGTGGCAACACGGCGGTTATCGGGACGTGAGGATCGTCGACACCGAGGACGGCTCCTGGGTGAACGTGACGCACGACCGCGCCGTCGACGGCGATCCTGTGTACTCGTCCGACGGGCGCTGGCTCTACTTCCACTCCGATCGCACGGGCGTCATGAACGTCTACGCCTACGAGCTGGCGACCGGCGCGCTGAAGCAGGTGACCAACACGATCAACGGCGCCTACCAGCCCGAACCATCACCCGACGGCAAGTCGATCGCGTACCTCGGCTACACGCACGAGGGCTACGACCTCTTCGTGATGTCCCTCGACGAGTCGCAGTGGCTGCCCGCCCTGCCTTACGAAGAGATGCGCCCCGCACCCCCCCCCGAACCCACGCCGCTGCACATCGTTCCGAAGCCGTACGAGCCATGGACGACGCTCGCTGCGCGCAAGTACTCCCTCCAGATCACCCCTGGGAACTTCGGGCAGGCCACGATCCTCACCGCGGCGGGCAGCGACATCGCGGGGCACCATTCGCTCACGGCGACGGTGACCACGGAATGGGAGCACCCCGAGCTCGAGGGGAGCGTCGCGTACACCTACGGGCGGCTGCCCTTCGACGTCGGACTGAGCGTCTTTCGCACGATCGCGCCGGAGACCGACTACCGCCTGGGAAGCAATGCGGTCGAGTGGATCCAGGAGACCGTCGGCGCCACGAGCGAGATCGCGTACTCGATGCCGCGCGCCTTCGACTCCCAGTCCTTCGACCTCTCGTACAGTCTGGCGCGCACGGCAGGCGAGCTCCCGCTCCCCGTGTCCCAGCTCAACCCGTACGACACGCCGAGCATCCCGACGCGTGGAACGCTCGGCACGCTGCACCTCGGCTGGAGTTACTCGAACGCGCAGGGCTACCTCTACAGCGTCGGCAACGAGCACGGCTACGCCGTCGGCGCGACCTTCGACGTCGCCGACGAGGCGCTGGCGAGCGACTTCACCGGGTACGCCGCGACGTTCAACATCGCGACCTACTACCTCATGCCGTGGCTCCATCACCACGCGCTCGCGCTCCACGCGGGCGGCGGCATGAGCGGAGGAAACCGCGGGGGCCGCGGCCCGTTCTACGTCGGGGGCTTCATCGATCTCCCGGTCGTGAACGTCGTTCAGAACTACCTGATCCAGGGAGGGATCGCGCTCCGCGGGTATCCGGTCGTCGCCGAAGCGGGAAGCTACTACGCGCTCTTCGACGCGGAGTACCGGTTCCCGATCGCGAACATCGACCGCGGACCCTCTACGTTGCCCTTCTTCTTGAACCGCATCAGCGGGGCCGCCTTCGTCGACTACGGGAGCGCGTTCGACAACGCCGCCACCGCGGAATTCAAGACGGGAATCGGCGGCGAGCTCTGGCTCGACATGACCCTCGGCTACGTCCTCGGGTTCACCTTCCGGGCCGGGTACGCGAGAGGCCTCGCCAGCGGCGGAATCGACAAGACGTACTTCGTCGCCTCGATCCCTTTCTGACGGACACGAAACTTGGCCCGCTCCCCGAACGTGTGCGCTCCTCGCGGAGCACGATGCGTACGTACCTGGTCGCCTCGGCCCTTCCCGTCGCAGCACTCCTGACCGGCTGCCCCATGCCCGAAACCCCGCTCGCGCGCGCCCAACAGACGGTGCAGGAGTTCAACGTCGACTCGCGCTTCGGACGAAGCGAGCTCCTCATCGAGCACGTCGCGCCGGACGCTCGGGACAAATTCGTGCTGCAGCACCGCGGATGGGGCGCGAGCGTGCGAGTGGCCGACGTCGAGATCGACGGGATGCGTCCGCACGGCGATCACGACGTGGACGTTCTCGTCCGGGTCGCGTGGTACCGGCCCGAGGACCAGCTGCTGCGCTCGACCACGCTCCGGCAGAGCTGGAGGGATCGCCCCGGCGGCTGGAAGCTGGTCGACGAGCAGCGAGTCGACGGCGAAGCCGGCCTGCTCGGGGAGCCTGTCCTCTACGAGGCGCCTGCCGCGCACCCCCCGGCTCGGTTTCCGACGGTCCGACTGACCGGCGATCCCGAGCCCGGGACAGAGCCGGCGAGCGACTGACGCCTCTCAGGCGGCGGGCGCAGAGCCCGTTGGAGTCGTGGGCGGGGATGGGACCGACGGCGGTGCCGCGGGAGCCGATGGCGCGGGCGTCGGCGCGGCCGAAGCTCCCTTAGAAGCCTTCTTCGGGGCCGGCGACTTCTTGGCGCTTCCCTGGGCCGTCGCGGCCTTTCGCTCTGCGGAGTGCCGCTTGAGCCGCGCCTTCTTGTTCACCTGCGACTTGCGGCGCTTCATCTTCATCGAGTTGCGGCGGTCGTGCTTTCCCACGGCGCGCACCATGCCCGGGCGGGCCCGCTGCAGTCAAGCCCGACGACACCCGGGGAAGCGCCCGCGAGCGCCTCGCGGCGGCGAGGCTCAGCCCGTGCCTTCGGCGGCGGTTGCCTCGCGGCTGCGGACCTCGAGGCGATAGCGACTGTTGATGGTCTCGATGTAGAAGACCTCGCGACCGGCGATGCGCAGAACCCGCTTCACCGGGGTCGTCACGTACTCGTGCATCCCATCCGGGAACTCGATAACGACGACCGAGCCTTTGCGTGGTGCTCGCACCAGCCGGCCGGCCACGGCCCGGGCGCCCTTTCCGAGCTTGCGCAAGACCACGTCCACGTAAGTCAATCTAGCAT
>CALKVG010000202.1 GCA_937998045.1 uncultured Myxococcales bacterium
GGCACGGAGATGTGTATAAGAGACAGCCTCCCCACCCCGCGGCACATCGCCTGCGCTCATCGGGCCGACGCCCGAGCCCGATGACCCTGGACCCCCCCCGTTCCTCCCTGAAGCTTTCGCGCGTCGAGAAGGCCTTCGGTGGGGTGCGCGCGCTGCGTGGGGCCGACCTGGAGGGGCGCCCGGGCGAGATCATGGGGCTCTGCGGGGAGAACGGGGCCGGCAAGTCCACCCTGCTCAAGGTCCTCTCCGGCGTCCACCCCTTCGGCACCTATTCAGGCGACGTCATCCTGAACGGGGTCGTGCAGCGGTTCGCCTCTCCGGCCGACGCACGGCGCGCCGGAATCGCCGTCGTGTACCAGGAGCTCACGCTCGTCCCCGAGCTCAGCATGGCGCAAAACCTTCTGCTTGGACGGGAGCCGCGGCGCTTCGGCCTGGTGGACAACGCGAAGCTGGAGGCGATGGCGCGCAGGCAGCTCGCGCGCTTCGGTCTGGAGGACGCGATCGACGTGACCAAGCCCGTGGCGAAGCTCGGGCTCGGGCTGAGACAGATGGTCGAGATCATGCGCGCCCTCCCCGACGACCCGCGCGTGCTCGTCCTGGACGAACCGACGGCGGCGCTCACGGCGCGCGAAGCCTCGCTCCTGATGGGCTGGCTCCGCTCGCTGCGGGATCAGGGCACGACGTGCGTCTACGTCTCGCACCGCCTCGACGAGATCTTCGCGCTCTGCGATCGGATTACGGTCCTCCGGGACGGGCGCACGGCCGCGACGCTCGTCACGAGCGAAACCACGCCGGAGCGGGTGGTGCGCGCGATGATCGGTCGCTCGGTGGACAGCAGGCCGCCGGCGGCGGCGGCGGCCTCGACGGCGGAGGCGCCGGCGCTCGACGTACGGGACCTTCACGTTCGCTCGGCACCTCGCGCACATGGAAACGGCGACGGGACGAAGGGGGACGCTGTGTCTGGGGTCTCCTTCTCCCTCCGGCGCGGCGAGATTCTCGCGGTCTGCGGGCCGATGGGCTCCGGACGAACGGCGCTGCTCTCGTCGCTGTTCGGCTGCGCACGCGCCGGGACGACCGGGCGAATCGCCGTCGATGGCAGTGAGGTCCACATCGATTCGCCGCGCGCCGCGATCGAGCACGGGATCGCCTTCGTGCCGGAGGACCGAAAGTCGGCGGGGCTGGTGTTCGGGATGACGGTCGCGGAAAACCTGGCGCTCCCGGTGCTGGAGTCGACCGACGTGATGGGCGCCACGGCGCGCGTGGGGCTCGTCGATCGCGGGGCCGAGGCGCGCGTCGCCGCCAAGCGCATCGAGGCGCTGCAGATTCGAGGCGAGGCCGCGGCGAGCGTCGCGACGCTGTCGGGCGGAAACCAGCAGAAGGTCGTCCTCGGCAAGTGGCTGGAGCGTCCACCGCGGATCCTGCTGCTCGATGAGCCTACACGAGGAGTCGACGTAGGGGCCCGAGAAGAGATCCACGGGATCCTGGAAGAGTTGGCGCGCAAGGGGGTGGCCATCCTCTTCGCGTCGTCGGACCTCATCGAAGTGCTGCGCCTCGCCCATCGCGTGCTGGTGCTGCAGAACGGTCGAGTCGTCGGAGAAATCGACGGTCCATCGGCGACGCAAGAGGCTATCGTGCGCCTGTCCACGGCGGGGTCGTCCGGCCGAGAATCCATTGTCGACCACACCCGAGTCCCGGCATGATTCACGCGCTCCTCCCCATGAATGCGCGACGGGCGCTGCCGCCGATCTCAGAGTTACGTCATTCCCGCACGCTGCGGACCGCCGCTGTGCTGGTTTTCCTATGGTGCGTCTTGGCCGTGCACCCGGGCACCCGCGAGGCCTTCCTCACGCCGGAGAACCTGAGCAACGTTACGGCCCAGATCTCGGAGATCGTCATCATCGGCGTCGGGATGACGTTCGTCGTGCTCACCGGTGGGATCGACCTCTCGGTCGGCGCCGGAATGGCCCTGTTCGGGGTGGTCGCCGCGACCCTGCAGATCGACCACCACCAGCCGGCGGCCGTCGCCGTCGCCGCCGCGATCGGCGTGTCGGTGCTCGTCGGGCTCTGGCACGGCTTTCTGGTTGCGAAGCTCAACATCGCGCCTTTCATGGCGACTCTCAGCGGCTTCCTCGCCTATCGCGGGCTCGCCTTGCTCCTGTCGGACGCGCGCGGCCTGTCCCCCATGGGGACGGACTTCGCCCTCCTCGGCGGCCGCATTTCGCCCTCGGCGTCGATCGCCACCTGCATCGCCGGATTCGTGCTCGCGATCGCGATCCTGGTCGAGACCGACCGGCGCAGGCGCGCGTTCGCGCTCGCAGCGCCGAGTCCCTGGCTGCGTGCGATGCAGGGCCTGGTGATCACCGCCGTGTTCCTCTGCCTCCTGTGGATCTACCGCGAGGGCATGCCCGTGCCCGTGCTGATCGCGGCGATCGTCACGCTCGTCGGAGGGGTGCAGCTGCGCTCGAGCCGTCTCGGTCGCTACGCGTTCGCGATCGGAGGAAACCCGGAGGCCGCGCGCCTGTCGGGCATCCCGGTCACGCGCGTGAAAGTGAGCGTGTACCTCATGACGGCCGTCCTCACGGCCGTGGCCTCTCTCGTCGCCGCAGCGCGCACGAACGGCGTCACACCGGGCAACATGGGGCTCAACCGCGAGCTGCACGTCATCACGGCGGTCGTCATCGGCGGGACGAGCCTCTCCGGGGGACGGGCGACCATGCTGGGGACGCTCCTCGGAGCCCTCATCTTCGGCACGCTGTCGAACGGGATGAACCTCCTGAACCTGAGCTCGAACTGGCAGCTGATCCTGACGGGCATGATCCTGCTCGGCGCGTCGACGCTCGACTCCTGGTCCACCCAGCACGACGCGCCATGAACGCCTCGATTCAAGTTTTCCTCTTGCTTACGTCGTCGGTGGCATTGCCCGGCTGCGGCAAGAGCATGGCGAGGGCCGACGCCGCCGAGACCGCGGACAACGGCGCGGGCAACCGGCGCGTCGCGTTTCTTCTCTCGACTCTGCAAGAGGAACGCTATAAGAAGGACCAGCAATATTTCGAAGAGACGGCGCGGAAAGAGGGACTCACCGTTTTCACCCTTTCCGCGGACAACGACAACGCTCGCCAGCTTTCGCAGGTCGAGGACACGCTGGCGCGCAAGACGCGCGTCCTCGTGATTCAGCCCACCGACAGCGCCGCGGCCGGCGGTTACGTGGCGAAGGCGCACGCGCACGGCGCCAAGGTCATAGCCTACGATCGCTCCGTCCCCGGGGCCGATTTCTACGTCGCGCACGACAGCTATCGGGTGGGCGCGCTCCAGGCGGAGGAGGCCATCAAAGCGACCGGCGGGAGAGGCAACTACGTCTTGCTCGACGGCCAGTCGGGTCACAGCGTGGCGACCGAGATCGCGCGCGGGTACCACGAAACGCTGCAGCCTTACGTCGACACGGGCGCCATCTCGCTCGTCGTCGAGAAAAACCACGACGCATGGCCGCCGGAGCAGGCTCTCAAGACGGTGGAAGACGCAATATCGAAGACCAAGGGAAACATTCAGGCGATTCTCGCCAATAACAGCGGGATGGCGCGCGGCGCCGTGCAGGCCGTGCAGGCCGCCGGTCTCGGCGGGCGTCACATCTTCATCGCGGGGGCAGACGCCGACGCAGCCAACGTGAACTACGTGTGCGAGGGCAAGCAGAGCATCGAGGTCCTCAAGGCCATCGAGCCCCTCGCGACCGAGGCGGCAAAGGTGGCCGCCTCGCTGCTCGAGGGCAAGACAGTCGACGCGGGGACGAACGCGCAGGGAGTGCCGGTCGTCTTCGTTCCCGTGATGCTCGTGACGGCCGAAAACGCGCGAGCGCTGTTGATCGATACGGGTTTTCATAACGCAGCCGATTTGCCCAGCTGCAAGTAGAGCCTTGGAGGTTCCGATCGTGCCGGAAGACATGCACAAAGCACATACCCCGTCCGCCCTCGCCGTTGCAGCCAGCGCCGTCCTCATTCTCGCGGCGACGATCGCAGTGGCGTGCTCGCACGTCACTTCGGATGGGCAAGTAACCGGCTACCCGGGCGGCGATGGCGGGGTCACCTGGCCCCTCACGTTCGACGGCGGGACGTACGAAGTCGACGGCGCTCCCCCCACCGTGAACAAGATGGCGTGCACGGACCAGAAGTACGCGGACCCGTGGACGCCCGGCTACAGCATCGACCCGAAGGTGGAGAAGCAGGTGGGCAATATCGTCGCCGAAATGACGGTGACCGAAGCCGCCGATCAGATGCGCGGGACGACGAACGGCGGCGGCTCCAACTACGGGGACATCTTCCGTACGTACGACAATCCGGGCAAGAACATCCGCGGCTACCACTTCCGCGACGGGCCGCGTGGAGCGTGCCTGAACGCCGAGCTGCCTGCAGGAGGCGACGGCTTTTCGACGGCCTTCCCGGTGCCGGAGGCACGGACCGCCGCGTTCGACATGGACCTCGAGTACCAGATCGGCGAGGCCATCGGCGAGGAGGTGCTCACCTCCGTCGACCCGCTGACCGGTTCGCCCAATACGATGGTGCTCGCGCCGATGATCAACGTTCTGCGTCACCCGCTCTGGGGCCGCGCGCAGGAGACCTACGGCGAGGACTCCTTCGAGATGGGGCGACTGGGGACGGCGTTCGCGGCGGGTGCGCAGACGTACATTCCGGCCTGCGCGAAGCACTTCGCCGCGTACGACATCGAAGATGGCCGCGCGAGCAACAACTCGGAATTGGACGAGCAGACGCTCCGCGAGCACTACACCCCGCACTTCGGCGCCGTGATCCGCGACGCCGGCGTCTCGTGCATCATGGCCTCGTACAACCTCGTCCAGATCGGGCCCGGCGCAAACCCGACCAAGACGACGATCGACAAGCACCTCTTGACCGACATCTTGCGCGACGACTTCGGCTTCAAGGGCTTCATCTTGACCGACTGGTGGGCGATGCCGCCCGGAACCGCGTTCGCAACCTCGGACGCGCTCCAGGCCAATGCGGCGGCCGGTGTGTACGCCGGTTTGGATATGGAGCTGCCCTGGTCCTACAACTACCAGCAGCTCGAGGCCCTCGCCGCGGCCACCGGCGGGAACATCGGCGCGATCCCACCGTCCGCGATTTACGCGTCGGCGACGAGGATCCTGCTGGAGAAGTATCGCTTCAACGTCGGGGATCTCGTATCTCGGACCGTCGGGATGCGCGCCCCGACGACCACGTTCACCTCGAAGTACTCGATCGCAAACAACGACGCGCACATCGCGCTCGCGCGCCAGGCGGAGATCGAGGGCGCCGTACTCCTCAAGAACGACAACAACACGCTGCCGATCAACACCAGCACCGTCAAGACCATCGCCGTCGTCGGCGCGCACGTCGATTTTCACGTTCCGTTCGGAGGTGTCGACGATTCGATCGACTTCTCGGATTCACGACGAAGCCTGGCCGGCGGCGGACAATTTCTCGTCGGCGACCTGGGCAGCAGCCGTGTCTACTCGGATCCAGCCAAGAGCTCCGGGCCGTTTGACGGGGTTTCGGCGGCTGCGGGCAGCGGCATCACGGTCATTCAGGGCGACGACAGCATCATGGCCGACGCCAATACCCCCAGTTGCATGGCCCCCACATGCTGTCCGACATGCGCTGAAGACGCGGCGATGAAGGCGGATTTCGTGGTCGTCGTCGTGGGGTTGACGCCGGAGGACGAGGGTGAGGAGTACACCGGCGCCGGCGATCGCTTCTCGCTCGCGCTCGACGCGAAGTGGGCATTGCGCACCGGGAACCCGGAAATCCAAAACTTCCAGAACAACCTGGTCACCAAGATCGCGGCGCTCGGCAAGCCCATGGTCGTCGTCATCGAGGCAGGATCCGTCATCGACATGCCGTGGCTTTCGAAGGTGCCGGCGCTCGTGATGGCGTGGTACCCCGGCATGGACGGGGGAAACGCGCTGGGGCAGCTCCTCCTCGGCAAGGCCAACTTCAGCGGCAAGCTCCCCATGACATGGCCGAAGTGCGAGCCGCACCCCGACGGAGCCGTCTGCGGCTGCGCCGCGACCGACGCCGCTTGCAAGCAGAACTGCTGCACCGGGTTGGACGACGAGCCGCAGTTCCGGGGGGCCACGACGACTCCCTTCGACTATTATGTCGGCTATCAGTACTTCGATCACTACATGAAGCAGCCGGAATTCGCCTTCGGGCACGGCCTTAGTTACACCACCTTCAAGTACTCGAACTTGCAGGTGCCATGCAGCACGGTGACACCGAACGGCGTCGTCTACGTACAGGCAGACGTCACCAACACGGGTGCCGTGGCCGGGGACGAGATCGCGCTTCTCTTCACGTCGTATCCGCAGGCCACGGTGCGTAGTCCCGCGAAGGAGCTCAAGGCGTTCCAGCGGGTAACGCTGAACCCCGGGCAGACCAAGCGCGTCACGCTGCCCATACGCCTCGCCGATCTCAAATACTGGGATACGAACGCGAATGCCTGGCACCCTCGGACCGGGGTCGTGCAGATTCAGGTCGGAGGGAGCTCCGACAATCTCTCTCTCTCAGACATGATGACTGTGGTTCAACCGCCGCAGTAGCTACGGCGCGTCGCAACTCGCCGCGTACCGTTCGCCGGGGAGGCTCTCTGCGGACTGGATACGTACATCCGAAGGCCAACTCCAGCGTGAGAAAAACCAGAATGAGAATCCGCGTCCCTACCGATTGTTTCCGCCGAATCGCAGCTGCCAGTGCGTGGCTCACGGCATGCGCCACCGCCGGTCCGGCCTTCGCGCAGAGCGCGCCACAGGCGCCCGCCGCTTCGCCCCCGCCGGCCGCAACGACGGCACCCACTCCGGACGCCCAGGCGGAGCCCGCTCAGGGCGGCGGCGCCCAGAGCGGCGACACCGTGTTGGGGGTCCCGTTCCTCCAGCGCTTGCCTCCGTCGGCGTTTCCCGAAGATCGCAAGCGCGGGCTGTTCGGCGGCTCGCTCTGGTCGGAGTTCACCGACCTGCAATGGCCCTACTATCCCAAGACCGGCATCGGCGTCTCCGGCTATGTGTGGATGGACTCCGGCTACGAGCACATCGACCGCAGCCAGAACCCGACGGAGCAGGGGACCAAGTACTGGCTTCAGCAAGGGCGCCTCGTCCTCCGCGTGACGCCGACGTGGTCCGACGGCAAGTACTTCGTCCAAGGTCAGGCGGAGCTCGTCGGGAACAAGGATCAGTCACAGGCCCAGCCCAACATCGTCGACGTCGACGACGTGTGGATCAAGGCAGGCAAGTGGAAGTCGTGGGACGTGCAGTTCGGCCGCTATCAAGGGTGGGAGGTCTACCACTTCGGCATGGGCATGGACCTCTACACGCTGGAGCGAAACGGCGCGATCGACAACCAGTACAGCGTGCCCAACATCTACGGCGTGACCTACGCGTTCTATCGGCCCGCGGGCGTCGGCCAGGGGGCCCTTCACATCTACCCGGCGGACTTCTTCCGCATGGAACTCGGGACCCAGTTCGGCAACGAGTTCGGCGAGAACACCCTCGCGGTGCGCCCGGTCGGGATCCTCGATTTCGGGCCGAAGTCCGACGCGACGGGGACGACGGTGCGTCTGCGAATCAAGGGCGGAGCCGAGTGGAAGAACCTCAGCGGCCAGGCGGACCAGGCCAAGGACTACACGAACCAGCGCGGCGCCGGCGGTGCGATCCAACTCATCATCGATCCGATCGTCGAGCTCGGGGTGAACGCCGCGTACGGCCTGGTCGATCACGTGGCGCAGGACGGCACGGCCGACAAGCAGGGCAGCTACGACACCTACAGCGTCGGCGGCTTCGCCAACGTACGGATCGTGGGCGACCTTATGGCGGGCGCCGGCTTCAACTTCACGCGGCTCGAAGACCAGCTGTACGACCCCACGGAAGGCCGGTACGAGATCTTCCAACACACGCAGACGTTCGTCGCGCTCCAGTACATCGCGGCCAAGCAGCTGATGATCAAGCTGGTCGGCGCGTACGCCAACGGCTACTTCGAGCCCAACTTCAACGCGCCCGTCTTCCACAACGAGATGCTGAGCGGCCGCTTGCGCCTCCAGTACCTGTTCTGATTGCGACGTCGTTCGGGAGCTGACCCCGTGCCGGGGCTGGCAGAAGGACCGGATCTCCTGAAAGGTGGTGGGCCTCCTTTGACGCGGTGGCGGCCTTTGGTACGGTCTGCCATCTGCCTTGAACGCACCCGACCTTACGACGCAGGTCATTGAACACGACGGAAAGCTGGAGTTTCCGGCCGTCGAAGTGCGGGTTCTCGACGGCCCGGATCGGGGAGCGACCCATCAGGTTGGCCCGAATGGCGTCCGGATCGGCACGGCCGTGGGCAGCCAGCTGCGCCTGACGGATCGCACGGTTTCGCGCCTTCACTGTGAGCTCCGCGTCGCGGGCGCGGCCGTCCGCGTGGTCGATTCGGGCAGTACCAACGGCACGTTCGTCGACGGCGTTCGCGTCTTTTCCGCGGAGGTCCGCTCGGGCTCGCGCATCCGCATCGGCGAGACCGTCCTTGGGATCAGCACCGGGCAGGAGCGCTACACAGTCGAGCTCTCCCCGCGCCATCGCTTCGGGGACGTGGTCGGCGCCAGCGTCGAGATGCGCCGCCTTTATGGCGTCCTCGAGAAAATCGCCCCCACCGACAGCTCCGTCCTGATTCTGGGCGAGACGGGCACGGGGAAGGAGCTCGTGGCGCGCGCCGTACACGATGCGTCGCCCCGGGCGAAGTTCCCGTTCGTCGTGGTCGACTGCGGCGCCATCGCGGAGAATCTCATCGAGAGCGAGCTATTCGGCCACGTGCGCGGCGCGTTCAGCGGGGCGCTCACGGATCGACGCGGCCTGTTCGAGGAAGCCAACGGCGGGACGCTGTTCCTCGACGAGATCGGCGAGCTCCCCCCCGCGCTGCAGCCGCGCCTCTTGCGCGTCCTCGAGACGTTCGAGGTCCGCCGCGTCGGCGCGAACACGAGCCGGCAGGTCGACGTCCGCGTCGTGGCCGCGACCAACCGGTCCCTCGCCCGCAGCATCAATCTCGGGACGTTCCGCGACGACCTCTACTACCGGCTCGCCGTCGTCGAGATCGAGCTGCCTCCGCTGCGCGCCCGTCCGGAGGACATCCCGCTGCTCGCGGAGGTTTTTTACCGCCGCTACGCCGGAGAGAACGAGAAGCCTCCGCCGGAGCTGCTTGCGTCGCTCTCCTCGCGGGCGTGGCCGGGCAACGTCCGCGAGCTCCGCAATTTCATCGAGAGGAGCGTGTCGCTCGGATACTCGTCGTCCTCTCCCCCGGCCACTGCGCCGCGAAGAGCGGAGGCCGAGGCCCCCGCCGAAGCGCTGGTTCCGGTCCACCTGCCGCTGAAGGACGCGCGGGCCGCGTGGACCGAGCAGTTCGAGCTGCTCTACGTCCGTGCGCTGCTCGCAAAGACGGGCGGCAACGTGACCCGCGCCGCGGAGCTCGCCGGCATCAACCGGCGATCGCTGCAGCGGCTCATCGCGAGCCTGGGGATCCGCGAGCCGACCGACTCGCCGCCGAGCATCCCCCCGCCGCCGCTGCCGAAGTCCGGCGGCAGCTGACGGCACGCCTCCGGCTTTGCCGGAGCGTGGTCGAGACCTGGACGGCACGTCTCCGGCTTTGCCGGAGCGTGGTCGAGACCTGGACGGCACGTCTCCGGCTTGACGCGATTCCTCAGCGCGGGTCGCGCGGCCCCGGAGCCCGCAAGAGGCCCAGCGCCCGCTCGAGGACTCGGGCCACGAGCCCGCCGGCGTGGCGCGCCACGGCCGGCTCGACGACCGTCCGCACGTCCTCCGGCGTCGCGCCGCGCCCCGCCCCTCGCCCGGCGCTGGCCGTCTCGCGCTCGAGGCGCGCCAGCATTTGACGGCGTTCGCTGAGCGAGGCCTCCGCGAGCGAATGCACCCATTCGGCGATTTCGACGGCGGTCGCGGGCCGTACCGCCTTCTCGAGCTCGAGCGCCATGGCGCGCGCCGATTCGAACCGCCGATCCTGATCGCGGTCCAGCCCCTTCAGCGTGATGGCGTCGAGGGCGGCGGGGATGCCGGGCCGGAGCGAGCTCGGAGCAGGCACCTCGTCGTCGAGGATGCGCCCCAGGATCATGCCCTCCGCCTCGCCGTCGAAGAGGCGTTCCCCGCTCAGGAGCTCCCAGAGAAGAACCGACGCGCCGTATACGTCCGTGCGCCGGTTGACGACGCCGCGCTGGATCTGCTCGGGCGCCATGTAGGGCAGCTTCCCTTTGAGCTGGCCCTCGCGCGACACGTTCGAGCGGCTCTCGGCCTTCGCGATGCCGAAGTCGATCACGCGCGCCACGCCATCGCTCCCGACGAGGACGTTCTGGGGCGACACGTCGCGGTGTACGAGCCCGAGCAGCGCGCCCTGTTCGTCGCGTGCCTCGTGCGCGGCGTGCAGCCCGTGCAGAACCGAGGCGGTCACCGCGACCGCGATGGGAACCGGGATCGTGATCTTGCGATCGTGCGTGGCCCGCCAGAGGCGAGCGAGCGACTCCCCGTCCACGTATTCCATCACCAGACTGAGCTCGCCCTCCTCGGCGTAGACGTCGAGGACCGGGACCACGTTGGGGTGTCGCACACGGCTCGCGAGGCGCGCCTCGTCGAGAAACATGGCGACGAACGCGGGATCCTTCGAGAGCGCGGCGTGCAGACGCTTGATGGCCACCGTGCTCGTGAAGCCGAACGGTCCGAGCATCTTTCCAAGGTGGACCGTCGCCATCCCGCCCGACGCGATCTCGTCGTGCACCGCGTAGCGTCCGCGCTCGCCCGTGCGAGTGGGCGGCGTCCCCTTGAGGGTCTGGGCCGTCTTCCCGTCGCGCAGGACGATCACGCGGTCGCAAAGGCCGATGACGTCGTCGAGGCGATCGGAGACGTAGATGCACGAGCGCCCTTCCTTGTGCAGCGTGCGCAGCCATCCGAACAGCCGTTGCCGCTCGTGCGGGGTGAGAAGGGCCGCCGGCTCTTCGAGAACGAGCACCACCGCCCCGTTCAGCAGGGCCCTCAGGATTTCGAGGACCTGCTGCCAGCCCATGTCGACCTGTCCGACGGGCGTCGCCGGATCGAGCCGGTCGGCGAAACCGAATCGCTCGAGGTGCATCCGAGCCTCGACTTCGAGCCGAGCCTCGTCCACGAGGCCGTACCGTCGCGGCTCGCGCCCCAGCATGAGGTTATTCGCGACGGACAATCGAGGGACAAGGACGGGCTTCTGCCGGATCACCGCCACGCCCGCGCGCCTCGCGTCCGCCGTGGACGTCCACCGTTGCTCACGGCCGTCGACGAGCACCGCGCCTCGGTAGCTGCCGTAGGGGTGAACTCCCTCGAGAATTTTTACGAGGGTAGATTTTCCTCCGCCATTCTCGCCACAGAGGCCGACAAGCTCTCCGCGCTCGACGCTCAGCTGGGCGCCGTGCAGGGCCTCGACGCCGCCGAAACTTGTCTCGATGGCGACGAGCTCCAAAACCGGGGGAGTATGCGGGTCTGCGCTCGCATCGGATACCCCCCTCCCTGCGTCGCCGCCGCGTACCGCCGGCACCATTCGCTTAAACTACATCGGCCTGCGCCAAACGCCGCCAAATCCTTGTTACGCAAAAAAACATCTGGCGCAGCATAGGGGCTCGGTGCTCACGCAAGCGCTGCGGGGTCGCCAACGTGGTTCTCGGACCGCAGGGATCCAATCCCAGGTCGGACGCGATTCGGGCTACGCTCGCGGTGTGATGCGCTCCCGAACGGCCGTTTGCGCCGCGTCTCTGACGATGATCGTCGGCGGCCCGCTCGCTCTCGCCGCATGCAACCTCGGAAAGCCTTCCGGCGCTGCAGACAGCGGCGCACCCTCAGCAACCGCAGCCGCCGCGTCCTCGCAGCCTGTCGCTACGTCCACATCGCCGTCGGATCCATCCGCTCAGACAGCGACACCTACCTCTCCCTCATCTACGCCCCATACCGCACCCGGCCATGCCGTAGACGGCGGACATCTGGCATCGGCGGATGCCGCGGCGCCCGGTTGGAGCTTGCCACCGGGCTTTCCCAGCACTCTGCAACTGCCGTCGTCGCTCCCGAAGACGCTGCCGTCGATCTTCCCCAGCGGTTTGCCCAAGGGGCTACCGAGCGCGCTGCCGAGCGCCTGGCCGCAACCGGCCTCGCATTAGCGCACTACGTCGGCGCGCTCGCTACGGAACGCGCAGTTCGTTCGTCCTTGCGAGAACGTCGATCGGACGCGCCCTCACGCGCCGCGACGACCCGCGGGATCCGCGCAAGCGAACGCAACCTGCGAATCGCCGACACGTTGGCCACGACGGCGACGAGCGCGATGGCCGAGAGGGTGGGCACACGAGGCGCCCACGACGGCAGCAGCGAGGAGGCCGTCATCCACGCCAGCGGTGACGACAGCGTCACCCCCGCACACAGGCAAAGCGCTCGTTCTGCGCGGCGCATCGGACCGCTCGGTACGGGAAGCCGCAAGGCCTCGGCTTTCGCGCTGCCGTAGCTCACCATGTAGGAGCCGGCGAGCGCGAAGAGAACGAGCAGCAACGCGCAGACCGATCCGCGGAAGTACACGGCGAGGCCGGCCAGGAAGAAGAACTCGCCGTACCGATCGGCCGCGGCGTCGAGGAGGGCGCCACCCACGCTGGCCGACGCGCTTCGCCGCGCCACGGCACCGTCGAGCGCATCCCCGAGACACGCAACGATCATGGCGGGGCCGGCGAGACCAAAGCAGCCCTGGCTGAGCAGCACGCCGGCGATCGCGGCGACGGCCGCGCACGCCACAGTGATCGAGTTCGCAGTCACGCCGCGACGAATGAGGCGGATTGCCGCGCGATCGATGCACCAGAGCGCGGCGCGCGAGAAGACTGCCGGGAATCTCGTCGAAATGCGTCCTGACCACGCGGCCACGCCTCCGTCATCCATCCGCGAAATCGCCTCCGTGTGCATCGACGCCGTGCACCGGTCGTCGGACACGCAAGACCGATGCGCGGGGAGGGTTGCCGCGTCGACCTCAGCATTGCCTTTCGCGATGCGTGGCCGCGGCCGGCAGGACAAACGCCTCGGCTAGAGGGGGGTCGACACGGTCAAGGCACCGCCCCATACCCAGCCGGAGCTGGCAAACCCGGGCCAACCCGGGTTGTTGGTCTGCAGGCCCTTCGAGCCGGGCACCGGCATTTGCGTCGATCCGAAGATGGCTCCGTCGGGCAGCTCGTCCACGATCTTCGAGTCGTCCTTCGTGTTCTGACGTTGGAGCAACCGATCGACGAACATCTGAACGCCGGGACGGACCTGGACGGGCCCGATTTGCCAAGCGAGGTCGGCTCCCAGCGCCGCGCCGACGCGATCGTTGTCGACGTAGTTCGAGCGCCCGGTCTGCTCGGGTACGGGCGACGGTACGTAGCGGAAGTCGACAAACCCCCGGACGTTTCCGTATACGTGCCTCGTACCGAGCGCCCCGCTCAGGGTGTCGCTCCATCCCAGTCCGGGACCGTAGGACGACGGCCGCTGCCCCTGCCGATCTCGATACGCCGACCACCACGAGTACGCCGCGGATCCGACGACGGACATCGTGTACGGACCGTGCCGAAGCATGCGCACCTCCGCGCCAAGCGAGGCCGACCACGGCATCCAGTCGAATACGGAAGACTGCGTCGTGCCCGACTCGGTGCCTCCGGGCACGGTGGCGGTGACGGCCGTGTCGATGTCGAAGGCCTCGGGCGCGTGAACTGCACCCGCGAGGCGCAGCCACTCGGCGGGCTCGTAGGCGATCCCCCCGATGGGCGAGACATCGATGCTGGTCGTCACGCTGTTGTTCAGGAGGAGCGTGCTGTAGTCGCTCGCGTTCTGAACGTAGTCGGCAGATGCCGCCGAGTTCGAGAGGTTGAGCGAAGCGCCGACCCCGATCGAAAGGTTCGGGAGGATCCTCAGACTCAGGGCGGCGATCACGGAGACCGCGGTCAACCGGTCTCCGTAGAGCTCCGGGTGGAGGCTGTTCGAAAAGAGGGCCTCCCGCTCGTCGACATAGAAGGCCTGCGCAGTAGTCAGGCTCTCCAGAGGCGCCATCGTATAAATGCCGAGCGCGAGGCGTTCCTTGATGAGGTGCTTGACGAGCCCGAACGCGAGGTAGCTTCGCGTCTTTCCGCTGGTCCCCGCCGACTGACGCGGGCGTGCCTTGAACCCGGGTGCCGGGCAATCGCCCGGCGCGCTGCCGCCCTTGCAACCCTGCTGAAGCCACTGCGTCGGGACGACGCTGTTCGGGAGTGGGCTATAGCCGGTCGGAGACGAAGGGTCGGGCACCTGAACGTCGCGGCCGGCCACGAAGAGCGGCACGTCGCCGCCGCGCCGGCCGTCCAAGGTGATCCCCACCTGCTCGGAGATGAGGGCAAACCCCAGGAAGACCTCGTCCTCGGCGTCGACCAGGAGCGCCGGATTGAAGTACGAAGACGCCGCGCTCGGCCCGCTCGCGACGGGTTGGAGCCCACCGTTGCCGCCGATGGGACCGGCGGTCTCGATGAGCGGCGAGGCGCGCACGGTGCTCGGCGACAGAAGCAGCGCGAAAGCCCACGGAAGCACACGACGAGGCATCAAACACCTAGTCCTTGGAAAGGCCGGCGTCGCTGGGAGACGGTTGGGAGGGGTCGTGAGGTAGGAGGGCCCTCACGTTGGCGCAGGTCATCAGATCGACGTCGGGGTTCTGCCGGGGGACGCCGATGACGACCGGAGCGACCCGGGAGCTGCCGAGGGTCTTGCCGATGAACAAGAGGGTGAGACTGCCGCGCAGATCGGAAGGCACGTGAGAGCCTGCCGCGATGAGATCGCAGCCCGATCCGCACTGCGTTACGCGGAGGACGCTCTCCTGATCGTCGTACCCGTCGGGGACCACGAGTTTGAGCGCGTACGCGGGGACGGGCGAGTCGGCGTGCGTGGCGAAGTCCTTCCACTCGCGCCCCGCGGCGTTGCGTATCCCGCTGAGGAGCCCATCCACCTGGTACGCGATGCCCGGGATCCCGTCTCCGTCGGGGTCGGTCGCGCCGGCGGGCCACTCGGTGCTCGTCGGCTCGTAGCTCATCACGGTCGGAAGCGGAGGAAGCGACGCGAGCGTCGGGTCCGTCGAAAAGTCGGCTGGCAGGTACGAGTCGAGCGCGCCGCGGACTCTGTACCAGCGATCGAACGTGACGGCGCACCCGCCGCTCACGGCCTGCGACGTCCCATGGCGCGCAGGACGCGCGACGCCGCCGTCGGCGTCCGCTACCCCGTCCATTCGATTGAGGTACAGATTCACCCGCAGCGAAGCGGCGGTGTAGTCCACGGTTGCCGACCCGGTCGTGTGCGTTCCGCATTCGAGGTGCTCGACGACCTGGAAGTCCGAGGCGGTCTGCACGAAGTGGTAGAGCGCCCAGGCGCTCGACACCTGCACCTGCCCGATGACGTTGTCCGCGGTGTAGTTCGTCTCGCGAGCCGCCCAGTATCCCGTCATGTCGCACGCCGTGTCTCGCCCCGTGCAAACGCCGCCGTCGCCGGTTACGCCGTCCGTGCACAGCAGAGTGCATACGTTGTTCGGACACGTCCAACCGGGAACGACCATACAAGTGGCCGAGCAGCCAGCGCTCTGGACGTCGCATTGCTCTCCGGGCTGCACGATCCCGTCGCCGCATGTCGCGCCGGCGTCCAGATCAGGAAGCACCAAGTCCTTCGCGCAAGCACCCAGCGCTGCGAGGACGGCGCCGATCGCGGCGAGCCTGGAAGGCCCCATCTTGATCAAATCGTACACGCTGTCGAGGCGGAGATATACGGCCGGGTTTGCGTCCACCGCCCGAGTCACGGCATGCTGCGGCCAGGCTTCGGGATGACCTTCTCCCCCTTCTCAATCACTCCTCGCGCGCAGCAGGCGTTCGCTCTCCTCTCGTTGGCCGCCACTGCGATCGCTTCGGCTTCCTGCGGCGATCCACGCGCGAGCTTCACGACGAAGGTCGCGTCCGATTTCCCCCCGGCAAACCACACAGTGTCGGTATTTGGCGTCTTCAAGGACGGACGCATGAGCACCGAGGCGTGGGACGAGCTCGGGGCCAAGCTCTCCGCGGCCTTCGCGAGCGGAGCCTGCCAGGCCGAGTACCGCGAAGACCTCATCACGACCAACGCGCCCCTTTCGTCCGCGATCGACGACTACGTCCGAGCGAATGGAATCTCCGACGACCTCCTGGATACGATCGCGCCCGCGGCGACCGGGGACGCGATCGTCGTCTTCACGATGGCCGGTAAGCTCGCCGCCACGCCGGTGGAGAACGGCACGGGTGCAATGCCGCCCACGACGCCCACGACGACGATGCGCGGCAGCACGGGCTTTCGTGGCCAGCACGGCGCCATGGCCGGCGGAATGCGACCCTTCCGGAGCAGCCCGGACGCGCTCGAGATATCGGCCTCTCTCTTCTCCGTCAGCCAGCACCGTTCGGTGGCCGTCGTCGCCTTGCGCTACACGGGCGATAGCGTCGCCGATGCCCTCGCGCAGCTCGCCACGCGCCTGCGCGCCAGCCTTCCGGGATCGGCCTGCGGCGCCTGGAACGCGAACGTACGGGTCGACGACCAGCGGATCCGTGAGCTCGCCGAGCGCTAGGGCGGTCGGAGCGCGACGAGTCGCCAACGGACTGCTCGCCCTCGCCCTGTTCGCCCGTACTTCGGCAGCGACGGCCGACGACGGTTCGCCGCAGGAGGTGCTCGTCCTCGCCCCGCACCGCGAGCCGGGCGAAACCACGGTCCACCGCGAAGACACGCGCGACATACCGGGGACTTTCGGCGACCCCACGCGCATCGCCGAGGCCCTCCCCGGTATGGTCCCTGCGGCCAGCGGCCTGCAGGCGTTTTTTGTCCGAGGCGCCCCACCGACCAGCAACGGCTACTTCGTCGACGGCGTGCCCGTGCCTGCCCTCGTGCACATAGGCTTCGGTCCCAGCACGATTCACCCGGCGCTGCTCGACCGCGTCGAGTTCTTCCAGGGCGCAGCGCCCGCCCGCTTCGGTCGGTTCGCTGGCGGCATTTTCGCCGCCACCACGGCGCAACCGCAGGCAGTAACGCACGCCGAGGCCAACGTGCGCAGCTTCGACGCGGGCGCGCTCGCCGAGGCCCCGCTGGCCGACGGACAAGGGAGCGCGCTCGGCGCGGTGCGCTACGGCTATCCCGGCCTCGTGCTGCCGCTCTTCGCGGCCGACACTGGCCTCTCGTACTGGGACTACCAGGCGCGCGCCACGTGGAACGTCTCCGACCGAGACCGCCTGGGCGCGTTCGTCTTCGGCAGCTACGACCGCCTCACGCAACGGCAGCAGGACACCCAGGGCGCGAGCTACACGGCGCAGCTCGTCGCAGACGAGTTCCACCGCGTCGACCTGCGTTGGGATCGCACGCTCGGCCCGGGGGCCACCATGCGCCTGGCCGCGACGCTGGGGCGGGACCTCGTAGGCAACGACATCGCCAACGCGACCGACGACCTCGCGCGCGCCCGCCTCGAAATCGACGCGCGGACCTCGCGCAACGTGCGCGTCCGCGCGGGGGCCGACGCGCAATTCGATGCGCTACGGCCCGCCGCGCCTCCCGACCACTCGCCGAGTCCCGGATCCTCCATCGTGCCCTCGCGCGACGCCGTCGTCGCCGGCGCATACGCGGACGTCGCCTGGCGCGTCACCCCGCGTGTCGAAATCGTGCCCGGTCTCCGGGCCGACCTCTACGCTACCCAACACGTACCGTCGCTCGGCAGCGGCACGGCGTCCGAGACGGTCCGGCCCGTGATCGAGCCACGCCTCGCCGTGCGCACCCGCATCGCCCCGCCGGTAACGTGGGTCTCCACGCTGGGCGTCGCTCACCAGCTCGGAGGACTGCTCGCCCAGCTCCCGGACGCCACCCCCCTCATTCAGCCCGGCGTACAGGAGGGGCTGCAGGCGTCGGTGCAGATGAGCCAGGGCCTCGAGACCGCTTTGCCCGCGCACTTTTTCGCGTCAGTCACGGGATTTCTCCACGAATACTTCGATCTGCCGGACGTGACCGCGCCATGCGTGCCGTTGTCGGGTCCACCACCGTCGGAGTGCGTGACGCCGACCGCGAACGGACAAGCCTACGGCCTGGAGGTCCTCGTCCGCCGCGCCCTCAGCGAGCGCCTCGTCGTCTGGATCTCGTACACCCTATCGCGGTCCACCCGACAAGCGCGGCCCATCGATTCGAATGTCCCGAGCATGACCATCCTCAGCGAGTACGATCGCACCCACGTCGTCAGCGCCGTCGCGTCGTACGACCTCGGGCGCAACTGGCGCGTGGGCGCGCGTATCTTCGGGTACAGCGGGCGACCCTTCACGGCGATCACCGGCGCCCTGCCGCCGCCGGTCTACGACAACAGCCGCTTGCCCGGGTTCTACCGGCTCGACACCCGCATCGAGAAAGCCTGGACCTTCGGCGACGACCGGCTCGCCCTGGTCGTCGAGGGTATCAACGTCACCCTCAACAAGGAGACCGTTTCGGCCACCTGTGGCGTACCTCCGTCACGACCGTCCGCGGGTAACACGTGCACGCTGGACACGCTGGGGCCCATCACGATCCCGAGCGTCGGGCTGGAAGGATCGTTCCGCTGAGGGTCCGGGCTGCGTGGTCGCAGCCATGAGGGCGTGGGCGCGCGTGACCATCGGGCCGCCGCGCGCGAAGGGCGAGAGCGGGGCGCGCAGGCTCGGCCGCTAGGCCGATGCGGCAGGCTCGTTGACACGAGCGATCGCCCAAGCTATTTCCGGTGCCGTGGGCTGCCGCCACCGTTCGGACGCCAGCCCGTCGCGGGAGTAACTCAGTGGTAGAGTGCCACCTTGCCAAGGTGGACGTCGAGGGTTCAAATCCCTTCTCCCGCTCTATAAAACACACGGAAAAGAGCGGGCTCCGCGAGCGACAAGCAGCGGGGCCCGAGCCGTTTCTGTGGACCCAAGAGGGCCGAGTCCACAGGCTGGGTCCACAGGAGGCGGTGGCGGTGCCTCACCGTGCAGTCGCCTCCGTCCCCTCGTCCTTCCCGGGCCACCCGATAGCCCGCTTGTGGCTCGTGCGGGCGTGGCAAAGCGATCGTCCGGGCGAGCACATCCCTTCCCCGCGAAGCTGACTAGGAAGACGGCCGACGAGATCCGGTCTCTTCATCGCCGCGGCCTGGCGGTGAAGGAGCTCGCGCGCCGCTTCGGCGTCGCCAAGTCGTCCATCTCCGCGATCCTCCAGATGCATGTGTACGTCCCCGAGTACGTCGTCATGCTCTCGCTGGCGGATCTGCAGCGTGCGGTGCTCGCAGAGATCGCGCGCGACGAGAAGATAGCGCAGGCGGAGTTGGCGTCGGCGCTCCTGTCAAAGGCCATCGACGACGTCACCCTCTGCGACGACGTTCGAGGCTGGTTGAACGCCCGGCGTTGATTCGGCTTTTTATGGCCGCGGGAGGGCATGCCACCGCTGCCGCCCGGACCCACTGGCTCGAAAGGTCGATTCGCTCGCAAGCTCACGGTCGAAGTCGCGCACGAGGTTCGCCGCCGGTACCTTGCGGGCGAAACGCTCACGCGCCTCGCGGCCGAGTTTAATGTCACGGTCGGCGCGCTGTCGCGCGTTGTCCATAACCACACCTACCGCGAGAGCGCCGCGCGCATCGCGATGACGCTCTCCGCAACGGCAGCCGTCGCTCTCGCGCAGCTCGAGGAGCGCACGGGCATGTCTCGAAGGCGGCTCGCCGAGCGTGTCTTCGAGCGCGGGCTCGAAGCGATCCATCGCGAGCTCCCCGAATAGTGCTGCGGCGTCGATCGCGCCAACGACCGACGCCGCGTTTCCGACAAACCCTAAACCAGAGAGAAATTGCCGTGTCTGAAACCGTACATCAACAAGAAGCCCATCCGCCCTCTCCGAATGACGGCACCAACCCAAAGACGGAGCGGACGAACGTACCCATCACGTTCGACGGGAGCGACGTCGAGCCCGCCGACCCGCCCGTTGTCGAGAACAATGACAACGCCGCGGAGAGGGACGATCCACTCGACGAAGCCGAACATGACGCATCAGACGTCTCGGTCCCTAGTGCCTCACCCGTCCCGCCGCGGACCCTGCGCATTGACGATCACCTCTTCAACTGGACCTGCTCGGGGGACCACTTCGACGGAGAGGATGTTGCCGTCGCATGCCACGCGGCGGGTTTTGATGTCGTTCCGCTGGGCAAGATCCGGCGCGCATCGAAGTTGCTCCCCGACGCGGCGCGTTTGGAGGCATACGTTGCGGCAAATGTGACCTCACTCCACGGGAAAGTCGTCGCTCAACGTGGCGAGGGGGGTCAGATCCGCGTCATCTCGTGGATGCAATGGAGCGCCCGCGGTCACTACAAGCGACCCGCCTGCAAGGGATGGCAAACCATGGCCTTCGACCGCTCCTGGTGGGGGGCCCAGCTCGTGACCCGCGGCGATCGGGAGTGGCTCGATTGCTCGAATCGGTTACGCCTGGCCGGCATCCGTACGGGCAACGGTCTCGTCGTCATCGACATCGACGTCAAGGACCGCAAGAACGGGTTCCTCGCCCTCATCGATCGATTCGGTGAGCGCGTACTGGAGTTATTCCCGCCAACGTTCTCGGTCGCGACGCCAAGCGGCGGGATGCACCTCTACTACCGAATCTCCGAGCGCGTCGGGAACGCGCCGCTCGCGCCAGGCGTCGACATACGAGGAGACGGAGGACTGGTCGTCGCGCCCGGATGCATTGGTGTGAACGGCCTGCGCTATCAGATCGAGAATCTCGTCGAGCCCGCAGTGCTGCCCGATGAGGCTGTCGCGATCCTCCTGGCGCTCGGGAAGAGGAGCGTCATGGACGATGCCGACGACATCCCAGGAGAGTGGCAGGATATGTCCGTCGCGGAGCGGCGAAAGCGAGCGTCCAAATACCTCGCGAAGATGCCGCCTGCGATCCAGGGCGAGAACGGGTCAGGCGCCTGCTTCAAAGCTGCCATCGCGATGGTGCGGGGCTTCGCGCTGCCGATCGACGACGCTCTAGAGATCCTCCGCACCGAGTACAGCCCGCGTTGCGAACCGCCGTGGTCTGAAGAGGAGCTCCGCCATAAGGTCGAAGACGGCCTCGCGAAAGGTCGCGTACCGATGGGCGCGCTCCTGAAACGGCGTTCCAAAGGGCGCGGCTCGGCGCAGGCCGGCGCACCGCCCTCACCGCCGCCGGGCTCCTCGGGGGCGCCATGGGAGCAAGCGCTCCTGCGGTCGGAATTCGGCAAGGTCCTGCCTTGGTCTGCCAACGTCGATACCGTGCTCGCGAACGACCCGCAGTGGTCGGGGGTCCTCGGGTTCGATGAGCTCCTCAATAACGTCGTGTTCCTCGGCCCTCCCCCTGCCGACTTTCTCACGCGCGTTACAGGCGACGAGTGGCGTGACGAGGACGATACGGCGCTTTGCAACTGGCTCCAGCGAACTTGGGAGATGTGTGTCTCACCGACGATTGCGCACGCTGCGGTCGTGCTCGCCGCGCGACGGAAGTCGTTCCACCCGATTCGTGACGAGATCGAAGGAACGCCGTGGGACGGCATCCCCCGCGTCGATTCGTGGCTCACCACCTACTTGGGCGTGGCTCAGACGGAGTACTCCAAGCGCGTGGGGCGGTGGTGGCTGATCTCCGCGGTGGCCCGCGTCGAGCGACCCGGGTGCAAGGTCGATACGATGTTGATCCTTGAAGGGCCGCAGGGCGCAAGGAAGTCCTCTGCGCTACGTCTCCTCGCCGGAGACAAGTACTTCCTCGACGATCTTGGCGACGTCGGCAACGTCGAGGCGAAGAAGCAGCTGCGCGGCAAATGGATCGTCGAGATGGCGGAACTCGACTCGATGCGGCGCGCCGAGGCCTCGACGATCAAGCAGTTTCTCTCCCGGCAAACCGACAACTACAGGCCGTCGTACGGACGTTCTGCCGTGGACTTCCCACGGCAGAACGTCTTTGCGGGGACGACAAACCATGAGGAGTACCTCCAGGATGAAACCGGGGCACGACGTTTTTGGCCCGTGCGCGTCGGAGTAATCGACCTCGAAGCACTCGCTCGCGACCGCGCCCAGCTATGGGCCGAGGCGCTGCACCTCTACCGAGCCGGCGAGCGCTACTGGCCGGAGGGCCTCGAGGAGACGGCGCTCTGCGGAGTCGAGCAGGACGCGCGGCAGGCGGAGGATCCGTGGCTCGCGGCGATCGCCAAGTTCGTCGCGAAGAAGGACAGCATCTCGACCGCCGACGTGCTCGTGAACTGCCTCGGCTACTCCGCGCCCCAGATCAAGCAGCCGGACTCGAAGCGCGTCGCCGCCGTGCTCCGAACGCTAGGATGGGTGCGCGCCCGCGGAAGCCTCGCCAACGCGGCGGGTCCAAAGAAGCGGCGTCAGCCTCGAGTCTATGTCCCTGGGCCGGACGCCGAGAGCCTCGTGCGCAAGGCAACGCAAGCTCCGGAGGAGCCGCTGCGCGCGGCTGATTTCGCAGGACCGATCCCGGTGTTGCGAGCAGTGGAAACGGTCGGCGACGCAGGCTCGGATAGCCCCGCCTATGACGATTCCCCGGAGCCCAAGACCGTCGAGGGCCTACTGGAGCTCATTGCGTAGCGGGTGCCACGTGTGCCCCCTTCGCGCACGGCACCGAAATTTTCGCGGAACGACCTGCATGGGAGAGAGCGCCCCGGCCGAGCCCCGCCGCGCAGGCGCTTCGGCCAAGACCGGCGGCCTGCGCACGCACAAAGAAAATACGTGGCACGCGGGGCACGCAGGGCACACGAGCACGAGATCCCGTGGAGAAAGCTTGCTGCGCCTACCCTGGGTGTGCCGCGTTGCGTGCCCCGTCCAGTCGGCGGGGGCACGCCGCTCGGACCGGCAAGGCCGGTCGCGGTCGGTCGCGCTTGCGAAGATCTGCTTGCGCACCCGGTACGCAGGGCGTGACGACCGAACTCAAGACCCTTTGCAAGCTCGCGTCGGCGATCCTCGATGAGCTCACGGCCGAACTCAATGTCGGCGAGTCCCGGAAGCTCGATCGCGGCCTCGGGTTCATGCCCGTCCACGTCGAGTGTCTGCACCGCTCCGGGCTCGGACCGCTCTTCAGCGTCGCGCACTATTACGAACAGAACGGTGACCTCGTCCCTGACCCAGATGTCGTGTTCGTCCGAAGCGCGCAGGGGTGGGCGCCGATCTCGTTCCAAAACTCGATCGCGCACCGGACCGCCGTCTCCTTCCACGAGGACGGCACGATCGAGGTCGACTCGAAGGAGCAGCAAGACCTCGTGCGGTTCTGCAATCACTGGATGCGGAACGTCCAGCAGCAGCAAGGTATCTCGCCGCGGAGGCCTCGATGAGCACCGGCAACAGGTACCCCTTCGTCACCCGACGGCAGATTCTCGAGAGGCTCGCCAGCGATTCGGCGTTCGCCGCTGAGTGCGTCGCGATCCTCCAGGCGCGCTTTGAGGCGCGCAGCTCCGCGATGGGTAGCTCGGGCTGGATGGCGTCGCACGCCGCGAAGGCCACCGCGGTTGCCGAGCGAATCGCGTCCGGCAAGGCGACGGCCGAGGAGATCGCCGAAGGCGCACGCCTCGCGAGTCGGTACTCCAAACAGCTCGCGGCCCACTTCCGCGTCCAGAAGCTGGCGACACGCCCCGAGCTCGCCGGAGTCGCCGCGCTCTTTAGCGTGGCGCCCGCAGTTACGGCGACGGACGACGGCAACGAGGCGGAGGAGGCGCCGTCCGGCATCCCGACTGAAGGTTCCCGTGCCGACTTGCCGGCCGCTCCGGCGGAAGCATCATCGGATCCCGCTCCCGTGCCGCGACGGAGGGGCCGCCCGAAAG
>CALKVG010000203.1 GCA_937998045.1 uncultured Myxococcales bacterium
ATTTCTGCCTGTCTCGTGGGCTCGGAGATGTGTATAAGAGACAGGTCCAGGTTCATGTATTCGAGAAAGCGGCCCGGGAAGTTCTGGTCGGCGAAGCGCTTTACCTGCTCGAACTCAGACGGCTGCCCCGGAGCGTGCGTGACCGTCCCTCCGCTCAGGTTCACCGCCACGCCGATACCCACGGCGTCGAACACCCGAACGGCCTCCCCCATGTGCTCGCGCGTCGGCTCGACGTGCGTGTGCAGATCGACGATGCGGTGAGCGGCGCGCCACGCATCGGCTCGGGCCTTCACCGCCGCGAGGGCATCGGCCTCGGCCGAAGCCGTGCTCGCGGTCGAGGTCGAAGTCGAGGTCGAAGTCGAGGCCGAGGTTGAGGTCGAAGTCGAGATCGAAGTCGAAGTCGAGGTCGCGCTACCCGGCGCTACCGCGCGCGCAGCGCACGCGGACGCCACGAGGAGCGCGAGAGCAAGGGCTGGTCGCACGCCGCGGGAGCGTACTCCCATCCACCCCGTGCGCGCGAGCGCTGGCAACCTTCAGCGTTGCGGGCTGGTATTGGCCGACGCGCTCGGCGGCGCCTGCGAAGGCACCTTCGCTCGGGCCGTGGCCGAGTCGACGCTCGGTCGATTGCGCGGCGACCGTCCGCGATGCAGCGCGAGATCCTCCGCCGAGCTCTCGGCGGGGAAGTGCATCCCCATGAAGCTCACGAAGTCTTCCGCGAGATCTTCGTCGCGATCGCGGTCGTAGCCGACGATGTCCCATACGCCGAGCCGAGAGCTCAGCACGTGAGAAATCTCGTGCGTGAGCGTCCGCACGAACCGCGGATTGGCCACGAGCTCGCCGCTGTCGTCCTTCATGAGCGGATCGTTCCGGACGAAGAGGTGATTCAATGAGTCGACGTACAGGCCCCAGTAGCAGCACCCCGGCGCCACGGCCTCGAACCGAGAGGGGAGGTCGTTGAGGGCGCGCGGCGTCTTGCCGTCGAGCAGCGTGTTGCCCGGCAAAAAGGAGATCGCCGGGAGAACGTCGGGCTCGCCGCGCAGCCGCGGCAAACGGCGCGCGCGCAGGAACTCTGCGTAGTGGGCGAATGCGTTCTGGCAGGTGTCGTCGATGACCTTGAGCGCCTGGTCGGTCATCGTCGTCTCCGTGCGGAGGGCCGCGGTCGGACGCCACTCGACGATGCGCATGCCGCAGTGGGGAAGCCACACCGGCTGCGTGAGGCGCTCGCTCGCGCGCGGCAGCGCGTCGAAGCGCGTCGGCGATGCTCGCCCGTCCGACGGGGTCGCGAAGAAAGCGACGGCAGCGACGGTGGCGGTGGCCAGGAACCGGGCGAGGCGTGTTGTAAACTCGATGCGGCGGCGGCTCATGAGTCGGGTCGTCGCGGCGCAGAAGAGCCCCATTCGGGCGAGGGCTGCCGTGGCACCAGGCCAGGCCTACCGCTCTCGCGAGCCACGCATCCTCACGTTAGCGTGGCTATTCGCCGCACACCGAGGCAAACGCGCGGCAGAGCTTCACTTCGGTCGCATAAGAGGCGCGGGGCGCCGCCGGTGTCCTACGCTCGTGCGCTCGATTCGGGCAATCCGCTCACGGATTCGCCGCGGGAAGCGGCGGAATCGGAGCAAACCCGGCCGCGCGCAGGAGCGACGTAATGTACGCACGAGGTAGCTGCGCGTGGTTCCGCGGCACGCGTTTGAAGACGACGGGTCGCGTCAGCGACTCGGCCGTGAGCTCGGTGGTCGCATCGTCATCAGTCACGAAGCCGTCCAAGTTTCGGACGGCGCGTCGCGCGACCGAAGCGAGCGACCGCGAGCGATCGGCGGTCCCGCCTTCCGAGGTGTAGAGGTTCACGAAGCGCAGGCGCGGAACGTCGCCGCTGGCGGCTCGCATCACCCAGTCCTCGAAAATGTCCTCGGCGCCGTAGAGGGCATCGAGGAGGTCGACCTCGGTGAGCTGCTCGAGCTCGCCGTAGCGCACCGCGCTCGCGGCTGCCTGGTAGCCGCCGGAGTGCGCGACGACGACGACGCGATCGACGGTGTCGAGGTCGAGCGGGCATCCGAGCGAGTCCGCGAGGTGATCGGAGAACAGCTCGCGAAGGAGCTCGTGCAGGTCGCCCGGCATCGCGAGCTGCCCAGGCTCACCGCTCGGCGCGTCCACGCGCAGCTCGACGGCGACGAGGACCGCGTTCACGTGCGCCTCGTCGATCTGCGCGGCGAGGCCGGCGGCCGGCCTCGGCTCGCCCTCGTCCGTGCAGGGAGCGTCTTCGTCCGCGACGGACGCCGCGACGCATCCGTTCCAGCCGTGGAAGTAGAGGACGACGCCCGGGCGGCGGGTGGCGTCGAACCGGGGCGGCACGTGCACCGCCACGTCGGGGTGCCCGGAGCCCGGAAAGGCCCCCGCGCGCAGCTCGAACGCGAGCACGTCCGGGAGGGGCCCTCGGTTGCCCTCGCACGCGTTCGAGGGAGGATCGTCCGCGCCCGAGGGCACGGCGCTCGCGCCCGTCGAGTCGACGGCGGTCGGCGCGAGGCACAGCGGAAAGGCGAGAACCCAGCGGGTGTAGCGGGCGCGCACGAAGTCCATCCTGTGTACCGCGCGTCCCCCGGCGCTGCGAAGCCGGTGCCTCGCGGTCGCAGTTACCTACCGGGGCCGCCGGGCAGGGCCCGCGTGAGCTCCCCGGAGCGGAGCGCAGCGAGAACCCGGCCGATGTCCTCGTCGAGCTCGCGGTCGCGATCGACCTTTCGTGAGACGCCGCGCACGACGTCGTAGATCCCGCGCGTCGCACCGAGCTTGTTCGCGTCGCGCAAGTCCACGGCCTGGCAGAGCGCGAGCAGGTGCATCACGGCCACCTTCTCGGACAGCGCGAGGACGTCGCGTGCTCCCCGCGCCGCCGTCGCGCCCATCGATACCTTGTCCTGGTTGTGCGCCTCTGTCGATCGCGAGAACGCCGTCATCGGCGCGCACCGTCCGAGCGCCTCCGCCGTGAGGGAGGACACGGCGAGCTGCACGCCCTTGAACCCGTGGTGCGTGCCGGCCTCCGGGTCGTCGGGCGGAAGCGCGGGAGCGAGGTTGGCCGGCAGACCGTGGCTGTACTTCTCGTCGACGACGACCGCGAGCTGTCGATCGAGCAGGTCGGCGACGCTGGCCAGCGCGGTCTTGAGCGCGTCGGCGGCGAACGCCACGTGGCCGCCCGCGAAGTTGCCGCCGTTGTGGACCTCGCGCTCGTCGGCGTCGAACAGCGGGTTGTCGCTCGCCGAGTTCATCTCCACGGCCAGCCACCGTTCGATCCAGTCGAGGGCGTCGTAGAGGACGCCGACGAAATGGGGAGCGCAGCGGATCGAGTAACGCTCCTGGATCTTCACCGGCAGCCTTCGCACGCCGCCGCCCGTGTGGCTTCCGGCCTGCTCGAGGACGGCCCGATACGGCTGCGCGAGCTTGCTGTCCGCGAGCAGTGATCGGACGGTTGCGGCCGACCGCGCCTGCCCCGGGTGGGGCTTCGCGTCGTCGTGCAGGAACGCATGAAAGGGGCCCGACGTGCTGGCGAGGGCCTCGGTCGCGAGGGCGGTGCAGGCGTCGGCCAGGAGAGCGAGGCGCCTCGCGCCCTGCACGACGAGCGCGAGGACACCCGTCATGTACGCCGTCCCGTTCAGGACGGCGAGGCCTTCCTTCGCGCGGAGCTGGACCGGCTCGATGCCCGCCGCCGCGAGCGCCCGCGCGGCAGGTACGACTTCGCCGCGGACGAGGGCGTTGCGCTCTCCGCAGAGCATCGCCAGCGCGTACGAGAGGGGAACGAGATCGCCGCTCGCGCCGACGGAGCCCTCCTCGGGGATGCACGGGGCGATGCCCGCGTTGAGGCACGCGAGCAACGTCTCGACGATCACAGGGCGCACCGCGGACTGTCCGCGCGCGAGGGTGTTGGCCCGGAGGAGGAGGACGGCCCGGGCGTAGTCCTCGGAGAGCGTGCTCCCCGTGCCGCACCCGAGCTTCCGCATCAGGTTGCGCTGCAGGGCGGCGGCCCGGCTGTGCGCGATTTGAACGCCGACGGAATCGCCGACGCCGGTCGTCACGCCGTAGATCGGGACGCCCTGCTCCACGAGCTCGTCCTTGAAGCGCGCGCTTCGTTCGAGCCGTTCGCGCACCCGAGGGTCGCCGTCCAGTTCGACGCGCATGCTGCCGCGCGCGACGGCTTCCACCTCGTCCAGGGTCAGCCGCCTCCCGTCGATCGAAACGATGCTCACGGCCGGTCAGCTCCCTCCGATGAAGCCGTAGGACTCCGCGTGCTCGAGGGGCGGGAGGTCATCCGCCCGGACGAGCAGCGTGCGCACGGCCCATAGCTCGTGAAAGACGCGGTACGAGAGGGCGGTCGTGTCGAGGTAGTCGACGCCGGCGGATCCGCCGGTTCCCGTGCGCCGGCCGATCATCCGCTCGACCATGCGCGCGTGCCGCTGCCTGAAGATGATGAACGACTGCTCGAAGGTGGTCAGGCTGTCGAGCACCTCGCGAGGCCACGCCAGGAGCGGCAGCTCGCGGTAGCTCTCGATGAAGACGAGCGCGGCGCGGATTCGCGACTGGCGCGCGCGCGTGTCTTCCGGGGCGTCTTCTCCGAGGAGGTAGGCGCGCGCCGAGGCGACCTCCCGGCGGCCGCGCTCTTCCAGGCGGAGGATGTCGGCGTCGCTGAGTCGTTGCGCGCGCGCGAGGTTCAGCCCGCGGAGGACCGCGCGCTGGTGCGCCGCGAGGTACGCGTCGACGAACGCTCGGACCCGCGCGGCGTCGTCCGCGTGCGACGGGGTCGAGCCCTGGATGGGCGTACGGTAGAGCCACTCGAGGATCGTCTCGCGGAGCGTCGGCCGGTCGGCGAGGCGCGCGCGGACGCGCCGAAGGGCGGGCGACTCGCCCCCGTCCTGTTCGCGCAGCGCCGTCAGGTACGACCCTTCGTGTCCGAGCGGGACGCGTTCCGCCTCCGCCAGTCCCATGAGGATCTCGATCTCGCGCATCTGCGCCGACTGGAACCCGCTGGCTCCCGCCAGCTTGTCGCGAAACGCGAGATAGTCGCGCGTCGTCATCGTCTCCATGAGCGCGAAGTGGCCGGCGAGCTGCTGGAGGATTGTGTCCATGCGCCGGATGCCGCGGACCGCGGCCGCGAGCGCCTGCTCCGGGACCGGGGCGTGCGCGAAGAGGTTCCGGACGGTCACCATCTCTCGAAGGACGAGCTTGAACCACAGCTCGTCGATCTGATGCACGACGACGAACATGACCTCGTCGTTCGCGAGCTCGGTCTCGGACGCTCCGGTGCCCGTCTGGAGCGAAAGCAGGCTCTCGACGCGGATGTAGTCCCAGTACGGTGTCGGCTTTCGGGCCTTCTCCTCGCTCACGCAGCCCCCACATGCCATGCAAGGTGCCCCGCAGCAACAGCGCGGTACATTCCTCGCGTGAACCCCGTCCTTCGCGCGTGCCATGACCTCGCCGCTCGCAGCCGCTTCGGCGCCCTCGCCACCCTCGCCCGCGACCCTTCCGGCTGGCCGTTCGTCACCCTCGTCGCCGTGGCGTTCGACGAGCGGTGGCGGCCCCTGCTGCTCCTCTCGCGTCTCGCGGAGCACACGAAAAACCTCGAGGAATCTCCGCGCGCTTCGCTCCTCGTGAGCGCCGGCTCGCTCGGCGCCGCTTCGCCGGGAGCGGTGCCGAGCGACCCTCTCGCGGCGGGGCGGATGACGCTCGTCGGCGAGTGCGCGCGCGGCCCCGCGGGGGAAGTGCGCGACGGCTTTCTCGCCGCCCATCCGGAGGCCGCCGCATACGCCGACTTCGCCGACTTCGCCTTCTGGCGCATCGAAGTCGCGCACGTCCGCTGGGTGGGCGGTTTCGGACGCATGGAGTGGCTCAGCGGTGCAGAGTACGGGGCGGCACTCGCGGGCAGTTGATCAAATCGGCGGTCCGGGGCAATCTACGCGTGGCAGGGGGCCGTGGGGGTCATCTCATTCAGCGAATCCAGCGCCGAACCGGCGCGCCGCAAGGCGTTTGCCGGTGCGCGAACGCGGCACATCGTCCAGGTGTGGATGCACCGGCTCGACACGCTCGAGGCGGTCCAGGCGCTGAGCTCCGACGTCGTCGCGGCCATCCGCGCGACGGCCCCGGGTAGCGTCATCTTCGCCGATTACCGGCGCGCGGCGCCGCTTTCGCCGCAGGTGGCGAGCGCGTGGTCGCGCGACATGCGCCACGCGAACGGAGCCATCCTCCGCAGCGGCGTCCTCCTCGACCCCGCGAACGCCGTCTTTAACCTGCAGCTCGAGCGCATCGTGCAGTGCGCGGGGAGCGACGCCCGTCGCCTCTTCACCGATCCCGCAGAGCTCTACGACTGGCTGGCGGAGCCTCTCACGGACGACGAGCGGGTGGCGCTCCGCCGGATGCTCCCCCTGCCGTAGGGCGCGGTTCCGCGTCGGACGGCTCGCGGTGCATGAAGCGCGTGAGGCTCGCCACGACGGCGACGAGCTCCGCGGGCTCCACCGGCTTCGGGATGTGCATCGAGTAGCCCGCGTTGAGGAGGTCGCGCCGGTCCTCGGCGCGCGCATACGCCGTCAGCGCGGCCGCGGGTACGTCGCCTCCTTGCTCGGCGGAAAGGGCGCGAACGCGCCGGATGAAGTCGTAGCCGTCCCGCGACGGCATGGCGACGTCGGACACGAGGATGTCGGGCTGTCTCTTATACACATCTGACGC
>CALKVG010000204.1 GCA_937998045.1 uncultured Myxococcales bacterium
CAGGCTCCACCTTATCCGCTGGCCTCTCTGGTCCGAAGAGTGGGGTCCACCTCATAGATCTCCGCGAGCTTGCTCGCGAAGAGTCGCTTCAGAACCATCTCCCACTTCTGGATGCCGGCCGCGCTAACGATCTCGCCCCGTGCGATCTTTCGCTTGAGCAACGACGTCGCGTAGGTCGCGAAGGGCGTTTTCGATGACGGTGCCGTGCTGGCGCCGTTGCGAACCCGCTTCTGCTCCTCTCTGACCCAGAGCAGAGCCTCCTCGGCGGTCGCGTCGGGCAGCACCCTCCAGATGTCCTTTTGCTTCCCCGTTCGCGGGCATTGCGCCTTGCCGCGAACGACGTGTCCTCCCTCCTTCCGCCGCCAAACGCCCGGCAGCACGGGCCGCACCGATACCCAACTGTTTCTTACGAGCTTCCACTGTTTCGACTTCTTCATGCGCTCCTCCAAGCAACAGAGGCGCGCCTGACCGTTCCGCGCGCAGCGTAGCAGGCGCCATTCCGCGCAGAAATCGATCGAGCTCCACCGGGCTCCACATGAGCGTGCCGCGGCCACCACGTCGTCCGACGGGGGCGATGCGACCTTCGAGCTTCGCCTTTCGAAGCGCGCTGGTGCTTTTGAAGCCGCAGTAGGCGGTCGCTTCGCGCGTCGTGAGGAACGGTCCGCACGGGCGCTCCGCGGCCGCGGAATCATGTGCGGTGGGCGGCGCGGCTAGCTCTGGCCCGCTGGCGGGCCTATGCGCGCCCGCCAGCTGCACCTCGGAGTTTCGAGTTGTGAGGGTCTCACGATCCTTTACGGGATCGGTCCTTCGGTTGGCCATCTTCTGTCCGCTGGCGGGCCTGCCAGAGTGCTCTGCCCATTTCGGATCTCGGCCGGAGTGCGTGAGTTGGTGTGCAAAATCGAACGTGCACGCGTTTTTTTCGGCCTTGCACGCCGATGGAACCCGAAGGACTCCCACGACGGGGGGCACTACGAGGTTTTCGGTCGCGTTCTTGCCGCGGCGCGGGGTCGCCACAAGGGCGGCGACAACGAACGCTTCGTCAACGTACGGTTCGGCGCTTCCGCGTGTCCGCCGCCTGACCATCGCCTTTGACGGGTGCAAAGACGCTTTGCGTGCGGACCGACATTGTGACGCTCCCCTCCGGGCGCGTACAAGAGGCCCCTCCGGACGACTACACTTGTTCAACAACATGTTCGAAGCAGACGGGGTGCGCGCCCCACGATCTCGAGAGCGAGGTCACACTTGTCTGCTTCTCTGCGTGCCACCGACGTCGTCTGTCGAGCCGACGGGCGACACTGCCGCAGTCACCGCGCGACTACGAACGTGAACACACCGGGCGCCAACCGCCGACGCATTGAGCGGTCTTCACCAACCGCCTCCAAGAGCGCCCCCGTTGGAACCTCCCCGCTCATCCCCGCCGTTTGAGAGCTTGGTAACTCCGGCGTGGACGATAGGAAGGAGGATCGCTCCGATCCGGATCGCAACGTTCACAACGCGCGCCCCCGCGGTCGACACCTCGGGTACCACCTCGAGCGCCATCAGGTTCGCCACCGCACGCCCACCACGATGCTCACGCCGACGTAACGGCGATCGACAGGGAGCGCATCTTCTTCCCCTCCTCGAGCAATGCTCGGTCTTTGCGCGCAAGCGCACGGCGACCATCCCTGCGGCGGTACCGCGGCCGCCGCTGTTCGTCCCCGCGCGCATCGGGACGGTCATCATCCGAGCCGAGCTCGACGCCTCCGCCGACCTCACCGACTAGGGGGTGTCCCTAGTTTTTCTTGCCGAGAAGCTGGATCATGTCGATCA
>CALKVG010000205.1 GCA_937998045.1 uncultured Myxococcales bacterium
TCCCGTTCCCCGCGTCCCTGCCCGAGAAACGGACGCCCTCCGGCGCTAGCGCCGGCTCTTCCGACGGGCTTCTTTCTCGCGCTTGCGCTGGGCTTTGCGGGCGTTCTTCTCCGCGGCCGACAGGGGGCGCATCTTGGTCATGCTGTCGCCCGGAGCGCCTCCCCCCGGCATGCCCAGCCCCGGCATCCCCATGCCTGGAAAGCCCATTCCAGGCATCCCGGGGAAGCCCATTCCCGGCATCCCCATGCCGGGCATCCCCATTCCGGGGAAGCCCCCTCCCTGGGCCATCTGCTTTCGCATCTGCTTGGCCATCGCGACGTTCTTCATGCCGGGGATGCGACCGAGCATCCCCATGTTCGCGCCGAGGCCCCCCATCATCTGCTTCATGAAGAGGAACTTCTGCACGAGCTCGTTCACCTGCGCCTCGGGCTGGCCCGAGCCCTTGGCGATGCGCGCCGTGCGCGACGGCTCGCGGATGAGGGCGTAGGGGTCGCTTCGCTCGAAGCGCGTGAAGCTCTGGATGATCGCCTCGACGCGAACGAGCTCGTTGTCGTCGATGTTCACGCCGGGAGGGAGCATGTCGCCCATGCCGGGCATCTTCGCGATGAGATCCTTGATGGACCCCATCTTCTGGATCATGCGGACCTGCTCGAGGAAGTCGTCGAGGGTGAACTGGCCCTCGAGCATCTTCATCGCCTTCTCGGCGGCCTCTTTTTCGTCGACGACCTCCTCGAAGTCCTTCATCAAGCCGACGACGTCGCCCATGCCGAGCACGCGGCTGGCGATGCCGTCGGGGCGAAACTCTTCGAACTTGTCGAGCTGCTCGCCGACGCCTGCGAAGCGCACCGGGGTGCCGGTAACCTCCTTCACGCTGAGCGCGGCGCCCCCACGAGCGTCGCCGTCCAGCTTCGTGAGGACGACACCGGTCAGTCCGAGTCGGTCGTGGAACGACTTCGACGTCTTGACAGCGTCTTGGCCGATCATCGCGTCGATGACGAGAAGGACGTTCTGGGGCTGCACGGCGTCCTTGATGTCGTGCAGCTCCTTCATCAGGGGCTCGTCGATCGCGAGACGGCCGGCGGTGTCGTAAACGACGACATCGTAGTTTTGTTGTTGCGCCCGCGCCTGCGCGAGCGCCTGCCGGCAGATGTCGAGGGGCGTCGCCCCGGGGACGTTGAAGACCGGCACGCCGATCTGCTCTCCGAGGATCTTCAGCTGCTCGACGGCCGCCGGACGCTGCATGTCGGCGGCGACGAGGAGCGGGTGATGGCCCTGCTTCTGCAACCAGCGCGCGAGCTTGGCGCACGTGGTCGTCTTTCCTGAGCCCTGCAGGCCGACCATCATGATGCCGGTAGGGTGACCTTTCGCCGCCAGCTCGAGCGTCGGACCCTCGCCGGGAGACATGAACGCGACGAGCTCGTCGTGGCAGATTTTCACAAAGACGTCGCTGGCTTGCACCCGCACCGTCTGGCCATCCTGGCCCTTGCTGCGCGTGCGCACGACCTCGCCGAGCGCCTTCTCCTTCACCCGTGCGAGGAACGCCTTGACGACGCCGAGCTCGACGTCAGCCTCGAGCAGGGACAGCCGCACCTCCCGCAGCGCGGACTCGACGTTCTGTTCGGTCAGCTCGGTGAGGCCGGCGAGGCGGTTGCGGGCGGCCTTGAACCCCTTCGCGAGGGTGTCGAACATAGGCTGGTGGGCTTAGCACAACGCAAGCCGTCTCCCAGGGTTGGAAGCTCTCGGGGCGGGAAGCCTTAGCTTCCCGAGGCGAGGCGCAGGTCGGTGAGCTTCTTCTCGCAGTCCGGCATGCGGGCGCGGCCTTCGTTCAAGAGCCGAGTCGCGAGGTCCAGCTTGCCGGGCAGCGCCTGAGCCTCGGGCGAATCGCGGGGAAGGCGTTTGGCCTGGAGGTCTTCGACGCGCGCGGAGACCTCGTCTTTGAGCGCAAGGGCCTGGGCCGTGGGGCCGATGGCCGCCAGGCAGGCGCGCTTGGCTTCGCAGACGGCGGCCGCGGAGCACGCAACGCCGGCAACGGCTTGCGCCTGCGCCTGTTTCGCGGCGCCGTCGGCGCGCTCGTAGAGCTCCATCGCGGCGATGAGCGAGGCCGTCTCGCGTTTGACCGACCCCGAGCACGCAGCGCAGCCGACCGCGAGCAGAGCGAGCACAGCGACGAACGGCGCGCGGCAGGGTCGCAAATCAGCCCGTAGTGGTGCCCAGCTCGGCGCGGATAGCCCCCTTGCCGCGCGACGCGAGCCACGCATCGAGCCCCGCCTTGGCGCCCAGCGACGTCGCCGCGCCAACCAGAAAGATCGCGGGCGCGCCGACGCCGCCGGTCAGCGCGACGACCAGCACGGCCGCCGCCGTTCCTGCCGCCGTAGCCGCTGCGCCCGTCGCGGCCTCGCGGGCCACGTGCTCGGCCGCCTGCCGGCGAGTCATGTCCCCGCTCTTCACGCGGCCGATCGCCTGCAACAACGCCCAGCCGCCGTCGATGACTGCGCCGGCACCCGCTGCGGCGCCGACGCTGCGAAGGACCTGTCGGCCCGCGGCCCGCGCGGCTTGCGCCGCGACCGTCCGGGCGGCACCGACGTCCACCGCCTGCGCGACCGTCGTGCTTCCCGCCTCGAGCAGGGCCACGCCGGTGAGCACGCGCGACGCTTCGCGTTCGACGGCTCCGCGGAGCGCCCGCTGAAGCGAAGCCGGGAGCACCCTCCTGCCGCCCGCCTCGAACAGAAGGTGCGCCGCCGAGCGCGCCGCGACCGCTTCCGCCCCCGCGACGCCGCTACGCATCGCGTCTCGCCGCGCCAGATTCAGCCGTTTCATGTCCCCATCGTAGCGCATCTTTCTCAGGCCGCCGCGCAGGTCTCGCAGACGAGCTTTTTCCGGACGCCCTGGCGGCCGAGGGGCTTGTGACACGTCGTACAGAACGCGATGTTCGGCCCGCACGCTTCGCAATAGAAGACACCCCAGCGCTCGAACGACTCGAGGCGCGGCTCCTCGTCGCAGTGCCCCGGCGTGTGGCAGGGCCGCGGGACCTTCACGCCGCAGCCCGCGCATATGCACAACGGGTGCTGCTGGACGAGGCGCGTCAGCTCGTCGGAGGCGCCGGCATACGGCGCGATGCCCGTTCCCCGGCAGAGGGGGCAGGTGGTGGCGAGTTGTCGCGCCACGGCGTTGCGAATGAACTCGCTCTTGTTCGGCATGGCGTCGAGCAACGCGGCGAGCTCCGGCTCCACCTTGAAGGCGACGATCTGCTTGTTGGGGCGCGGTTTGCGACGCATGGCGGACGGTTCGACCGAAGTATAACCCAGCGCGAGATCGAGAGCGCGACTGCGTACCGACCCCAGCCTTGGCTGCCGCCGGCCGCGGCGAAGCGGCTTGGCGGCGTTTCTCTTCCGGGAGCCACCGGTTTAGTGGTGCTTCTTCCAGGACTTGTGGTGCTTGGGGTTGTGCTTCTTGGGGGCCGCCGAGCCGTGGGGCGGCGGTGGCGGCGCGCTCTGCCCGGGAGCGGGGGCGATGTAGGGCGCGAGGTACGGCGCAATCGCCGAGGCGATCGCCGAGGCGACCGGGATGGGCTCCTCGTCTTCGTCCTCTTCCTCGTCGCTGCTACCGGCGGGAGCGGCCGAGCCCGAGGCTGATGCCTCGGGTTGTGCGCTGGCCGTCGCGGAGGCCGAAGGCTCCGGCGCAGCCGAAGACGCGACAGGAGGTGGCGCGGCCGGCTTCGAAGACGCCGTCGCGGACGGATGATGAGAAGCCGACGGCGCCGCAGGCACGGGCAGCGCCGACTCGACCGCGGACGCGACGGCGCTCGTCGCGTTCGCGACGCGGCCGCGCAGCGCCGAGACCTTGAACGTGCCCGTGTACATGCCGATGCCGAAGACAGCGGCGACGACCATGAGGAGGAACATGAGTGCTCCCCCTCCTCCGCGCCGCCCTCGACGTTCGTCGCCCCAGGAGGACTGCGTTCGCGCGCGCTCGGTGCCAAAGGCGGCGAGCACCGGAAGCTCGCTCGGCTCCCGCGCTTCCGGCAAGGACTGCGGGCGCGATCCACGAGGCGGCGGACTCTCCGCCCGAACGAGCAGACTGGGTGCGCGCGGCCGCTGATCCGGCGTGGACGGCGTCGCGACGGCCTCGATGCGCTCGAGAGAGGCCCGGGCCCGCTCGGGGGCGTGCCGCGCAAGGACGCGCGCGAAGTCCACCAGCGAGGCGCGCTTCTCGGGCTTCTTGTCGAGACACGCAAGAATGGCCGCCTCGAGCTCCGCTGGCATGTTGGCTCGAAGGTTCGACGGCGGAGCCGGTTCGTCGGACGCGATCATCGCGCAGACCTGCGGGACGGTCTCGGCGCGGAACGCCGGTTTGCCCGTGACGGCCTCGTAGAGCACCGCGCCGAGCGACCACACGTCCGTTCGCGCGTCGACCTCCTTGGTCGACTTCAGCTGCTCGGGCGACATGTACGAGGGCGAGCCCATGATGGTCGCCGTGGCGGTGAGAGCCGGGTCGACCGCCGAGTCGTCGGGATGCACCGTGAACTTCGAGATGCCGAAATCGAGCAGCTTGACGCACGGCGAGCCGTCCGCCCGCCGTGTGATGAACAGGTTGGACGGCTTGAGGTCGCGGTGGACGATGCCCGCGACGTGTACCTCGGCGAGGGCCTCGCACGCCTGGATGGCGATCTCGCACGCGTCATCGATGGGGAGTTTGCCGTCCTGATCGATCAGCTGCCCGAGGTCCCGCCCCTCGAGGTACTCCATGACGATGTAGGGCACACCGCCCTCCCCCACCGTCCCCACGTCGTGGACGCGCGCGACGTGCTCACTCCTCACCTTGGCGGCGACCTTGGCCTCGCGCTGAAAGCGCTCGACGGCCTCCTTGCTGCGCATCGCCTCGGGCGCCAGGAACTTGATCGCCACGCGCTGTTCGAGCCCGAGGTGTGTCGCAGCGACGACCACACCCATCCCCCCCTCGCCGAGGACGCGCTCGACGACGTACTTGCCGTCGACGATGGATCCCGCCCGGGGCTCGAATCGAGCCTCGAGAGGGGCCCCGGCGCCCACGCCTTCACGCTTCGTCGGGGTGAGCACGGGAGTAGGAGCTAGCTTAGCTCAGGTCGCCCCGCAGGACGCCTGACTCTGCGTAACCTTGCGGAAAATAGGCGATCTCCCGTCAGTCCTCGTCGGTGGCGCGCAGCTTGGCGAGCACCGTGAAATCCTCGAGGGTCGTCGTGTCGCCCTTCGTCTCGCCGCCGGCAGCGACCTCCTTGAGCAAACGCCGCATGATCTTCCCGCTGCGCGTCTTGGGAAGCGAGTCGGTAAAGCGAATCGTATCGGGTCGAGCGAACTTTCCGATCTCCTTGTCGATGTGGGCCGAGAGCGCGTCCTTCAGGTCGCGCGCCGCCTTCTGGCCGGCCTTCAGGGTCACGAAGACGACCAAAGCCTGCCCCTTGAGCTCGTCGGGGCGGCCCACGGCGGCGGCTTCGGCGACGGACGGGTGGCTGACGAGGGCGCTCTCGATCTCGGCGGTCCCGATTCGATGACCCGCCACGTTGAGGACGTCGTCGATCCGTCCGACCACCCAGAAGTAGCCGTCTTCATCGCGACGCGCGCCGTCGCCCGTGAAGTAGACGTTCGGGATGACGTCCCAGTACGTCTTGAGGTAACGCTGGTCGTCGCCCCAGAGCGTGCGCGCCATCGAAGGCCACGGCCGCTTGATGACGAGCTTGCCGCCCTCGTTCGCACCGCAAGCCTCGCCCCGGTCCTTGACGACGGCGATGTCGACGCCGAAAAACGGCAAGCCCGTGCTCCCGGGCTTGGCGTACACGGCGCCGGGCAGCGTCGTGAGCATGATCGCTCCCGTCTCGGTCTGCCACCAGGTGTCGACGACGGGGCAGCGCTCCCCGCCGATGACCTTGTGGTACCAGATCCACGCCTCGGGATTGATCGGCTCGCCCACGCTGCCGAGCAAGCGCAAAGAAGAGAGATCGTACTTCTTCGGCCACTCGTCGCCGGCCCGGATGAACGCGCGGATGGCGGTGGGCGCCGTGTAGAGGATCGAGACGCCGTGCTTCTCGATGATCGACCAGAAACGTCCCCAGTCCGGGAAGTTCGGCGCGCCTTCGTAGAGAAGGCACGTCGCGCCGCACGATAGTGGCCCGTAGACGATGTAGCTGTGGCCCGTAACCCAGCCGATGTCGGCGGTGCACCAGTACACGTCCTCGTCGCGCAGATCGAAGACGTACTTCGTCGTGACGTGCGTGCCGGCGAGGTAGCCGCCGGTCGTGTGCAGCACGCCCTTGGGCTTCCCTGTGGAGCCCGACGTGTACAGGATGAAGAGCGGGTGCTCGGAGTCGAATGCGTCGGGCTTCTTGGCGCGTTCGAGGCTGGCGGCGCCCGGCGGGCGCGCGAGGAGGTCGTGCCACCAGACGTCGCGTCCCTCCTTCATCACGACGGGAGCGTCCGCCGGCGTCTGCCCGCCGACGCGGCGCAGCACGACGACGCGCTCGATCGACGGCGTCTGTTCGAGCGCCTTGTCGGCGAGGCCCTTCAGCGGGACGACGTTGCCGCGACGCCAGGCGCCGTCTTGCGTGAGGAGCACTTTCGCTCCGCAGTCGTTGATCCGATCGCGCAGGGCGTCGGAGCTGAAACCGCCGAAGACGACCGAGTGGGGCGCCCCGATGCGGGCGCACGCGAGCATCGCGACGACGGCCTCGGGGACCATCCCCATGTAGATGGCGACGCGATCGCCGGCCTTGACGCCCAGGTCGAGGAGGGCCGCCGACATCCGTACGACCGCGCGGTGGAGCTCGAAGTAGGTCAGCGTGCGCGCGTCGCCCGGCTCTCCCTCCCACACGAGCGCAGCCTTGGTGCGGTGGGCGGTGGTGAGGTGACGGTCCAGGCAGCTCTCGGTGATGTTGAGCGTGGCGCCGACGAAGAACTTCGCCCGCGGCAGGCTCCACTCGGAGAACGTCTTCCACGGCGTCCGCCACACGAGGTCGACCATCTGCTCGCGCCAGAAGACCTCTGGCTCTTCGAGCGACTGCTGGTACATCGCCGAGTAGGCGGGGTGCGAGGCGACGCGTGCGCGATCGACGAACGACTTGGGGGAGGGAAAGCGACGCTCTTCCTTGAGGCGGGATTCGATGCGGTCGGAGGACATGAGCCGCATGGTGTGCGCTGCTCTCGCCGATTGCAACGTGTTGCCGCTCCCCCCTGACGCGGCGCTCCGCGCCCGAGAAGCCGGACTCCGCAGCGGAGAAGCGCTGGCCGGCGGCGGCCGCAAGAAAGTCCACCCTTTGCAAGGGTTGCGTAGCGCTGCATACGGTCTCCGGACCCTTCGCGTGCGCCGCCTACAAGGTGTCTATGCGAGGTTCGTCGGGATTCTCAGGATTCCCGTTCGACTGGTCATTATGCCGACCACCGGCATGTCCGTCTTAACAGCGGCCCATCATGCCTTTTGCGCGTTCCGGGAAGACGTGGAGGCCTGGTCTCGCGTGTGCCCTTTCGCTGCTCGTCGCCGCAGGCGCCTGCAGCTCGAGCGGCCTGCGCGACGGACCGAGTGTCGGCGGCGGTCCCAGCTACGAAGCCGGCGGCGGACAGTGCGGCCCCGGCAAAGAGGGGTGCCCCTGCTCGACTTCCGGCCAGACCGTCGGGTGCGGGCACGTCGTCGACCAGTTCGGCGACTACGTCACCTGCTCGGAGGGCAACTCCACGTGCCGGAACGGCGTGTGGGGCGCCTGTCAGGGGAACACGATCTTCACGAAGAGCCTCACGAGCTCCACGCTCGGCGGCGGCGGCGTCCGCGTTCAGTCGAACGCGCAGTCGTGCTCCGACCCTTGCGACCCCAATACGTGCACCCAGATCGGCGAGGGCCCCGGCGACGTCGACGCGACGGGCGTGGCGGTGACCGAGGCCGGCGTATCGATCCCTCCCACAGTCACGCAGGGCGGAGGCACCGGGGACGGCGGTACGTGCACGGGGCTTCAGTGCCAGGTCGACTGGACCTGCGGCAAAGGATCGCAGACGACGCTCACGGGGACCGTGTACGACCCTGCGGGTATCAATCCGCTGTACAACGCCTACGTCTACATTCCGGTCGATCCGAGCGGCAACCTTCCCCCGTTCTCGACCGGAGCCTCGTGCGATCCATGCTCGGGCAGCGGGAGCCTCAACGCGGTCAACGTCGCGCAGACCGACGTCTACGGACACTTCACCCTGGTGAACGTGCCGACGACGGCGCTCGCGCCGCACAACTCGATTCCCCTCGTCGTCCAGATGGGCAAGTGGCGGCGCATGATCATGCTGTCGACCGTCCCCGACTGCACGACGACCGCCGTCGCTCCGGACAATTCGCGCCTGCCGCGGAACAAGTTCGACGGATATGGCAACAAGGCCGACATCCCGAGGATGGCCATCGCCTCGGGGAACGTCGATCCGATGGAATGCATGATGCTCAAGATGGGCATCGACCCTGCGGAGTTCCAGATTCCCGGGACGGGGGCGCGCCGCATCGACTACTACATCGCGAACGGGCAGGGGATCGTCAGCGGCAACGCGCCTCCTCTCTCGCAGCTCGCCGCCGGCGGAACGTGCTCGACCGCGACGTGCTACCAGAACAGCGACTGCAAGACCGGTAGCTGCTCGAGCGGCTCGCTCGGCCAGTGCACGATGCAGACCGGCAAGACGTGCACGTCGGGCTCGCAGTGCGCGAGCGGAAACTGCAGCTCCTTCTCTCACACGTGCCGGAACGAGCCGAGCTGCAAGCCGGGTGTCGCTGGGCAGTGCGGCAGCGTGGAGACGTGCACTGGCGGAACGCTGGGCACGTGCTCGTGCAGCACCACGAGCGACTGCGGATCGTCTGGCGGCGCGTGCAATATCGGACCGATCATGGGCTACGACGTAGTCCTTTTGCCGTGCGAGGGCTTCGAGGACGACGGCAACGATCAGTATGCAACAGTCGTTGCCAACTACGCGCTCGCCGGGGGCCGCCTCTTCACGACCCACTACGGATATACGTGGCTGTCCACGCCGACGAACGGAACGGCGAACGCGACCAACCCGTCGACGGGGGTCGCCAATCCGTTCTACGGAGTCGCGAACTGGAACCTCAATTCGTACAGCTACGGCAGCGCGGGCGCGCAGATCGACACGAATTTTCCGAAGGGCCTCGCCTTCGAACAGTGGATGGACAACCTCGGCGCGGCGACGAACGGCGCCCTCACGCTCAACAGTCCGCGCCACGACGTCGACAGCGTGAATACCGCGTACGCGACCGAGTGGATGCACCACAGCGCGTCTCCGAACGAGACGTTCCACTTCACGTTCAACACGCCGCTCGGGGCCGGGATCGGCGACGCCGGCGCGGGCGACTCCGGCGCCGGCGTCTGCGGGCGCGTCGTCTACAGCGACTTCCACGTCTCCGGCACCGCCCTCGTCTCGGGCACGACGTGCGCGACGAACGCCGACTGCGGATACGGAGCGACGTGCACCGGAGGCAGCTACGGGACGTGCTCGGCGCAGACCTGCAATACGTCCGCCGACTGCAGCGACCCGAAGTTCACGTGCAACTCGGTCCTCGGGACCTGCGGGTGCAAGAGGAACAGCGACTGCTCGACGATGGGCGCGGGCGCCTGCGGCGGCGCCTCACCCGCGAACTGCGGCTGCTACACGAATGGCGACTGCTCCACGATGGGCGCCGGCACCTGCCAGAACGTCACCGACGGCAAGTGCGGCTGTTACGAGAACAGCGACTGCGCGGCCCTCGGCGCGGGCACGTGCTCCGGCGCCACGCACGGCACGTGCTCGACGAAGACCTGCTACGTGAACGGCGACTGCAGCGCCGCCGGCGAAGGCGTCTGCCACAGCAGTTCGGCGGGGAGTTGCTCGATCAGCACCTGCTACCAGAACAGCGACTGCGGGAGCGGTACCGGGAGCTGCAGTGGCGGCTCGCTCGGAACCTGCGCGATGCAGGCGGGCAAGTCGTGCACGACGGGCTCGCAATGCGCAAGCGGCGTTTGCAAGTCCAACGGCCACTGCAAGAATCCGCCGAGTTGCGATCCCGCCGTCGCCAACAGCTGCGGCAGCGTCGAGACGTGCAGCGGCGCCACGGCGGGCACTTGCGGGTGCTACAAGACCTCCGACTGCACGGCGATGGGCGCCGGCTCGTGCGGCGGGGCGACGAAGGGGTACTGCGGCTGCTACGAGTCGACCGATTGCGCGGCCCTCGGCGGCGGGTCGTGCAGCGGCGCGGGCGCCGGCAAGTGCACGAGCTCGACGTGTGCGACGAACGCGGACTGCAGCGCCGCCGGAACGGGGAGCTGCAGTGGAGCGGTCGCCGGAACGTGCTCCATCGGGACCTGCTTCGCCAGCAGCGACTGTACGGCCGGCAACAACAAATGCACCGGCACGTCGGTCACCGGCCAGTGCACGACGGCGACGTGCAGCGGAAACTCGAGCTGCACCGCCGGAACGAAGACGTGCACCGGCTACCAGAGCGGTACGTGTGCACCCAACGCCTGCACGTCGAACCTCAACTGCGGCGCGACGAGCAACGGCCAGGAGCGATGCTCGAACGGCACGTGCAGCGGGTGCACGAGCAGCGGCGACTGCCCGGGGAGCAATTCGTTCTGCACCGGGGGGACGACCGGCACGTGCAACGGCAACGCGAGCGAATTCCCCAACTCGTGCGCGCAGGGCCGGCTGACGCCGCAGGAGTCGGCCCTCGAGTTCATGCTCTTGGACCTCACGGCGTGCATCTCGCCCGACAGCGCGCCGCCGCCGGCGCCGCCGGCGCCGGTCACGTCGTACAGCCCCGTCACGTTCACCGAGGACTTCACGGCGAGCTGCCCGTCGGGCACGCACGTCGTCTGGCGTGAGCTCGACTGGCAAGCCTCGGTCCCCAACACGGCGTCGATCGTCTTCTCGGCGCAGACGGTCGAAGCGCCGATCGACGGCGCGGCGCCGAACTACAGCGGCGCCCAGTCGGTACAGCTCGCGAAGGCGACCACGACCACGGCACTCCCGGGCTGGGACGCGGCGCTCATCGACGCGACCGGAGTCGACGGTGGCCAGGCGGGCGCTTTCAACACGGCGTCGCCGGCCGTCAAATCGGGCTCGGCGCTGCGCCTGACCATCACCCTCGACCCCACGTCGGACACGATGGCGACGCCGACGCTCATCCAGTGGCAGGTGAAGTCCGACTGCCCGCCGTCGGAGTGAACCCGGTGCGAGCCAGCAACGTCGCGGTCGTGCTCCTCGTCATGGCGCCGGTCTCGGCGGCGGCCTGCGGCTCCCGCGGCGACGCGACGGCGCCGGATTCGAACCAGTCGACGAATCCGGGTCCCGCCTACGACGCGGGGTACACGGCGCCCGTCTTCGACGGAGGCGGTTCCCCCGGCGACGAAGCCGGGATCGACGCGACCGACGCCGAGACGACCGACGCCGAGACGACCGATGCCGCGACCATCGACGCGCCGTCGGGGGACGCCGCCGCAGGCGACGCAGACGCCGGGCCCGTCTTCCCGCCGGCCTGTCCGCAGTCGTCGACGTGGCCGACGACCGCCAGGGTGCCGTCGATCGCCGCGGCCGGCTTCGACCGCTTCGGAGGCATCTCGGCCGGTGCTCTCAGCGTGGCGTGGACCACCGCAGCGGGCGCTGTCTACGTGGCCGACCGGGCAACGGCGACGAGCGCGTTCGGCGCGCAGGCCCTCCTGGATCCGGGAGCCATAGCGCTGGCCAGCGGTCGAGTCGCGCTCGCGCCCACGGGCCTCGAGCTCGTGGCGACACGCGCGGACGGGAGCTCGTTCGTGAGTTTCTTCCGGACGTCCCTCTCGGGCGCGTGGTCGCCGACGAGCAGCAAGGAGTTCGACACCATCGCGGCGATGCGCGGTGAGTCGGGCGGCGGCTTCTCCGAGCCGGTCATCAGCGCGGGCGGCAATTCTCTCTTTTATCTGCTCGCGCTCCCCAACCAGGCCCCGGTTCTCTACGAGTCGACGTGGGATGCGACAATCAAGGCGTGGGGTACCGGCGCCGCCCTCCCGAACGCGGAGTTTGCGATCTCGAGCGCGTCGCAAGCGCGGAGGCCAACCGGCGCCGCCTCCGACGGGCGAACCCTCTTTTTCTTCGACGAAGTGTCAGGTGTCGAGCGCGCGGCCTGGCGCGACTCCCCGGCGTCGCCGTTCTCCTTCTTCGCGAGCCTTCCGAGCCTGCCGGAGGCCGCGCCGGTGGACGACTGCACGACTCTCTACTTCCACGGGTCCGACTCCGCAGGCCAGGGCCTCTTCACTGGGAGCTGACTCGCGGCAGGCCTGGTGACCTTGGTGACCTTGGTGACCTTGGTGACTCGGCTGACTGGGGAGCTGGCGCTGACCAAACGCTGCCATCCCGAGACGCCCTGGAAATGACAGCGTTTTTGCGTCCGCGCCCCCGCGGGTGTACCTCCCCGGGTGACCCGCTCTCTCTCGCCTTCTGGCCGGGCGAGTGCTAACGCTCATCGGTCGGAATGTCGTAAGAATGGCGGCATCCGTCCACGGCACCGCACAATGCGCATGCTTCACCGCGTACGAACATGGCAACTCCTTGCCGTCGGGGGCGTGGGCGCCCTCGGGCTCGCGGTTGCCTGTTCGTCGCGGAACCTGAGCGACAACGGCGGCACCGGGGGCGGACCCACCTACGACGGTGCCGTCTACGGCGATTGCGCCCCGGGCAGGCTCGGTTGCCCGTGCGACTCGCCTGGGCAGACGCTGGCCTGCGGCCAGGAAGTGAGTCGCTCCGGGGACTACGTGACGTGTTCGGCAGGCACGACGATCTGTCAGGGCGGTGTATGGGGTCCCTGCCAGGGCAACACGATCTACGCG
>CALKVG010000206.1 GCA_937998045.1 uncultured Myxococcales bacterium
GTCCTACCGACGGCCGGCGCGCCGGCTGCCGGCTTGGTCATGCCCATGGCCCAGGCCCGCTCGTCGCCGAGGGCCAGCCACGTCAGCGGAAGCTTGGAGGTGCCGACGGCGATCGTCGTCGCCTGCCGCTCGGCCCACTGCGACGGAGCCGGCAGCACGATCGTCTTCTGTCCCTTGAGCACCTTGGCGGCCGCCGGATCCAGGCGGATCGCGGCGATTCCGACGGCGCTGAGCAACGCCACGAGCGAGCTGGGGATGTACGCGGCGAGGACCGCGCGCACCGAGTGCGCAATTTCCGGAGCGCGCGCCGCGAGCTCGCGCACCTCGTCCAGCGACGTGCACACGACCGCGACGCCGGAGTGCCCGTTGGCGCCGGCTTCCAGGCTTCGACCACGCTCCGGCAGAGCCGGAGACGTGCCGTCCAGGCTTCGACCACGCTCCGGCAGAGCCGGAGACGTGCCGTCCAGGACGAAAGCCGCCCGGTCGACCAGCTCCAGCGTTTGCGCCGCCCTCCACGCCGGGAACGCAGCGAGCCCCTCGCCGCGGGCGATGGCCCTTGCAGGCTCCGGGCGCTCGCGTCGCGTCCCGGCGAGACGGGCGTCTCCCCTCTCCGCCTTGCGAGCCACGAGGACATCGTCGGTGGGGAGCGTACGCGGGACGGTGACGCGTACGGGACGCTTGAACGAGCGCGGGTCCCCCACTTCGCCCGTCGCGACCGCGAAGGCCAGCGTCTCGGCCGATCCGACGAGCGGCGCGGAGGGGCGCCCCGGACGGGGCTCGGGGTCGCATGTCTGCATGGCCGCAGCGCCCGAGCGCGCCGGCGTGTACAGATCGCCGGAGACGACGCGAGCGTCCGGTTCCACAAGACGCGCGCCGGTGGCGATCAGATCGGTCAGAGCGCCCGCGCTCGCGAGGACCTCGAGCATCTGGCGCGAGGGAGTCGCCAGCAGGAAATCGAGCCGCGACGGGACGCGCTTGCTCTTGAGCAGCGTGGCGGCCGCGAACAGATCGCGCAGCGTGGTCCCGGAGTCGCCGCCCAGCAAGACCTGAGAGACGGGACGCCCGGCGAGGTCGCGCACCGCTCGCACCTGACCGTTTTCGTCGAGAACGAGCGGATCGACCGCGCCCAGATCGACGTTGACGGATTCTTCGTTCGGAGCGCCGGCGTCGGCGGCGAGGGCACGGTGCGCCTTCGAGCGCCGCTGATCGCGCAGGAACACCTCCGTTCGTTCGTCGCTCACGAAGACGGCCGCCGCGGCGCCCAGCTGCGGAGCGAGCGCCGCGAGCACGGCTCGCTCCGCCACCGAGAGCGACCGCACGCTCGGGCCCGTGAACTCGAGCACGACGGGGGCCCCTTTCGCCTCCTCGACTCGACGCACCACTTCGCCGAGACCGCGGCGCAGGAGCTCGAGAGACACGTCCCGGGCGCAAACGAACGGACGCAAGCGCCCGCTGAGGACCACCTGCACGCTGACCGGAACCCGCACGAGCACGGCGCCCTGCGCGAGCCCGCGCGCCAGCGACGACGTCGGCACGACCAGGGTGAGCATGCCGATGCCCCCCACGCCGGCGAGCCTCGGCTCGTCGGTCACGCAAAGCCGGGCCGGGCTCGCGAACCGCTCCAGATGGACCGGCGCCGGAAAGCCGACCCCCGCGCGCGCCACGACGATGCCGTGGGCGAGCATCTCCCCCGCCCCCGCCGAAGCGCTGTCCTCGGGTGCTGCACCCGGCGCCTGCTGCAAGCCGACGCAGCGCCCGTTGTAAGCGACGGCGACCTCCACGGGGGATCGCTTCAGCCCCCCTGCGAGGGCTTCCCCGAGGACGCGGCCGGGCGTCCGGGCAAGGACGATCTGGTCGATCTGCACGTCGACGAGCTCGCCGGCGTCCGCCCGCGCCTGCGCATCGCTCGTTCGCGCGGCCAGGACCTTCTGGACCATCGTTCGGGGAGGATCGCCGGCTCGTGCGCGCATTGTCCCTTCGTTTCCCCAGCTTCGGCCGGCAGCTCCGAACATTGCGCCGGGCGCGGGAAGGTAGACTGGCGGGTCCGGCAGGGTCAAGGCTCGACGGCCGGCGGGACGTGATAGGCTGGCCGGAGGGAGAGTCATGTTCCGAGACGCGCTTCGCGAGATCGTCGACAAGACCGAGGGCGGCGTCGCTGGCCTCATCATGGACTCCGAAGGGATCGCGGTGGAATCGTACGCGCGCGACGATGCGCCGTTCGACATCACGACGATCGGAATCGAGTACGGCGTCGTGCTCGGCTCGATCAAGCGCGCCGCCGAGTCGCTGGAGGCGGGCAAGGCGCACGAGGTCTCGATCGGCACCGACAAGGTGGTGACGCTGATTCGCACCCTCGGCGAGTCGTATTTCCTCGCGGTGGCCCTTCGCCCCGACGGAAACTTCGGCAAGGGGCGCTTCCTCATGCGGACCGCAGCGCCCCGGCTCATCGCCGAGCTGGGATGAAGATCCTCTGCATCTCCGGGCCGAACCTGCAGCTTTTGGGCAAACGCGAGCCCGAGGTCTACGGCCGGGAGACGCTGAGCGAGATTCACGCGCGCCTGGAAACCGCAGCGCGCGAGCTGGGCGCCGAGATCGTTGCGCGACAAACCAATCACGAGGGCGATATCGTCGATTGGATAGGCAGCGCGCCGGGCGACGGCGTCGCCGGACTCTTGCTCAACCCAGGGGCGTACACGCACACGTCGATCGCGATCTACGACGCCCTTCGCGCCGTGGCGCTGCCCTGCGTCGAGGTGCATCTCTCGAATCCCGATACGCGAGAGACCTTCCGGCGACGATCCCGCGTCGCCAGCGCGTGCATCGGTCGCGTCGCCGGGTTCGGCGCGCACAGCTACGAGCTCGGCCTTGAGGGCCTCGTCCGCTGGCTGGCGCGGCGGGCGCCCTCGCGCTGAGAGCCGGCGAGCGCTCGGCAAGTCCTTCCCACGTGGGCGCCTTCGGGCCTAAGGTGCGGGCCCCACCCACCGCCCGTAGCCCATGAGCCTAGATCTGGACAAACTCCGCGCGCTGTTCGACCTGTTGGCCGAGAAGGACGTCGCCGAATTCGAGCACGAGGAAGAAGGCATCCGACTGCGCATCGCCCGCGGCGCGCGAGCGCCGATCGCCGCCCCAGCCGCGCTGATCCCATCTCCCATCCACCCCGTCGCGACACCGGCGGCCGCCGCGCTGGCGGAGACGCCCCCCCCGAGCGGGGACTTCGTCGACGTCACGAGCCCGTTCGTGGGAAGCTTCTACCGTTCGCCCTCGCCCGACGCTCCGGCGTTCGTCGACGTGGGCTCGGTCGTTCGCGCCGGCCAGACGCTCTGCATCATCGAAGCGATGAAGCTCATGAACGAGATCGAGGCCGAGTGCGCCGGTACGATCGCCGAGATCTTCGCCCAGAACGGGAAGAGCGTAGAGTACGGACAGAAGCTTTTCCGCATCAAAAAGGCCTGAGCGTCGCGTAGCTGCCGCCTCGCCCGCACGAGACCGGATGTTCAAGAAGATACTCATCGCAAACCGAGGGGAGATCGCTCTCCGCATCTTGCGCGCGTGCCGCGAGCTCGGAGTCAAGACCGTCGCCGTCCACTCCGAGGCGGACGCGCGCGCGCTGCACGTCCGGTTCGCCGACGAAGCCGTGTGCATCGGGCCGCCCCCGGCAAGCAAGAGCTACCTGAACGTCCCCGCGATCATCAGCGCCGCGGAGATCACGGCGGCCGACGCGATCCACCCCGGCTACGGCTTTCTGTCCGAGAACGCCGAGTTTGCGCGGATCTGCGGCAAATGCGGGATCACCTTCATCGGCCCCACGCCCGAGGCGATGCGCGCCTGGGGCGACAAGGTGACGGCGCGCAAGAACGCGGCGAAGTTCGGGCTGCCGCTCCTGGCGGGCAGCGCGGTCCTCGAGAGCGCGGAGCACGCGATCCGGGAGGCCAAACGGATCGGCTACCCGGTCATCTTGAAGGCGAGCGGCGGCGGCGGCGGGCGCGGAATGCGCATCGTCCGGAGCGACGCCGAGATGCCCGACGCGTTCGCGAGCGCGCGCCGCGAAGCCGAGACGGGCTTCAAGAATCCGGACGTGTACTGCGAGAAGTTCGTCGAACGACCGCGTCACATCGAGTTTCAGGCCTTCGCCGACAAGCACGGCGGGGTCTGGACCCTCGGCGAGCGGGAGTGCTCGCTGCAGAGGCGCCATCAGAAGGTCATCGAGGAAGCCCCCAGCCCCGCGATGACGGCGAAGAAACGACAGGAGATGGCCGAGGTCATCCGAAAGGCCATCCGCGAGACGGGCTACACCTCGCTCGGGACGCTCGAGTTTTTGATGGACGAGAAGGAGGAGCTCTACTTTCTCGAGATGAACACGCGCATCCAGGTGGAGCATCCGGTCACGGAGATGGTCACCGGGCTCGATCTCGTCTCTCTGCAGATTCGCGCCGCCGCCGGCGAGAACATCGACCTCCCGGACACCCGGCCGTGGAGCTTCCGCGGCCACGCCATCGAGTGCCGCATCAACGCCGAGGACCCGAAGACCTTCGCTCCCTGGCCCGGACTCATCACCGAGTGGCATCCCCCGGGCGGAACGGGCCTGCGCGTCGACTCCGGCGTTTACGGCGGCTGGCGCGTCCCGCCAGACTACGACTCGCTGCTGGCGAAGGTCATCGCTCACGCCCCCACGCGGAAGGAGGCCATCGCGAGGATGCGGCGGGCCCTCGACGAGTTCATCGTCGCCGGCATCCGCACGAACATCGCGCTGCACAAGGCGCTCCTCGACGACCACGAGGTCGCCCAGGGTACGATGACGACCCGCACGATCGAGCGCATCACCGGTCGGGGCTAGCCCAAACTCCCTCCACGCCCGGCTGCCGGCCGCGCCTCGCGGCAGACAGGTGGGCTGGCAGGCCTCCTGCACCGCCCCGGCCCTGCGGGGCCACGCCGTGATCCTTATCGCGTTTGCCGCGGCGTTCTGCCCCAGGTCGAGAGGAGGTCGTTCCACCATGTCGCGCTTCTCTTTCGGGACCCACGCGCTTCCGCTACTGCTGTTCGCCTGCTCGTCGTCGGGCTGCGTCGTCGAGCAGTCCCCGCCACCGCCGCCGCCGGACACCGAGATCGGCTTCGATCCGGCGACCAACTTCGGCCAGGCCTGCGGCGGCCAGCTCACGAACTGGCAGGTAACCGACCGCAACGACAGCCAGGTGGAGACCGCGACCTGCGGCGAACAGATCGTCTTCGGAGGGCTCGAGCCGGGCGTCGAGTACACGTTCGACATCCTCGGCTACTCCGGAAACCAGCTCTGCTGGCAGGGCGCGTGCGTCGTCCAAGCCGCCCAGGGGTTCCTCACGCTGGGAGATTGCCACGCCTCCATCCAGCCGCTCTGCACGCACTGACCGCCGCCGGCGCTCCGGAAGGCGCGGTCGGTTCGCAGTGTGGTTGAACGCGCGTTCGATTGCGCGTAAAGCTCTCGCGCCGTGATGCGCGGATCTCGTGACGGCACGTCTCCGGCTCGGCCGGAGCGTGGTCGAATCCGGGACGGCACGTCTCCGGCTCGGCCGGAGCGTGGTCGAATCCGGAAGCTCTACGTCGGGCTGACCCTCGCAGCCATGGGCGTGGCCGCTCCGTGCGCGTTCGGCGGCTGCGTCGCCACCACGACCGCCAGCGTGTACACGCCCATCACCGGCGTCATCATCCGGTCCTCGCAGCTCGTGGCCGGGCACGGATGCGGCACCGGCCCCGACCAGGTCTACGCGTACGTGGCGGTGCTCGCCGACATCTTCCCGCTCCCGCAGGGCGGCGTAGATGCCGCCAGCGCGAACGGAATCGTCACTCCCGACGGCATCGTCTCGAACGTCCCGTTCCAGTCGACCGTCGTGCCTTGCTACGCGGACGGCATCCTGTCCAACCTGCAGCCACCCGACGGCGGCACCTTCGACTTTCAGGTCTACATCTACGCCTACAACTACAGCTCCTTCCCGCCGTCTCTCGCCTGCACACCGCCGCGCACGAACGGCAACTGCCCCGGAGACTTCACCACCGCCACGACCGCGGGGCTCGGGACCCGAGACTCGGGCATCCCCCCGCGTTATCCGCCGAACTGGACGACGACGTGCACGGCCACCGAGCAGCAGGGCATCCCCGTCCTCGCCGCGTGCGGTCCGCTCGAGCCCGGAGGCGCCGGTACGGGCAGCGACGACGGCGGCGGCGCAGGAGGGCAGGTTGGCGACGGCGGCGATGCCGGCGCGCCGGCTGGCGACGGCGGAGGCAGCGACGGCGGGCAGGCCTCGGCTGGCGAAGGCGGCGCGGTCGCGACGGACGCCGCGCCTGAAGAGTAGTCCTTCGCGCACCCCCGGGCCTGGCGGCGCACCGAGCGGGCCACTACAGTTGGAGCGAGATGAAGGGCGATCCGTCCATCGCGCTGGCGC
>CALKVG010000207.1 GCA_937998045.1 uncultured Myxococcales bacterium
TGGTAAAGGAGAAAGTCCGGCAGCTCGTCGCGGTGATGCGTCGCGGCGGCGGGCGGAAACTCGGGCGGTACCTGAACGGCGCGAAAAGGGACGACGACCGCATCAAGGCTCTCGGCGAGCTGAAGCGCTCCTTGGAGCACCCAGACGGCGCGCGGCGTGTCGTCGAGCGCGGCCAGCAACTTCACGGCTGGAGAGGAGCGGACGCAAGAATCGGGCGACGCTCGTCACGCGTGCGCTTCGGCTGGAGTCGCGCCGGTCGCTGGCGCCGAGAGGGTGCGCCGGGCGATCAACGTGAACATCGCCGGCACGAGGAAGAGCGATAGCACCGTCGAGGAAGTGAGCCCTCCGACGACGGCGAGCGCGAGCGGCTGGTTCGCTTCGGTGCCGCGCTCCAGCGCGAGCGCGGTCGGTACGAGGCCGATGATCGTCGCCAGGCTGGTCATCGCGATCGGCACGAAGCGGATGCGCGCCGCCTCGACGGCGGCGTCGATGGCGGTCGCGCCCTCGTCGAGACGGCGGCCCGCCTCGTCGACGAGGAGAATCCCGTTCGAGACGGCGATCCCGATGACCATCAGGACGCCCATGAGCGCCGTGATCGAGAAACCCTGGCCCGCAGCGAGGAGCGCGAGCACGATTCCGACCAGACAGACCGGGATCGCGAAGAGCATCACGAACGGCAGGCGCAACGACTTGAACTGGATCGTCATGATCATGAAGACGACCATCACGGCGAGGGCCATCGCCGTCCCCAGCCCCGCGAAGGTCGTCTTCATGAGCTCCATCTCGCCCACCCAGCGCCAGTCGACCTTCCGCGTCCGAGGATCGCCCCGGAGCTTGTCCTCGAGCTCCGCGGCGGCGCTGCCCACGTCGCGCCCCTCGGTCTGCATGTAGACCTCGGTCACCCGGGCCATGTGGTCGCGCTCGATCGCGATGGGCCCTGCGGAACGCGAGATGTCGGCGTACGCGCCGAGCGCGACCGGCTTCGCGCCGTCGCCCATGCGGACCGGCAGCTGCGCGAGGGCGTTCGTGTCGGGGACGTCGCGCTCGTCGTAATAGGTGACGACGTAGTACGCCTGTCCGTTGTGGGGATCGATCCACACGCTCGGCGTGTTGATGTTGCCCAGCGTGGCGTCGAGCGTCGCTTGCGCCGCCGAGCGCGCCGTGACGCCGACGAACCCCGCCTGATCGCGAAGGGTGTCCACGTGGATCTCGGGGTAGTCGGTCTCGAGCTGGACGCGGACGTCCCGCATCCCCCCGACGCCGCGCGCGACGCGCGCCACCGCCCGGCCCTGGGCCTCGAGCGCCTCGAGGTCGTCGTTCTGGAGCTCGATCGCGACCGGCGCGTAATAGCCGTTGGAGAAGACGCTCGCGACCAGGCCGCCGGGCCACTGCAGGAACTCGACTCCCGGGTAGCGCTCGACGAGCAGGCGGCGCGCCATGTCGGCGATCTCTCGCTGCGAATGCCTTCGCCTCTCCGGTTCGACGAGCGCGACGCGGATGAACCCCATGTGCGGGCCGTCGTTCGGGCTGGTCATCGCGCTGCGCGCGTTCTCCGGCGATCCCTGGTTGGTGAGGACGAGCTCGACGTCGTTTTTCGGGAGCCGCTCGGCGAGCATCCTGGCCATCGCCTGGATGCGGCGCGAGGCCTCTTCGAGCGAAATGCCCGGGGCGAAGCGGACGTACACGCGCTCCATCGACTCGTCGATCTCGGGGAAGAAGGTGCTCGGCAGGCGCGTGGCGGCCCACACCGCGCCGATCGTCAAGAGGGCGCAGGCCCCGATCAGCCACCAGCGGACGCCGAGAGCGCGCCGGAGCGCGCGCGAATACGCCGCGGCGACGCGATCGATGAGGCGCTCCAGCCGGAGGGCGATGCCGCGCCGTGCGGTCTCTCCGAGGAAGTACCGGCACCCGACCGGCGTCACGAACATGCTGACGAAGTACGAGGCGATCATCGCGACCGCGACGGTGAGCGCGAGCGGCGCGAAGAGGCGTCTCGCCAGGCCCGCCAGGAGCAGCACCGGGAGGAGGACGGCCATCGTCGTGAGCGTCGAGGCGAGGACCGGGAGCGCGACCGCGTTCGTCCCTTCGAGCGCCGCGCGGTACCGATCGCCGGTCTCGCGCTGGTGGCGGTGGATCGACTCGAGGACGACGACGGCGTCGTCGACGAGGCGCCCCATCGCGAGGGTGAGGCCGCCCAGGGTGAACGAGTTGAGGGTGTTGCCCGTCGCGTAGAGGACGACGAGCGTGATGGCGAACGACAGCGGGATCGCGACGGCCACGATGAGCGTTCCGCGGACGCTCTGGAGGAACACGAGGATGACGAGCGCGATGAGGACGAGCGCCTGGACGACCTCGCGCTTCAACCCCGAGTAGGACGTGCGGACGAAGGTCGACTCGTCGAACACGGGCTTCACCTGCATGCCCGGCGGGAGGTTCTTGAGCCCGGCGACGATCTTCTTGACCGCGTCGACGATGGCGAGCGTGTTGCCTCCCGGGACGCGCAAGACGTTGAGGTACACGGCGTCTTCGCCGTTCACCGAGACGGACTGCGTCGGTGCAGCGCCGCCGTCGACGACGCGGGCGACGTCGCGGATGTACACCGGGCTCCCGTCCACGAGCTTCACCAGGGAGTCGCCGATCTGCTTCACGTGTCGCGGCACGGCGTCGGTGTAGACGTTCGCGTCGAAGGTCTTCGCGATGAACTCGCCGGAGGGAAGCAGCGCGTTCGCCTCGCGGACGGCCGCGGCGATCTCCTCGGCGGTGACCCCGCGCGACTGCGCCGCGGCCCGGTCGACCACCACGTTGATCTGGCGCTGCCGCCCGCCGTTGAGCGACGCGCTCGCCACGCCGGGGATGCCTTCGAGGAGCGGTTCGATGTCGTTCAGCGCGTAGTCGTAGAGCTGAGCGCCCGTGAGCCCGCCCCCGCTGACCGTGACCTGGACGACGGGAGCGTTCGTCGGGTCGTACTGCAGGACGAACGGCGGGATCACGCCGAGCGACTTCGGCACGGCCGACATCGCGAACTGGACCTGCTGCTGGACGAGGGTCTGCGCGCTGTTGAGATCCGTTCCCCACGCCATCCAGACGTACGCGATGCTCAGGTTGTTGCGCGAGACGCTCTGCACGTGCTCCACGCCCGGCGTCGCGCTGACGTACTTCTCGATACGCCACGTGAGCGTCTTCTCGACGTCCTTGGCGGCGAGGCCGGGCGCGAGCGTGCCGACGACGAGGACCGGCGGCGTGAGATCGGGAAACGTGTCGATCGGCATGCGCGGGGTGACCACCCAGGCGAAGACGATGACCGCGATGCCGAGCATCAGGCTCGCGAGGGGATTTCGCAGCGAGAGCGCCGTCACAGCGGCCTCCCGAACCCTCCGCCGCGGTCGGCGCCCCCGTCCACCGCGTTGGACGCGGCCGCCGGCTCGAGGTGCGCCTCGACCCGATCGCCGTCCGAGAGGAGTGCCCGACCCTCGCTGACGACGCGTGCGTCCGGCGCGAGCCCGTTCGGATCGAGGTAAAGCAGCCCTCCGCTTTCGCCGAGGACCGGGACCGTTCGCGCGTGCGCGACTCCGGCGTCGACCACGAAGACCTTCGCCTTGCCGTGCTCCTCTATCGCAGCGTACAGGGGAATGGCGACGGCCCGGACGGGCGCGCCCACGTCCACCGAGACGATGGCGGTCGTGCCGACGGGCCAGCGACGATCCGGATCCGGCACGTCGATTTCGACGTGAATGGTCCGCGTCTTCGGGTCGGCCTTCGGCGCTCGCCGCGCGATGGGCGCCGTGAGCTCCGCGCCGGTCGCCAGCATCCGGATGCGGACCGGCTCCTCGGGCGGGAGCGCGTCGAAGTCCTTCTCGGGCGCGTCGATGGTCACGCGCACGGTGCGGCGGTCGACGATCGAAACGATCGCCGCGCCTGGGCGTACGAACGCGCCCGGGTCGATCCAGCGCTGGGCGATCTCGCCGTCGAAGGGGGCGCGCAGCACGCAGTCGCGCACGTCGAGCGAGGCCGAAAGGAGCTTGGCCCTCGTCTCGAGGACCTGGGCCTCCTCGGCAGAGCTCAGGGCGGCCTTCTGCTCGGCCTCGTTCGGCGCGACGAAGCCGCCGTCGAGCATGTTGGCGACGCGGGCTGCTTCGTCGGCGAGTGCCCGCTGTCGTGTCTCGACGGCGCGGGCCTGCATCGCGACCGCCTGACTCGACGCGCTGGGGTTGGAGCAGTCGAGTGTGGCGAGAATGTCTCCGCCCTTCACGGACGCACCGGGGCGAACGAGCACGGTCTGCACGTACGCGGAGACGAACTGGGGACCTACGTTCGCCTCGATCCACGGCTCGACCGCTCCCACGTACGTGCGGCTGTCGCGATAAGCCGTCTCGACGGCCGGCGCGACCGTCACGGGCCGGGGCGCGTCCTCCAGGGTCACGTGGTTTGCGCGATGAGCGGCGCGCCCCATCAACTGAGCGCCGGCCAGCAACAGAATGAGGACGCCGCCGCCGATCGCGGCGAGCTCGACGCGGTGCTTGCCGCCGATCGCGCGCGCTGGTTCGACGGGGTCGACCGGTGGAGCGACGGGATGAGCGCGTTGCATGACCGCGGCCCTCGTCGCGGCAGAGCAAAGTCCGGTCCGGAGGTTTGTGCGACCCCGGCCCAGGCCGCTACTTCGAGGCGTGATCCTGTGCGACGGAGGCGCGACGTTCAACGCGTCCGACGCCGGTCCCCGAGATGGCCGTGGTGGCCGCCTCGAGGAGGAGCTGAGCCACCTCCGGGCGGCTGAACTCCGGAGGCGGAAGCTTGCCCTGCCGCAAGAGCTCGCGCACTTGCGTTCCCGAGAGGGCGATCCGCGTCTCCGGTCCTCCTGGCGCGGTCTTCTCCGTGGCCATTCCCCCGACGACCGTCGACCAGAAGGCTTCCTCGAACC
>CALKVG010000208.1 GCA_937998045.1 uncultured Myxococcales bacterium
GCGACTGGTAGTTGCCCTCGGCCTCCCCCCGGAGACGAAGGCCGAGGGCAACTACCAGTCGCCGGTCTCCACCGGCCAGATCGTCTGGATCGCGAACCCGACCAGCGGCCGCGTCGCCTACATCGACGCGAAGTCGTTCTCTGTACAGACCGTCGAGGCGGGCAACGGCCCGACGTACCTCGCTGCGGTGCCCGATCCGCACGACGACGTGGCCATCGTGCTCAACGTGCTCTCGCAGAACGCGACGCTGCTGCGCGACCACCAGGGGGTGCTGTCCACGCAGACGTTTCCCTCGACGTCGAGCGCCAACTCGTGGGCGGTCTCCGCGTCCGGCCGGTGGGCAGTCGCGTGGACAAACGCGACGCTCATCACGAACGCCGACCCGACGCAGGGCTTTCAGGACATGGCCGTCCTCGACCTGTCGGGGGCGCGCCCGCCCACGGTGCTCTCGGTCGGGTACCGGCCCTCGCAGGTGGCGTTCTCCGGCGACGGCTCGCGTGCGTTCGCCGTGACGCAGGACGGCATCTCGGTCGTCGACCTCCTCGGCGGCGCCCAGCCCACGGTCACCGCCAACTTCGCGCTGCCCGCGCCCCTGCCCCCGTCGGCGAGCGCAGATGCCGCGACCCCGGATGCCGCGGCGACCGACGGCGCCGCCGACGACGCGCCGGCCGAGTCTTCGCCGCCGGCCGAGGCGACCGCCCCGCCGTTTCCGACGCCCCCTACGCCCGCCGGCACGCCGGACGTCTCGTTCACGCCGGACGGCTCGTACGCGCTCGTTCGTCTCGATGGCTCCCGCGCCATCACGGTCGTCGCGCTCAAGGACGGCTCGACGACCACCGTGGCCCTCCCCTCCCCGGCCACCGACCTCACCGTCTCGTCCGCCGGAGACTTCGCGGTCGCGGTGATGCGCGACATCGCCACCGTCGCCGTCCTTCCCCTGCCCGGCATCGTGGGCAGCCCCGCCTCGTTCACGACGACGACCATCGCGGGCGAGACGATCGGCCGCGCGATCGTCACGCCGGCAGGCAAGTCGGTCCTGCTCTTCACGACCGCGGCGCCCGTCGATCGGATGACCGTCCTCACGCTCGTTCCGACGCCGACCTTCCGCACAATCGCACTGCACGCGCCGGTGCTCGCGGTCTTCCCCACCAACGACGCACAGAACGCCGTCGTTCTGCATCAGGTGACCGCCGACCCGACCTCCGGCGTCGAAGGAGCCTTCAGCATCGTGCCCATCGCGGCCGACCTGCCCGCCAAGATCGTCGGCGTCCCGGCGCCCCCCACCGCCGTCGCCCTCGCGCCGACGAGCGACCGCGCCATCGTGTCGGTCCGCGACGACACTTCCATGACCTACGGCCTGTACCTGGGCATGATGCCGTCGCTCCAGGTCGTCTCCTACCCGCTGAGCAGCCCGCCGATCGCGGTCGGCATCGCCCAGCTGGCCCACCGCGGCTACGTCGCGCAGGACTACTCCGAGGGGCGCATCACCTTCGTGGACCTTGCGGCGGACGGCTGCGATGCGTCGTCCGCCTGCACCTCGGTGCGGACCATCACCGGCTTCGAGCTCGGCGCGCGCGTCGTCAACGGGAGCAACCCATGAACTCTTCGCGTCTCGGCTTCTTCGGCGTGGCGGCGGCGTGCGCACTGTCCGCGGGCGGGTGCGCCGGCCGATCCCCCTACTGGGACCAGCCCATCGACGCCTCCGGGACTCCCTATGCCCTGGCCAGGGGAGTCGTCGTCGTCGACGACGCCGATCACCGGGCCGTCGTCCTCACCGGCGCGACCGACCAGGGCCTGTCGCGGCAAGCGCTCTCGATCGGCCACCACTTCGCGAGCGCGGCGAGCTCGCCCGACGGGAGCACTCTCTTCGTGCTTTCGGCCGGCGACTGGCCCCGGCAGTCGCAGAGCGACGAGCTGCCCTCCCTCACCGTCATCGCCGTCGACGGCGGCTTCCACGCCACCGAGACGCGCTACACGATGAGCGAGCCCCTGGCGAACCTCGCGATCGATTCCCAGGGCAAATACGTCGTGGCGTATCAGGGGTCGGGGTCGACCGCCTCGTTCGCGCAGAACCCGAACGAGGTCGTCATCTTCGATCTGACCCGGCCGGCCAGCCTCTCGCCGGGGTCGACGGCCAACCCGCCGAACCCGGTCGCGCGCACCATCCGCAGCTTCGGCGGGAGCCCGCAGCGCCTCACCTTCAGCCCCACGCTGAACCTGCCGGCGAACGCCGCCGCGGCCGGCGTCACCGCGACCCCGCGGCGGCTGCTCGCCATCGAGACGCAGCTCGACGTCACGCTCCTCGATCTGGACCACGCCTTCGACGTCCCCACGCCGCGTCCGGAGATCACGGTGCGCCTGACGAGCGGCGCCAACGCGCAGACGGTCTCGCCCGCCGGCCTCGTCATCGACAGCAACCCGGACGACGGGCGCATCGCCTTGCGCACGCAGAACGACAGCAACGTGTACACACTGCAGCTGCTGCCGTCGGCGGCCGGCTCGCCGAACGACTTCAATCCCAGCATCAACCTCACCGACGTGGGAGGCATCCCCTCGGACATCGCCTTCGTGCGCACCGATCAGGGCCTGCGCGTGGCCGCGCTCGTCCCGACGACGTCCGCCGCCGTCCTGGTCGAGCCCGACACGAGCGCGACGACCAAGGTCGCCCTGCCCTCGGCGTACTCGAACCTGTCGCTCGTGACCAACGTCGTCGCCGGCCCCACCTCCAACACGGACGTCGCCCTGCTCTGGAATACCGGCAGCGGCGTGGCCTCGGGCGTCGCGCTGTGGGCCCTCGGGGTCACCGTCGGCCAGCCCTACCGGAGCATCGAGGTGCTCCAGATCAGCGACGCGATCCGCGACGTGAGCGACGTCCCGTCGCCCAACGATCGCCTGAAGATCCTGCAGACCATGAACGGGGGCGACTTCTTCGTCCTCGACCTGGTGCAGCGGACGGCGGCGCCCCTTCACACGACGAGCGCGGCGAGCCTCGCGGTCGCGCCCGACGGCCAGCGCCTCTGGGCGTTCGCCGACGGTGGGACCGACCTCGCGTCGATCGATCTGGCGACGCTCAATCCGATCCCCCTGACGACGAACCTGCCCATCTCCGCGGTGTTCGACGTCGCCCGCCCGGGCGGCCGCGCGCTCATCGCCGTCCACGCGCGGGGCGCGCTGGGGGCCACGGTGTTCGACGCGCTCAACCCCGACACCGCCACGTCCCGTTGGATCCCTGCGCTTCTCCTGGAGGGCCCGTGAAAACCATCCTTCCCTTGCTCATGCTCCTGGCCATGACCTCGTCGGCGTCGGTCGCGCTCGCGCAGAGCGCGACCGCGCAGGGGGAGGCGGCGCCCTCGGGCGGCGTCGACCATCGCGAGGCGATGTGGCGCGTCGGGATGGGCTACCGCGGTTCGTTCGTCACGAACGCCGGGTACAACCCCTTCTCGCGGGACGACTACTTCTCGCAGTTCTCTTCGGAGGCGACGCGCGCGCTCTGGGGCGGCGCCATCGGTGGCCTCCACGTGTCCTTCGCGACCGGGATCGCCTGGGACTACGGGGAAAGCAGCGCGAGCGCTCGCGGCGACGCCGCGTCGCTGTCGATGCACCGGCTCACGGTGCCGCTCGAGGGGCGCATGCACTTCGGCTCCTGGGGATACGCGTTCGTGCGCCTGGCGCCCGGCGTCGCTTACCAGCGCGCCAAGGTCGAAGACGCTTCCTCGCCCTCGCCTCTCTTCAAGGAACGCTGGCTGTTCGCCAGCGACGCGAGCGCGGGCTACGCGTGGCTCGTCTGGCCTCGCGAGCAGCCCTCGGAGACGAAGGCTCGCCTGTGGCTGCAGAGCGACGTCGGCTATGGGTTGGTCGCCGCCGAGCACCTATCGCTCGCGCCGGACCTTCCGTCGTCCGATCCGCGACGCGTTGCCGGGGTGGACCTGGGGACGCTGGCGATGCAGGGAGCGTTCTTCCGGGTGATGGCGGCGGCCAGCTTCTAGAACGGCTGCCCGTCCGTAGCCCTTGGATTGGGCGCCCAGCTCAGCTGGATCGACGGCCTCCGGGGCCGAACCTCGGTCTCCAGTTCCCTTCCGAGCCAGGGTCCCGTAGATTCCCCTGCCACCACGCGCCCATAGCTCAGCTGGATAGAGCGACGGCCTCCGGAGCCGTAGGTCGCAAGTTCGAATCTTGCTGGGCGCGCTGAAATTCTTCGGGTTTGTGATCCGTCATGGGGTCAATCGTCACGGGCGCTGACGATTGTACCGCCAAAACGGACGGAAGAGGCGGCAAGGCAGCCTCCGGGATCGTCCGCATCGACCGCGTGTTCATCACGTAGCGCATGTGCGTCTTGGCATCGGAGTGCGCCGCCAGAGCCATGGCCTTCTGCACGTTGACGCCGGCCTCGGCGAGCGCGGTGTTGAACGCGCGCCGGAACGAGTGGAAGTCGACGGGCTTGGTGGTTGCCGTCTCAAAGAAGAGCGGATCGCCCGGGTTGGCCGCGAGCTTCGTCCGCGTCGGGCCGCGACCCAAGTCGGTGCGCGTCCCCTGCCCTGCCGCCGGCGCTTCGATCGGCGGCAAACGATGCACGCCCGCGACCAGGAGCGCGGCACGAAGCCGATCGGCGAACGTGTAGCCACGCGGCGACTGGAAGGAGCCCGCCCTAGGCCCTCGGCGCACCGGGAAGACGGGCCCACTCGCCGGCTTGCCCGCTCGCTCCCACCATGCCCGAAGAAAGGGTCCGAGGACCGAGGGGATGGCCAGCACCTGAGGCGCGCCCCGCTTCGTGCGAGGGATCACGCACTCGGCGAAGTCGACGACGTCGATCATCGTCCAGTCCCAGCGAAGCAGATCGCGCGTGCGCATGCCGCCCTCGCAGCGGGCCGCAAGGGCTGCCATCCGTAGCTCCAGGTCCACGTTGGGACACGCGACGAAGCGGTGGAACTCGTCGTCGGTGAGGATCATGCGCTCTTTGCGCATCTCGCGGATCGCCGGCGCCCGGACACGGGCGACGGGGTTCGACTCGAGAAGCTCGTCCCTCCAGGCCGCGTCGAACAGGCGGAACATGACGCCGCGTACGTGCTCGATGGTCTGGCGGCTGTATCGCATCCGCGCTCCCGCGGCGGCAGCGCTGGGAGGGGTGCGCGGCTTGACGAGCATGTGCTCGAGGATGGCGCGGATGTGCGTCGAGCGAACATCGGCAAGCAGCATCGGGCCGATGGACGGCAGCACGTGCTGCTCGAGATTGCGCCGCTCGTCGGGCGCGCTCTCGAGCCCTCGGGCCCCGCGTTTCTCCAGCCACCCCTGGGCGTACTCCCGGACCGTGTCGCAACAGAGCGCTTCCGGGGCACCTCCGCCGGCGACAAGATTTTGCAGGCGGCGCTTGGCCAGGCCGTCGTCTCGGGTGCCGAGCGAGTAAAGTGGGCGACGGGTCGAGCCGTCCTTGCCCGTCCGCGTGATGCGGGCCTTCCAGATCCCGTCTCGCCCGGGGGGCACCAGCGTGCCCGTGCGTTCGCTCTCGGATGCCTATTCCGCCGAATGCACGTCGACTGGCAGTGGGCCACCGATGAACTCTACGATCGACTTTGGTGTCACTGTTTTCGGGCCGCCGCCGTGGATGCACAGGACAGCCAAGATCAGGCCTCCAAGTGCAATCATGCCGGGACAAGCGGGGATACTCATGTCCGCTTCCGTCACGATCATCGCGGATGCGGCGGACGGTGGCAGTCTGGTGTGGGTAACCCGCTCGACGTGTACGCTCGACATTGCGAGCAATGCGTGTTCGGAGCAGCACCCAAACGTGGTCATCAGCGGGACGGGCCACTGTCCTGATCCTGCCGCGCCCTACCGCACCAACCCGACTGAGCCTGACGTAATGATCGGAGACTTCTGGTTCGTGACCATTTATCAGTCGGGGACGGTGCGAGATCAGTAGATGCACGCGTAAAGCAGCAACATCTTTGTCGCATCAATCGCCGACAGCTACGTCGCGTCCGGCGTCGCTGCACGTTGAAGTGGGGTTGCCGACAGCAAATGTGGACGGCGTCGGTACGGTGTAGAGCGGGCAACTGCAACCAGGCGTTAGGCTATCCGTCTGGCTGCCGAAGCCAATGTCTGCCGAGTAGGTAAACCCGTTCGCGAACATCAGGGTTACGTGGCATTGGCCAGCGCTGGGGCTGCGGATGGCCAGTTCCATATCCGTAGCCCCGAAGACGTAGTTTGAGGGGCTAGAGTCTGCGACAGCGCATGGGCCCGATAGAGCAACGCTGCTAAGGTCGGTTGGGCCACACGAAAGGTGGAATATTGCTGGCTGGTTAATCGGGCATGACCCCGGGCAAACGGTCTGACTGCTGCACGCTAAGGCGGGTTCGGTGAGGAGAAAAAGTGGAGCAAAACGGTAAGCCATCATGTCATGAGCCTAGCACCGCTGGACGAAGTGCCGTGATGCGAGTCTCCTCGCGAGATCCTTGCATAGGCCAGGAGAGCAGCGTCGGGATGACGAGGCCTACGCCCTTGCCGCTGCGGGTGGGTGCGAAACAGAAGACGTGTTCCGGCCCGTCATGACGCACGAGAGATCCAAGGCGCGCTGCCGTCGTCTTGGTCTTGCCGGAAGAATCGACGGTGGTGTGGAATTGCGAATCGTGGGTCTGACAGAGCACGACGCCGGCGTCGCGGACCAGGCCCGCTTTCTTGATCTCGCCGGTCATTGCCCACCGCGAGCTGCCATGCGCGCTGCTCGCGGCGGTCGTCTTGCGCCGAAGCGCGATCGCGACCGCGAACAAGGAGCCGACGAGCGGACCGGCGAAGGCGATGCCTTGCACGTTGCGGAAGAGGGCGGGTGCGCGACTGCCGTAGGTGCAGTTCCAGGTGAACCAGGCCCAGGGCGCGTAAACGCGCGCCTCGCCGACCGTGATGGGCCTTCTCATGCGCCACACGCACGCGAGCGCGCAGCTCGCGCTCGGGCACACGGTCGACATCGTGCGCCACTACAAGGAGGAATCCGAGCGCAAGGATGCCCGCATCCGCGAGCTCGAGGAGGCGCGCGAGAAGGCCCTCGCGATGTACGAGGAGCTCCTCTCCATGAAGCACGAGCGCGAGCTCGAGATGCTCCGCGCGTGGCGCTACCCGCCGACCGCTGTCGACGCTGTCGCCGAGAAGTTGGGGCGAAAGCCAGAGAGTGACGGGCGCACGGCTGCGAAGGTCTACGCCCACTTCCTGAAGCCGGGCTTTCGTGGCACGCCGGAGGAGTTCGCGCGGATCGTCCACGAGACGGAGCAATCGCCGCGCGTCGTGCGTGAGTTGTGGATGCAGTTCAAGATGGGCTCCGGCGTGCCGACCGAAGAACAGGCGGAGGCACGCGAGCTGGACAGGCTGGCGCGCGAGTACGACGAGCAGATCGCGGCGATGGACTATGCCCTCACGCGCAAGCGGCGGCGTCTTCCTCGCTGGGGAGGCAGATGCTGGCGATGAAGAGCCTCGCTCGCGAAGGTAGACTTGGTGGTTTGAGTAAGTGGGCTCTTTACTCATTTGAGTGAAGCCTCATGACGAGTCAATGTCGCGGCGCCGAACGAGGCCCCCCTGCACGGGAGGCCTCGCGTGAAAGTGCTCAAGCGCTTCAAACAGCCTTGCTCGGGCGCGCCGCTGAGAGCTCGAGCACGAATCGCTCGTGACCCTCGGGATCCTGCACCGAGAACAGCTTGCCGAACGGCTTTGCGTCGACAGCGCTGCACGTTGCCCCAGAAGCAACGAGGCCCCGGTGTGCGGCCTCGGCGTCATCCACCAGCCAGTAGAGCTCCAGCGGGTGGATTGCACCGGGGTTGTCACTGGCGATGGCAAAGTGCTCGAACTGGATGAATCCCGGCGCCTCTCGCTGGACGGCGAGGCCGAGCGTCTCGGTATAGAACTTCTTCGCCTTTGCGAGATCCTTCACGTTGGCGATGGCGAACCCGAAGCGGGGATGGATGGACATGGTGGCAGCTCCTTCTACGATAGGGGTCTAGGATTCGGGCGTGACAGCCTGGTGACAGGATTCTTGCCCAGGCTGAGACTTCCTCCCACCGTCGCACCAGCGTCGTTCGCCCGGACCCGGGCATTTACTCATCCACTCATCTACGCGCGCGTGTCGATCCCGTCCTTCTCGAGCAAGCTCAGGATGTACTGCCGGATAGTCTGTCGCCGCTCCGCAGCCCGCACCTTCACGCGAGCGTGCACCTGGACGGGGACACGCGCGGTCAGCCATTCGACATCGCATGCCGCCGCATACGCCGACTCGGTGCGCGCTTCGCAGGTGCCCCCAGTGTTAGGACGAACCAAATGCGGCGAGCCGAGGCGGGTGGGGATCCGCCCCGGCTCTGCGTGTTGCGGCGCACGGGAATGGTGGAACGAACCGTCGCGTGTGGGCTCGATGGCGTCCGGAGGTGGCGGCTCTGAGGGCGCCGGGGCCGCCCGAGTTTCGCGAGACGTTGTCCGGCAACGGCCGGATAGGGCCCGCTCCTTCCAGGGTGACTGGCCCGTCTTGTCCGGGGAGTTTCGATCCCCACGACCCAGCTGAAGTAGAAGAGACAGAACGGACAGCGCGAGGCTCGCGGTATAAGGCGCGCCGCTCATGACCGGCCGCGCCTCCGCGCTGTTGCGGCAGAGGGAGCTACGCGAGCGAGCGTAGGCCTCTTGCGCCGCGCGACTTCGAGGAGCGCTGCCGCGCGGTCGTACTCGCCGGCGTCGAGGGCGAGCTTGACGGCGAGGTGGAGCGCTGCCTCAGCGGTCGTCGGGGGCGATCGATCGTCTTCCGGGGGCGGCGGGGCGGACGATGGTTCGGCGGTCGCGTCCTCCTCTGACGATTCGTGACGATTGGTGTCGGCGGACGGTGAATCACCGTGGATCAAATCACGCTGCGACGGGGATTCGATCGCATCTAAAGCCGCGCAAGGATTTGCATTGTGGTCGCAACCGGTCTCCTCCGGAACCGTAGGTCGCAAGTTCGAATCTTGCTGGGCGCGCCATTCTCCATCCGGTCCTCCAGTCCACGACCGGCTGCCTGGTCCAGCGAATGCCCGCCCTTCTGGGCCCGCTGAGGTATGCCGGTTGCTCAGGCATGGATCGCTCGCGACGATGTCCCCCAAAGACCGGGAGAATCCGGTACCTCACCCGCAAGCGGCGTGGCAGAAGTGCCGTCTGAGCACGTCTCCGCTACGGCCGTCTTTGGTCGAATGGCTGAAGGCCCCGGGTATCCGGCACTCCCGCGACCTCGGATGGGCGAGCGGTCCGCGAACGCCTGAGGCCCGTGCCGGCTCGTCGCGTGCGCCCCTACGGCAATGGCGCAGCGGTGAAGCCGATGATTGTCCTCGAATCGAACGCAAGGACCGCGCGTTACACTGACTGCGCCATCGGCTGACACCTCCGATGCGGAGCCCGCCGGTCCAACGGTTGCAGGGCCGCTGGGCGTGGCCTCGAGTCGACGACCTCGCGTGCTCGGCGTGGACGACACGCCGGGGAATCTCCTCGCGCTCGAGGCAGTGCTCATTTCGAGTGGCGCGAAGCAGCGCGAACGCGCACCCGGTGCGTACGCGTATGGCGACCCAATTTCTCGGGAGGTAGTCTTGAATCCGGACGCGGCCACGAACGTCGTCGCACGTTACTTCAACGCATACCGGCTCGCGGCGTACGCGCTGACGTTGTACGCGATGGGGCACACGCTCGGTGCGGTCGTGTCGACGCCGGCGTTCGGGCCGGAGAGCGACGCCGTCGTCGCGTCCATGAAGACCGTGCGCGTCGTTGCCATGGGGGCAGACTGTACCTGGTACGGCTTCTATCGAGGGTTCGGGATCTTCGTCTCGATCTTCTTCGTCTTCTCGGCCGTCGTGGCCTGGCAGCTGGGCGGCAACTCCCTGGAGGAGCGCGTGGCGTTCGCGCCGCTGACGTGGGCTCTCTTCGCGAGCTACGCGGTGAGCATCGGAACGGCATGGCTGTACTTCTTCCCGATGCCCCTGGCCTTCTCCATCTTGGTTACGTTGTTGCTCGGGGTCGCCGGTCTCCGAGACTTGCGTCTCCGGCGAAAGGCGGCAGGGGCGCTGGGCGCGAGGTAAGGACCCCGGCGCCCGCGGGCCGCTCCGAGTCGGGCTCGTCGTGTTTCACGAGCGAGAGCGACCGGGCAGTCCCGCGCGAACGATGTCCCGTACGCGCTCCACGTCGACCGGTTTTTCGACGCACCGGTTGGCCAAGCTCTCGACGAAGGCACGGGCACGCGGAGTGAACGCGCCGGCGGTCATGAAGACGAAGCGCGCCGCCGCGTCCGGCGCGCGGACGAGGGCCTCGCGGTGCATCTCCATACCGGAGAAAGTGGGCATCATCAGATCGCAGAGGATGACGTCCCAGCGCTCGCCCGCGGCGAGTCTCTCGATCGCGACATGGCCGTCGGTCAGCACGCTCACGTCCGCGTCGCTCTCGAGCGCGCGCGCCAGGGCTTCTCCCACGAG
>CALKVG010000209.1 GCA_937998045.1 uncultured Myxococcales bacterium
CCCCAGGAACCGCACTCGCGAGCTCTGGGCCAAGTTTTTCAACACGCTCTGAGCTCTGTGTCGGTGGGCAGAACCGCAGTCGGCGGACGGCTATCGTAGTGCGCGACAAATGAAATGCTCAGCGACAACCAAGTGGACACCTTGAATACGAACCCACTCTCGCTTTGCACGCGGATGTCGCCGGCGTCGTCGACGCGCGGCTGCGCGTACGTAGTGGTAACGGCGTCGATCCCGTCGCGAAGCATCGCCCGGGCGCTCAGGTAGCTGCTGATGCGGTGCGCCACTTGGACACGCGCTTCGGGTGCACCGGGGGCAAGATCGATGACGTCGCGCTCGAACATGTACGCAATCCCCAAGAACGGCCCCATCTCTTTGTCCTGGTAGAGTGCGATGCGCGGGCCGGTGCCGAAGAGGTTCCGGTTCTTGATGCGCTGAAAGACGTCACTCTGTCCCTGCGCAAAGGCCTCCCACGAGGCGTGCCCGACAATCTCATAATTGTAGCGGGCGTGCGCACCGCCGCCCCAGACGCCCATCGTGACCCATTATAGGGCGGAAGGCGGTTTCTTGTCCCTTGGAGACCGTTCGCCGCGCGCGGCCAGCTCGCGTCCGGGCGCATCGCCAATGGCGTACTGCGTGCGCGACAACGCGCTGTCCTGGCGATACGCATGGCCCAACGGGGAGCTCGTTCAAGTAAACGCGACGCACCCCCAGATGACCGCTGCTTCGGCCGGATGTGACGCCGCAGTCGGTCGCGAAGGTTATTCGGAGGCGCGTCGTGCTGTCGTTCAGTATCGCGATCCAGGTTTCGCCGCGGGTGCGACGACCATCGTCGTGCATGTCGCCTTCCCACGCAACCCGAGCCGACAAGGAACGCGCGGCCTGCCGGTAGCACGAGAGAATGCCCGATTGCGCTCGGTCACACTCAGTCTGCTGGGCTCGGCGAGCCTGAATCGCCGTTGTGATTGTCTCTGTCGGTGCTGTCATCGGCTGCTCCGGTCTCGTGGAACTCGATGGGCGGCCTAATCGCCATGAAGTTTTCGATCGCCCGCCGCGTGTCCGCCGTCAGATCCCGGAACTGCACGCCGATTCCGACGATCGCGCCGCCGTCATCGTTGAGCGTCCACGCCACTTCGGCATGGATGCGATGCTCGGTGTCGAGGAGCTGCAGGCGCACGGTGAGCTCAGCGCCGATGTCCAGCGCGGGCGAGCCAGCGCTCAGATCAACAAACAGGCCGCCAACGGAAATGTCGCGAGTGCGACCCGCATAGAAGTTGTCGGCTGATGTCAAGTCGACGGATGCGGTGAGTGGCTGCCGCGTTTGCTGCCTTCGTTCGGCGCCGGGGACGGAACGCCTATTCCTGCGATGTCTGTGTCTGATGTGGGTCTTCATGGATTTGGGTCCTTGCGTTGCGAACGCCGAAGCGTACGGAAGCAAGGACGAGGCGGCGTTGCTCTCGCGTATACTGGACTTTGTTCGGGCGCTCCTTGAGGCATTTCCGTGAAACCCTTTTCCTGAGCAGCCGAGAAGCCGTGCGTCTCAGGAATCGCAAACATGCCGATTCACCTGTATCCTCGACAGCGACGGCTCCTCCACAAGCATCGCTTCGAGCTCGCGACGGGCATGAAGTAGTCGTGTGCGGACGGTGACAACATGGGCTCCAAGGATCTTCGCGACCTCACCCGGGGCAATCCCCTCGAGCTCGTGAAGTACGAAGACGATGCGCTTCTTGTAGGCCAGCCGGTCGAGAAGTCGCCCACAAGGCGAGCACCCGCTCGCGACGCTCCGCGTCTTTGTCGGGACCGTTGTCGTTTCTGCGTAGCAGCGCAGCTGCGAGAGGCGCGGCGGTGAAAAATGGCCGGCTTCGCGCGGCGCGCTGAACCACGAGGACAACGTTGACCGTGATGCGTCGGAGCCAGGTGCTGAATTTTAACTGGCCGCGGAAGTTGCGTAGCTCCCTGTAGACCTGGACGAAGATCTCCTGAATCACAGCCTCCATGTCGCTCCGCGGGCCCAGTATCCGGTACACGAGGCGAGCAACATCCGTCCTGTGCCATTCGTAGAGCTCACGAAAAGCGGCGGTCTCGCCTGCAGCCGCGCGCATGATGACTCGGTCTTCGTCGGGCATGCTCGAAAGCTCGACGGGCGCCGGATCGTCACGGTTGGGGGCTGCCGCCCCGCGCGCGATCACGACCGAGCCTCATGTCGACGTGTCGGCGTCTCCGGTCCTCACAATCGGAATCGTGTCGACCCCAAAGGAGGTGAGTTGGAGAGGGCGTTCGGCGTTCCGGAGGATTTCGACAAGCTCATCGCAGCGCCCCTTTGGCGGCGAAGTTGAATGAACGGTCAGTCGTACCTGGCGGCACGGCATGTCGGCTGGGCCGAGCGCCGAGATAGCCAGGGCGCGATTTGTCAGGGCCGGTGACTCGCATCCGTAGGCGGCCCCGCATCGGCGGGCGCCCCGCCGTCGGCTCCGGAGACGGTGCCGCACGGATTCGTACACGTCGACCCTGCATTGCACGTCTGCGTCTTGCCGCCGTTGCACTTGATCGCACACGCGGTCGTGCCGCCGCAGACGACGGTACAGCCGGTGGCGCCACTGCAATCGGCGGTGCACCCTCCTGCCGGGCAGTCGATGTTGCATGTGCTCTCACCGCTGCACGCAACCGTCGAGCCGCTCTCGACCGTCACGTTGCACTTGCTGCCTCCCCCGCACGTGACGGTGCTATTCGTCCCGGTGGCGACGGTACAGTTGCTCGTCCCATCGCACGTGGTCGTGCAATTCGACGTGCAGCTGCCCTGGCAGGTGGACTGCCCCTCGCAGCTCGTCGTGCACCCCGTCCCGCAGGTGGAGTTGCAGTTGTTCTTCGAATCGCAGCTATAGGTAACGCCGTTCGGCGGCGGAGCCCCACCATCCGCCAGGCTACCGCCGTCGCTCCCCGCTCCGCCGAAGGTGCATGTGCCGCCGGTGCTACAGCTACACGTACTGCCCGAGCAACTGCAATCCCCCGAGCAGGCTGCCGCTGATGTCAACGTCAAACCGCTGCTTCCTCCACAGGCACCGATGAGCGCGATGCTCGCAAGGCCCGAGAGCGCCAAGCGGCGCAGTTGTCGGAGCGCATGATTCATATCGCACCTCCCGGTTGGGGGCATCGGAGTCCGCTACTCGAAAGGCCCAGCAAGTTGCGCGCCCCAGGCGCACAACGAGAGCAGTTTTTTCGCCTCAGTGATTGTCATCGTAGGTACCAACAGATTCAGGTTCTTCCGCACCTAACCAGGGACCGAGTCGTAGCCGGCAAAAAATCGATGGGAGCAGGCCTCGCATCGGAAGGGGTAAACGCGCAGCCACGACAAGCAACGCTCGAACGTGCGCCGCTTCGACCGCCGCACGTCTGTGCTGCCGCACCGCGGACAGCGCCTCACCGCGCTCTTGATCGTGTGGGGTGCGGCCTCCATTGCATCCGACTCGCAGGTGATTTCGGTATCGCAGATGACGACTAGCAAAAAACAGAGCGCATTCGCAATCACCGTCGCCGACTGCCACGAGGGCTCGGCCAGCTCTGGCTCTGCCATACCGGCAACGCGGGTGACCAAGGCACGACAACGCGATCAGGGGCGGGGCGGAAAGGTCGACGCTCAGCGGCACGAGACCAGAACGCTGGTCACGTTCGAATACGCTACGGCTCCATAGCCATTGGTAACGCTGCACGTCCGACCGAAGTCGTAGGTCGCTCCATGGGGAAGCGCCATGGAGAACGCGAAGGCCCCGTTGTCGGTGACGGTCAGCGTATCGTCCCCGCTGTCCTGCAGAGTGACGCCGCCGCTGAGGTCCAGTCCGGACACGGTGCCACCAATGAAGTGGACCCCACTCTTCGGACCACAGACGTCGGCGGATAAGGTGGAGCCT
>CALKVG010000210.1 GCA_937998045.1 uncultured Myxococcales bacterium
GTGCGGGGTTGTACATCCCGAGAATCCAGACGCTGAGGAGCCCTGTTTCGCGGGTCCAGGCGCGCGCGCCGGCGTTCGTGATGCGATTGGCGCTCTCGAAGGCGATCCATCGGGTGCCGGCAGGCGGAGCGTCGCCGAAGCGGTCGCGCACCTCCTCGGCCGAGAGCACGCGGACGGTACGCTCGACGGAGACGTCGAACTCGGCGCGCGACCAGTTCGCGACGCGCATCGACCGGGTGAAGGTGATGCTCGACCGGTCGCGGGCGCGGACCTGCCACTCGCCCTCCTGCAACTCGTGCGGCGTTTGCCAGACGCCGATGGCGAAGGGCGCACCCGGGGGAAAGTAGAGCCCGTACTGCCCGCCCTCCGGCCCCAGCCAGAAGCGGTCCTCGCCGCCGAAGTTGTCGAAGGGCGTCCCCGTCTTGCCCGACGCGATGAACGCACGATGGACGAAGCCCAGGCTCTTGCCGTGGGGTTCGACCGCGCTCGTCATGACGCGCGCCTGCCAGCGCGCGCTCACGGCGACGGCGCCCCCGCGCGCGGACTCGAGGACGTCGACCGGGCCGTGGGCCCGGAGGAACGCGAGGTCGTCGTCGAACGAAGGCGCTGCGTCAGCGGCGGACGAAGCCGCGGGGGCAGGCGATGCAACGGGCGCAGCCGGTGGAGGCACCGCGTCGGCGCAGGCGCCGAGCGCGAGGGCGGCGCACAGGCGGGCGGAACGCATCATGGCGGGATCCTTTTCTCACAAGACGTTCGCCGCGAGCTCGGCCAGATCGCTGCGCTCTCCCTTGGCGAGCACGATGTGCGCGGCGAGCTTCTCCCCGCGGAACCGCTCCGCCGCGACCGTCAGGCCATTGGACGCGCTGTCGACGTACGGGTTGTCGATCTGGCCGGGGTCTCCCGTGAGGACGATCTTCGTCCCGTCGCCGGACCGCGTGATGATCGTCTTCACCTCGTGCGGCGTGAGGTTCTGCGCCTCGTCGACCACGATGAACTGCTGCGGCAAGCTGCGCCCGCGGATGTACGTCAGCGGCTCGACCTGGATCTGGCCGCTCTCGAGCAGCTCGGCGTAGGCGCGCGGACCCTTCCGCGACCCCGCCGAGAAGAGAAACTCGAGGTTGTCGAAGATGGGCTGCATCCACGGGTTGAGCTTCTCGTCGACGTCGCCGGGCAAGAAGCCGATGTCACGACCGAGCGGCATCACCGGGCGCGACACGAGCATGCGTGTGTAAGCGCCGTCCTCGACGGTACGCTTGAGTCCTGCGGCCAGCGCGAGCAGCGTCTTGCCGGTGCCTGCCTTGCCGACGAGCGTGACCAGGCGAATCGACTCGTCGAGGAGCAAGTCGAACGCGAAGCTCTGCTCCTTGTTGCGTGGGCGGACGCCCATCACGCCCTCGCGCGGCACCCGCAGGCTGACGATGGCGCGCTTGACCGCGTCGAACCGCCCGAGCGCGGTGTGGGACGGGTTGGCGCGGTCGCGCATGAGCAGACACGTGTGGGGCGCCCACGGCGCCTCGCGCGGGGTGACGCGCCCCTCGCGGAAGAAGGAATCGATGTCCTCGCCCGTGAGCTCGACGTCGACCATCCCGCTCGTCAGCGAATCCACCGGCACGCGCTGGTTTTCGTACGTCTCGGCGACCATCCCCAGCGCATCGGCGCGGATGCGCAGGTTCGTATCCATCGTGACGAAGACCGTCGGCCGGCCGCCGTCGCTCTCGCGAACCTCGAACGCCGTCTGAAGAATGGCCTGGTCCATCGCGCTGTGATCGATGGCGCTCGGAAGCTCCAGGCGCTTGGTCGGTACGGCGACGCGCAGCGTGCCCCCGGAGTCGAGGGCGACCCCCTTCGAAAGGGACCCTCCACGGTCACGGAGCTCGTCGAGCATCCGAGCGATGGATCGGGCGTTGCGCCCCCGCTCGGAGCCCTCACGCTTGAACTGGTCGACCTCCTCGATGGCGTATATCGGGATGATGACGTTATTGTCCTCGAATCGAAAAATGGCGTGCGGATCGTGCAAGAGCACGTTGGTGTCGAGGACGTAGTTCTTCTTCATCGGGGGGTGGCAGAAGGGCCGAGTAGCGTTCGCACGGCCCGCGCGCAAGAAGCAATGGGTTCGCTCCTACGTTCCTCTCCCATGCCACAGATCCCGCCTCCCATCGAGCGCCTCCTCCTTCAGGCGACCCATGAGGCGCAGCTTTTGGCCGCGTTGACGCCGCTCGACGCGCACGAGGAGCGTGCACGACTTACCCGCGCGGTGCGCGCGCGCCGCACAGCGCAGCCACGCTGGTCCTACACCCCCCGGCCCTGCGCGGACCTGAGGCGGGCCCTTTTGGCCGCGGAGCGTGAGCTATCCCGCACGGCCGAGACACCGGTGGAGAGGCTGGTTCTGGCCCGCGTTCGCGAGCTCTCGATCGAGGCGGCGCTGTGCGCTGCCGCGGGTACGAGCGAGGTCGCGAGGCTGGCCCGGGAGCGGTTCCCCACGCCGGACGACGGCGTCCGCGAAGAAGCCGCCGAGCTTTGCGCGCGCTGGCTCGAGGAAAATGAGGCGCCGGACGACGCCGCGCGCGTCCGCAGCGATTCGGACGACCCGCGGTCCCTGCTCTCGCGAATGCGGGCCGCGGTCGGAGAGCTCCGCTTGCCCTTCTCGGTCGTGACCCGCCCGGCGCTCGCGTCCCTGGCAGCGACCGGCGAGAGCGTCATCCTCGTCGCCGCCGGACGCTTTCTTCGCGAGGAAGACGCCTTACGCACGGTGCTGCACGAGATCGAGGGGCACGCGCGGCCGCGGGCGCGCGCCGCGATGGCGCCGCTCGTCCTGTTTCGCGCGGGTACGGCGCGAGGCGTCGACCACCAGGAGGGACGGGCTCTTCTTCTGGAGGAGCGGGCGGGCCTGTTGGGGGCCACGAGGAGGCGCCAGCTCGCCGCGCGACACCGCTCGGTCGAGGCGATGCTCGACGGCGCGACCTTCGACGACGTCGCTCGAATGCTGGTCGATGCGCACGGATTCGACGCAGCGGAAGCCGTTCTGGTCGCGGAGCGCGCCTTCCGCGGGCACGACGGCGTTCGGCCCGGCCTCGGCCGCGAACGGGTCTACCTCGAGGCGCTCGTCCGGATCCGACGGCACCTCGCGGAGCGACCGCAAGACGAGCACGTCCTAGCCTACGGCCAGGTCGCCGTCGAGGCGTGCGAGTCGCTCCGATCCTTCGTTGGGGCCTAGCCGACTCAGTTCGGAACGCACGCGAACGCCGTCGCGCCTCCAGCCGGCGGAGTCACGCTCTTGCACGTGTACCCCGTACGGCACTCTGGAACCGCAGGGTTGCAAACCGCCAGGCACAGTCCCCCCTGCGAGCCAAGGTTCGCGCACGCCACCGGGGGCTCGCCCGGCCCCGAGGGGCAACTTTGGGTGCAGGCCAGCGTGCATAGGCCACCGGAGAACTGGGTCGCGCAGGTCCCCAGCGTCCCGCGGTAGTTGCACGATGCGTCGCCGGCGCAGGAGTCGCCGATCCATGACCCGGGTCCGACCGGGCCCGCTGGCGGGCTGTAGCCGATGGTCGCGGCGAACTTCTGCCACAAGTTCCAGAAGAGCCAGTTCCCACCCGGCATCCCCACGGCCACGACCGGCGTGTACTGGTACAGTGCCGCCGTGGAGTCGTCGTGGGGCGTCACTCGAACGGCGTCGCGCGTGACCCCGGTCGCCCCCGGCGCCCATCCACCCGCGGTGGCGCCGTTGTTCGCCACCTGATCGAGACTGTCGCGCAGCGCGGCACCCAGGCAGTCGACCTGGACGTCGAAACCGGCGTACGCCGTATCGCACGAACCGGGGGCCGAGCAGCCGCAACCGAAGGCAAACTCGACCCGCGATCCGGGCAGCGGATACAAGGCTGTCTCTTATACACATCTCCGAGCCC
>CALKVG010000211.1 GCA_937998045.1 uncultured Myxococcales bacterium
CTACTCGCCGGGATCGGCGATCCCGGTCCGCCTGCTCGTGCGCGACGCAAAGACGCGCCTCGACGCGGCGTTCTTCCGGGCGCGGCTCGAGCGGGCCGTCGCGCTGCGCGCGTCGCTCGGGTTGCCGAGCGAGCCCACGACCGGGTTCCGCCTGGTGCACGCGGAGGGGGACGGCCTTCCGGGCCTCATCGTCGACCGCTACGGGGACGTGCTCGCGGTTCAGTTCGGAACCATCGGGATGAAGCAGCGCGAGGCGCTCGTGTTCGAGGCGCTCTCGGTGCTGCTCTCGCCGCGCGCCATCGTCGACCGCACGAGCGCGCAGACGGCGAAGAGGGAGGGCTTCGAGCCGGGGTCCGGGACCGTGCGCGGCGGCGCACCCGACGCGCTCGAGTTCGTCGAGCGCGGGCTCCGGTTCCGCATCCCGCTCGAACTGGGCCAAAAGACCGGTTTTTACTTCGACCAGCGCGCGCTGCGCGGCCGGGTCGAGCAGCTGGCGCACGGGGCGCGGGTGCTCGACGCGTACTCGTACGTGGGGGCGTTCGCGATCGCGGCGGCGCGCGGCGGTGCGCGCGAGGTATCGGCCGTGGACGAGAGCGCATTTGCCCTCGAGGTGGGAGCCGAGTGCGCCGCGGCGAACGGCGTGGCCGACCGGGTCAAGTTCGCGAAGGAGGACGCGCGGCGAGCGCTCGCAGAAGCGCACGGTTCGTTCGATCTGGTCATCGCAGACCCGCCGCGACTCGCCCCCACCCGAGGCGCGCGCGACCAGGCGCTCGTCGCGTACGCGAAGCTCGCCGAAAACGCCTGCCGCGCCACGCGGCCGGGCGGGCTCGTCGTCTTCTGTTCGTGCTCGGCGGCGGTCGATCTGTCGGCGGTGACGCGCGCCCTCGCGACGGGGGCCACGCGCGCAAACCTGCACGCGACCGTCCTCGAGCGATGGTTCCAGGGCGCCGATCACCCCGTGCCGGCCGCCTTCGGCGAGGGTCTCTACCTGAAAGCGCTCGTCGCGCGAGTCGATACACGCTGACCGGACGTCATGCTGCCCCTGTCCCGCCTCGAGCCGGAGGAAGCCCGGCATCTTCTCGGGTTGCTCTTCGATCTGGACGACACGGTCCTCACGCACGGTCTTCTGACGCGGGAGGCGTTCGACGCGCTCTGGGCCCTGCGCGACGCCGGGCTCAAGCTGGTTGCGGTGACGGGGCGCCCCTGCGGGTGGGGCGAGGTTCTCGCGCGGCAGTGGCCGGTCGACGGTTGCGTGACCGAGAACGGCGCCGTGTACGTCGTGCGTGAGGGCGCCGGTGTCGCGCGCCGCGACGGCTGCGACCAGGCGGCGCGGCGCGCGCGGCGGGAGCGTCTCGCGCATCTGGTCGAGCGGGTGCGTCAGGCCGTGCCCGAGGCGCGCCTGACCGACGACGTGGACCTGCGCCGCAGCGACGTCACCTGGGACGTGGGCGAGCGCGTGCGCCTGCCGGAGGACCGCGTTCGCGCCGTGGTGGGCGAGATCGTCGCGGCCGGCGCGCGCTGGTCGCAGTCGAGCGTGCATCTGCACGCCACCTACGACGCGGACGACAAGGCGAGCGGTGCGCTGCGGTTCTGCGCGCGCGAGCTCGGCGTGGAGCCCGGCGCGGCAGTGTGGCGCTTCGCTTTCGCAGGGGACAGCGGGAACGACGCCCCATGTTTCGCCGCGATGCGCACGACCTTCGGCGTCGCCAACGTGCGGGCCAGCGTCGGCCGCCTGAGCGTGCCGCCCCGCTACGTCGCCGCGCGGCCCATGGGGCAGGGGTTTGCCGACATCGCGGCGGAGATCCTGCGCAAGCGTTGAGAGCCGCGCTCCGTCGGCGGCGCGCGTGTGCTACCTGTTTCTCACGATGCCCACGAACTCAGAGCTCGTCGCCCTGGCGCGTCAGCGCCTCTACGCGAACTACCAGCCCGCGCCGCTGGCGCTCGTCCGCGGGCGCGGCTGCGAGCTCTTCGACGCCGACGGCCGCCGCTGGCTCGACCTGTGCGCCGGCGTCGCCGTGTGCTCGGTCGGGCACGGCCATCCGCAGCTTGCGCGCGCGATCGGCGAGCAGGCCGCCACGCTCATGCACGTGTCCAACTACTTCTACAACGAGCGCAACATCGTCCTGGCCGACGAGCTGTGCCGGCGCACCGGGTTTGCGCGCGCCTTCTTCTGCAACTCGGGCACCGAGGCGAACGAGGCCCTCCTCAAGCTCGCGCGTCGCCACTTCTTCCAGGCCGGGAAGGCGGAGCGTGTGCGGGTCGTCGCGTTCCACAACGCGTTCCACGGGCGCTCGCTCGGGGCGCTCTCGATGACTGGGACCCCGAAATACCGCGAGGGATTCGGCCCGCTCGGGCCGGTGACCCACGTGCCCTACGGCGATGCCGCCGCCGTCGAGGCGGCGATGGGACCGGACGTGTGCGCGATCGTCGTCGAGCCGCTGCAGGGCGAGGGCGGCGTCCTCCCGGCACCCGCGGGCTTTCTCGCGAAGCTGCGCGGCATCGCCGACGCGCACGGCGCGCTGCTTCTCTGCGACGAAGTGCAGACGGGCATGGGGCGGCTGGGGCGCTTTCTCGGTAGCGACGGGTCGGGCGCGAAGCCCGACGCGATCGCGCTCGCGAAGGGCCTGGGCGGAGGCTTTCCCGTCGGCGCGATGCTGACGACGGACGCGGTCGCGGCCGCGCTCCCGCCGGGATCGCACGGCTCGACGTTCGGAGGCAACCCCCTCGCGTCCGCCGCGGCGCTCGCCGTGCTGCGCATTCTCGACGAGGAGAACCTCGTCGAGGGCGCGCGCGCCAAGGGTCAGGCGCTCGGGAAAATGCTGCAGGGACTGGTGGAGGAGCTGCCCGACGTCTGCGAGCTCGCGCGCGGAGAGGGTCTTCTCTGGGGGCTCGTGCTCAAGCAGGGCTTCGTCGCGCGCCAGGTCCTCTCGACCGTGCAGGAAGCGGGCGTCCTTCTCACCGCGGCCGGCGAGCGCGTCCTGCGGTTTTCGCCGCCGCTCGTCGTTTCCGTGGCCGAGCTCGAGGAAGGGGTGCGGGCCCTTCGAACTGCGCTGACGCGGCTGCGCCCGGCCGTGGCCGTCTGAACGTTCATTCAGCCCGCGAACGAAGCGCGCGGACAACTTGACAGGCGTCGTCGCCGCGGGAGCAATGTGGCCGCCCGATGGCGAACGCATCGCTTCCCCGATCCTCGGACTCCCGAACGGCGCCGACGCCCGTGGCGCCGCCGTCCGGTTGTCCGGGGTGCGGTCAGGTGGTCGATCCGTTGCGGGCCGGGCACGTCGCCGTGCTGGGCGGTCGCTTCCGCTACTTTTGCCGGTCCGAGTGCAAGGAACAGTACCTGCGCGCTGCGGGCCTCCCCCAGGAGGAGGACGTCGCGACGGCGCAGCCGCCGCCCGTGGCACCGGCGGTCGGCGCGTCCAGCGGGCACGCCCTCGCCGAAGAGGCTCGACCCGTCCTGAGCGACGGCGACGTCACCGAGCGGCTGCCGCCACCCGCGTCGAAGCGCGTCACGTTGACGCCGGCCGTGGCCGGCGGTGCGCCTGCCTCCGCGAGGGAGCCGGGTGAAACGAGCGCCAACGCCTCACCCGAGCCGGCGCGATCGCGCGCGGAGCGCCGGATCGATCGTGCGGTCGCGTTCCTCGACGCGACGGGCGTGGCGGCAGGCGTGCTCGCGCCCGCGATCGGCTTGCTCGGTCCGGTGGCCGACGACGCTCGCGAGCCGCTCGTGCTCTTCGCATGGTGCGCGCTCGCCCTTCGTACGGCGCTCGCGCGGCGCGACGCGGCCGATCCGCACCCGCTGGTCGCGCTGGCCCCCGCAGCGGGGGCGACCGTCGCAGCCTGCGCGGCGCGCGCGATGCACGCCCCGCGCTCGTTCTCGCTGATCGTCCTCGCCGCGCTCGCGAACGCGGCTGCCATTGTCGTCGAGGTGCTCGTCGCCCGCGCGCGGGCGCGCATCGTCCTCGCGCGCGAGCGCATCGAACGAGCGCTAGAGGTGCCTGCTCGCGTCGTGCAAGGTGAGGAGACGATCGTGCGCCCGGCCCCGGAGGTTCGCCCGGGAGAACAAGTGGTGATCGAGGCGGGCGAGGTCGCGGGCGTGGACGCCACCGTCGTCGCCGGCGAAGCGCGGGTCGTTCCGTGGCTCGGAGCGCGCGTGGAAGTCGTGAAGCGCGAGGGGGACGCACTGGTGGCCGGCGCGAACGTCCTTTCGAGCCGGCTGCGGGTGATCACGACGTGGTCGGGTCGCGAGCGCGCATGGGTGAAGCTGCTGTCGTCGGCGGCCTCCCGTGTGGACGTGAGCGCACCCACTCCTCGCGTTCTGCGCCACACTGTCGAGCGCGGCGCGCCGGTCGCCGCGCTCCTCGTCGGCATCGCCGCGTTCGCCGCGAACGCGACGGCCATCGAGATCCTGGCCGCGATGTGCGCGGGTGCGATCGCGTTCGCCGCCAAGGCGGTTGCGTCGATCGTCGCGTTGCACTACGCGCGCGCCCATCTCGACGCGCTCGCCAGCGGCATCACCTACAAGGACGCGCGGGCCTTCGAGCGCGCGGCTTCCACGAGCCTCGCGGTGCTCAGCGCTCGAGGCACCGTGCTCCTGGGCGAGCCGGAGATCGTCGCGATCGAGCCCGTGGGTGCGTTCGAAGTCGCGCGGGTCCTGTCGCTCGCCGCCGGCGCGGAGACGGCGTCGACGCATCCGTTCGCGGCGGCCGTTCTGCGCGCGGCGCGGACGCGCGGTGTCCGTGCGGATCACGTGCGAAACGCTACCGCGTACGCCGGGCTCGGCGTGACTGCGTCCGCGTCGACGGGCGAGCGCCTCGTCGTCGGCGGACGGGCGATCATGCTGGCGGAGAAGATCGGCGTCGCGGTGGTCGACGCCCGCGTGTCGGAGCTCGAGGGGCAGGGGCGGAGCGTCCTGCTCGTGGCGCTCGGCGATCGCGTCGTCGGTCTGATCGCGCTTCAGGACGGGCTCCGCGCCGGCGCTCGCGCGGCGGTGCAGCGGCTCCTCGACGCGCGGATCGAGCCCGTTTTGCTCAGCGGCGAGGCGCGCGATACCTGCGAGACGATCGGGCGCGCACTCGATGTCGAGCACGTGCGCCCCGAGGTTCTCCCTGCCGACCGCGGCACCGAGGTGCGGGCGCTCGCCGAGGGAGGCAGCGTCGTCGCTGTCGTGGGGCACCCCGTCGGTGATGACGGCGCCCTCGCGGCCGCGGACGTCGCCGTCGCCATGGGCGCAGCCGGCTCCACGCCCGGAGAGTGGGCCGTCGCGCTGGCGGGTGACGACGTGCGCGACGCGGCGATCGCGCTGGCCATCCCCCGCGCCGCGCGCGAGCGAGCGCGAGCGGCGATCGCCCTCGGCGTCACGCCGGGCCTGCTGGCTCTGATGGCCATCGCGTTCGGGGTCGCGCCGCTCGCGGTCGCTCCCCTGGCCGCGCTGATGGGCGCGATCGCCGCTGCCGTCCACGCGCGGGAAGCGGCGCCGCGCTAGACCCCACGTTCCTCGTCAGTCGCGGGTGCCGCCGCCGTGGCCTCCGGGGACCGGCGGCTCGCTCAGCCGCTCCCAGCGGCGCTCCAGCGCTTTCCGATCGACGCCGACCAGGCGCGCGGCCGCGCTCTTGTTTCCGCCGCACGACTCGATCGCATGGTGGAGGATCGCGCGCTCGATGACGTCCAGCTTCGAGCCGAGGCGATCGGGCAACGCGAGGAGCGCCCGCGCCATTCGATCGATCTCCAGCCGCGCGTCGTTGGCCGACGGGACCCGAGCCAGCTCCTCGAGCGCCGACACGTCGACCTCGTCGCCATCGGCCAGCAGCGCGACGCGCTCGATGACGTTGCGCAGCTCGCGCACGTTGCCCGGCCACGGCCGGTTCCGCAGCCAGGACATGGCCGCCTCGCCGAACCGGAGCGGGCCCGAGAGCTCGGCCGCAAACGCCTGGACGAGCTCCGGTACGTCCTCGAGGCGCTCGGCGAGGGGAGGCACGCCGATGGTGACGACGTTGAGGCGGTAGAAGAGGTCCTCGCGGAAGCGGCCTTCGGAGATGCGCCGCTCCAGATCGACGTGCGTGGACGCGAGCACGCGCGCCTCGAGCGGGCGTTCCTCTTCCGCGCCGAGCGGGCGGAAGCGGCGGTCCTCGAGGACGCGCAGCAGCTTGGCTTGCAGCTCCAGGGGCATCTCGGCGATCTCGTCGAGCAGGATGGTCCCCGAGCCGGCGAGCTCGAGCTGTCCGCGTGTTCGCCGCTCGGCACCGGTGAACGCGCCGCGCTCGTGGCCGAAGACGAGCGACTCGATGAGCGTCCCGGGCAGGGCCGAGCAGTTGACGGCGACGAAGGGCTCGTCGCGCCGCGAGCTCGCCTCGTGAAGCGCCCGCGCGACCAGCTCCTTCCCCGTCCCCGTTTCGCCGCGGATCAGCACCGTCGCCCCGGCGTCGGCCACGCGCCGGACCAGGCGACGCACGCCGTCCATGGCCCGGGAAGACCCGACGATCGCCCCGACCCCCCACGAGGGCGCGACCCGCTCGCGGAGGCGCGCGACCTCGCCGCGCAGCTCCGTCCGCTCGCGAAAGCTCTCGACGATGGGCAGCAGCATCTCCGGGCAGAGCTCGTCTTTGAGCACGTAGTCCTGCGCGCCGCTGCGCATCGCTTCGCGGACCTCCGCCAGCTCGAAGAGAGAGGTCACCATCACCGTCGGCGTCGGGGCTCCGGCTGCCCGCAGCTTGCGGAGCAGATCGAGGCCGCCGCGATCGCGGGCATCCGAAGACATACGGATGTCGACGAGCAGCAGGTCCGGCGACGTTCGCTGCACGGTCTCGAGCGCTTCGGTCACCGAGCCCGCTTCGAGGAGCTCGACGTGGTGCAAGGGGGCCAGCATTCCCCGCAGCACGCGCCGGGCGCTTCTCTGGTCATCGACGATCAGAATCTTCATCGGCCGCGTCTCTGGGCGTCGAAAGGGACTCGAAGGAAGCGTCGGTCCGTCGCTCGCCGGCGACGACGTCCGAGGATTGGACCGACACCACGAACCGCGTTTGATCCTGCGAACGCTCGGCGTCGATGCTCCAGCCGTGCGCGCGAACGATGCGTTGCGTGATCGCGAGGCCCAGGCCGGTGCCGCGCGGCTTCGTGGTGAACCACGGGGTGAAGAGGCGCGACGCTTCTCCGGCGAAGCCTTGGCCGTCGTCCCACACGGTGAGCTGCGCGCCGTCGACATTCGCGACCCACGTCACGCCGACCGTTCCGTTCGGTGCCGTCGCGTCGATCGCGTTGGCGACCAGGTTCACCAGCAGCTGCGTCGCCTGGTGCGGATCGCAGCGGAGCACCGCGTCGGCCGGAACGTCGACCGCCAGCCGACGGAGGCCGAGCGCGTCCCGCAGCAGCGCCTCGACGCGAAGCACGAGATCGATCACCGCAACGGCTCTCCGTTCGATGCGCGACCCGGCGATGCGTCGTAGCCCGGAGACCAGGCGCTCGAGCCGGTCCACTTCCTCGCAGCCGATGTCGATCTCCTCGTCGTCGAGCTTCGGGTTGCGCTTGTCGCGACGGAATACCGAGCGGAAGAAGTTGATGGGGTAGCGCACCTCGTGCGCAATCTCGGCGGCGACGGTTTCCACGAGGGCGACGCGCTCCGTATGCCAGGCCGCGAGCTGCTCGCGATGGCGTCTGTCCCACTCCGCGTAGCGAGTCGCGTGCGCGAGAGCCAGCGCCGCCTGGTCGGCGATCGTGCGCAGCAGATCGAGCTCCTCGGGCGTGAAGGATCCGGACCCCGGTTCCGGCTGGACGACGAGCCAACCCACGTTGCGGCCGGCGAAGCAGGCAGGCAGCGCCAGCGCATCGCCCGCTGTCGGCAAGGTCTCGCTCTCCGTCCTCGACACGCGCAGTTCGACGCGCTCGCAGCGCACCCACCGGCGCACCGTCTGCTCCACCGCGGCGGCCACGTGTGCCGGCTCGCTAGCCGTCGTCAGCTCCGCGCTCAGGTGCTGGGTTGCCTGCTTGTAGGGGTCCATCGCCGAGGGGTGGCAGCACATCCGCCACGACACAGCGTACGCCGAATGCGCGGCGAGAGAACGAGTGCGTTAGGCGAGCACCTCCCCCGCCCAGGCGGCGAGCGCGTGCGCCCGTACGGCGTACCCCGCGCTCCTCCGCTCGGCGGCCACCAGGGCCTGGAGCCGCGTCTCGCGCGCCGCTGCCCACGCGGCCAGGCGCATCGCCCCGATGGCGCTCGCGCGCATTCTTGCCGCGCGGATGTGGACGGTCGCGCGCTCGAGCATGGACCGCAGGATGCCGGAATGCAGGACCTGGATCCGGGCTCGCGTGGCGTCCATCACGACCCCTCGGCGGCTCGACGCCGGCGGGCGGAGCGCGTTCACCAGGCACACGGCCCACGCCCCGCCCCGCTCCAGATCCTCCTCCCAGTCGACCACGTCGTCGTAGATCTGGAGCGCAAGGGCCAGCGACTGGAGCGTCGCCCGCACGGCGCGGCACCTTCGCTCGTCCTCGCCCACCGCGCGCGCCAGCGCGACGCTCGCGAGCCAGCAAGCGCCCTGCTTTTCGAGGGCCAGCCGCTCGTAGGTGTCCAGCTCCGTGGACCGCGCCGCCCGAAGTATCGCGCGCTCACGCCGGATCGCCCGGAGAGTCGTCGCGTCCGCGACGGAGAAGTCGAGGTCCGGCGGGGGGACGCCGCCGCAGAGCCGCGCCATGGCTCGATCGCGTTCGCGCCGCACCTGCCCGAGGAGCGCCAGCAGCGTCGCCGAGGCCTCGGCCTGATCGCCCTCGATCCGATCGCTCCCGAACGCGTCGATGACCGCGAGCATGTGGGCGAGTACGGCGTCTCGTACGAGAGACCCCGACGCGCCGGGCAGCGCGTGGGCGATGAGAGCGGGCGCACCCAGGGTCACCTCGTCGCCGAAGACGCGGCCCCACGACGGCGCCCCTTCGGGCGCCAGCTTGAGGGTTCGCGGCAGATCGGCGGCGTGGCCGCGGAGCGGCTCGTCGAACCGGTCGGCAAACGCCCGATACAGCTCGTCGACCAGCTCGGAAACGTTCATGTATTCGGAGACGCTTCGTTCAGTTGTCGTTCGATTCTCTCCAGGGCGAGGCCGGAGAGGTGAAGCGCTCTTCGACGATGATGGCTCGCCACTGGAGCACCTGCAGGACGCTCAGCGCCTCGAAGTGACCGCCCACCCACCCGCGGATGCGCTCGTTGAGGCGCTCGCGCACCGCAGTCGCACCCGCCGGCTCGTCGTCGCCCTCCTCCGCGCTCGGCTGGTAGAGGACCAGCAGCCGCTTGAACTCGTCGAAGCAGTCCTGGTTGAAAAGGAGCGCCTGGTAAAGGGCGCGCAGTTGTTCGTGGGCTTCGGCTTCGGAGCGGAGTTGGAGGCTCATGGGTCCTGCGCCTAGGAGCACGGTTCGTGCGAGGTCCGCTTACCGCGAAACTTTTGAGGAATTCGCAATCGGAGGCGCTCGAGCTGCCCAGAAATGACCAGCGCCTGCCCGGATCCGACCAGTTCCTCAGGCTGCATATGGCCGCGACTTCCCCGATGGGGCCGAGGCCTGGCGCGCGCCGTACCCGGTGATGAGGCGTGCGCCGCGCCGGTACGTGAAATACGACCACGCCCAGGTGATCATCACGACGAGGCGGTTCTTGAACCCGATGAGATAAAAGACGTGGACGAGCAGCCACGCCATCCACGCAAGGAGTCCGGACAGGTGCATCCGGTCGACCATCGCGACGGCGCGCCGCCGCCCGATCGTCGCCATCTGCCCCTTGTCGAAGTAACGGAAGACGACCGTATCGCGGCCAGTCATGGCGCGGCGGATCGACTTGGCCACGCATCGCGCTTCTTGCATCGCGACGGGGCTGACTCCCGGCAGCGGCTGACCATCCTTGTCCAGGACCAGCGCTGCGTCCCCGATGACGTAGGCGCGCGGCTGCCCGGGGACGCTCAGGTCCGGCGAGACGAGGACGCGGCCGGCCTTGTCGGTCGGGGCGCCGAGCGAACGGGCCAGCGCCGTCGCGCGCACGCCCGCGGCCCAGAGCGCCGACGAGCACGCGATCGTCTCGCTGGCGAGCCGCACGAGACCCGGCTCGATGGCCGTCACGCGCGCCCCGGTACGCACCTCGACGCCCAGCTCGTGGAGCTGCGCGACGGCGCTCTCGGCCAGATCCTCCGGGAACGACGGCAGGATGCGCGGTCCGGCCTCGAGCAGGAGGACGCGCGCTTGCCAGGGCACGATCCGGCGAAAGTCGCGATCGAGGACGAACTTCGCCAGCTCGGCGAGCGCGCCAGCCAGCTCCACGCCGGTAGGACCTCCGCCGATGACTACGAAGCTCAGAAGGGCTTCGCGCCGGGCAGGATCCTCTTCGCGCTCGGCCGTCTCGAACGCCAGAAGCACACGCTGGCGGATCTCGACCGCGTCCTCGAGCGACTTCAGACCGGGTGCGTTCGCCGCCCAGCCGTCGTGACCGAAGTACGACGTCTCCGCGCCGCACGCGACCACGAGGAAGTCCCAGTCCATTGTGGCGCCGTCGGCCAGGGTGACCCGCCGGCCGACCGGATCGATGCCGACGATCTCCCCGAGGAGGACCGTCACGTTCTCCTGCCGGCTGAGGATCGAGCGGATGGGCTGGGCGATCTCCGCGGGCGAGAGCCCGGCCATCGCGACCTGGTAGAGGAGAGGCTGGAACGTATGGTGATTGGTGCGGTCGAGCAGTGTGATCCGCACCGGGGCGCCCGCGAGCTCCTGCGCGGCGGTGAGCCCGCCGAAGCCCCCTCCGACGATCACCACGTGCGGTCGAGCGTCGCTCCCCGGACCCATGGGTCCCTCCTTCCACCCCTCTCCTTAGGGACGAGCAGCCCTTCGGCCAAGCTCCGCCCCCCCGCGGCGCTCGCCCGGGAGCTCAATCGTGCTTGAGTATCGCGGTCCGCACCGTCGCGAGCGCAATCCCCTCCTTCTTGAGCCGCATCGCGATGCGCTTTCGCAGGGCGTGCTGCACGTTCCCCTGCTCGCCGAACGTGACCACCTGGAAGTAGATGGTGAACCCGATGGCCCCGTCGGCGAACCCCGGGGACAGCGCGACGCTCGGCGCCGGCGCTTGCGCGATCCCCGGTACGTCGAGGGCGCGCCTTGCCTCGTCGGCGAGGACGTCTTCGACTCGATCGACGTCGGCGTCCGGCGCGACGTCCACGCGCACGCTGCTGGCGACGTGAGGGGTCGGGAGCGTGTAGTTCGTGATGATGGCCTTCGAGAGCGTGGCGTTCGGGATGATGACGAGGTTGTTGCTCAGCGTGCGAAGGTGGGTCGACCGCCAGCCGATCGTCTCGACGTATCCCTCGTAGCTGGGATCTACGCGGATGAAGTCGCCGGTGCGCACCGGCTTGTCGACGACGATGTACAGGCCGGAGAAGAAGTTCGAGAGCGTGTCTTGCAGCGCGAGCGCGACGGCCAGCGAGCCCACGCCCAGCGCGGTGAGCGCCGGGGCAAGGGAGATCCCGAGGGCTTCGCTCACGAGCACCGCGTCGACCCCCAGGCCGACGACCCACACGACCGCCTTGCCCATCCCGGCCGACGAGCGCAGCCCCGGATTGGACCGTCCGTACGCGTCGATCGAACGCAAGATGACGCGCATCAGCACGCTGACGCCGAGTACGGCGAGCGAGACGGCGACGAGCTTGTGCGCGATCTCGAGGCGCGGCTCGGGCAATGGCGCGAGCCGCAGGCTCGCGGCCAGCGCGACGAGGACGACCGCGATGCCGGCCGGGCGCGGCAAGCTCGCCGCGAGCACCTCGGTCATCTCGGTCGGGTGCGCGGCGGCGATGCGAGAGAGCCAGCGGCGCAGCACGCTGCGCATCAGGACCCCCGCGAGCGTCCAGAGGACGACCCACGACAGCATGAGCCACCACGGCGGGAGCACCTCGAGCCAGCGGTTCACGACTCGCCGAGGATAGGGGATTTCAGCGACGCGCGAGCCGCGCCATCGCCTTCTTGCGGCGAGCCGTCAAGTACGCGGCCGCGGCGGGGGCGCCCTTGGCGTTGAGGACCTGCGAGGGCGCGAGCCCGGCGCGGCGCGCGACCGCCAGGCCGAGCGCCGTGTCGGCGACGCCGCGCGGCGAGTGCGCGTCGGGGTCGATCGCAAAGCGGGCGCCGCGAGCCGCTGCGCGGCGAACGAGCGCGGCGCTCAGATCGAGGCGCTGGGGGTTGGCGTTGATCTCGAGGAACGTGTCGTTCTCGGCGGCGGCGCTGGCCACGGCGTCGACGTCGAAGACGTAACCTCGCCGTCCGAGCAAGAGCCGCCCGGTCGGGTGACCCAGAATGGTCACGAGGGGATGCGTGACCGCGCGCACCAGGCGCTCGGTCATCGACGCAGCCGGCATCTCGAGCTCGGTGTGAACGCTCGCGACGACGAAGTCGAGCCCGGCGAGGGTCGCGTCGTCGAGGTCGAGGGAGCCGTCCGGCAAGACGTCGACCTCCACGCCGTGAAAGAGGACGATTTGCGGGACCTCGCGGCCGGCCTCCGCGACGGCTCGCGCCTGCGCGCGCAGGCGCTTTCGGTCCAGCCCGCGCGCGTAGCTCGCCGCGCGCGAGTGCTCGCTGATGCCCAGGTACGCGAACCGCGCGTCGGCCGCGGCGCGCGCCATGTCCGCGATGGATGCCGTTCCGTCGCTCCACGTCGTGTGCACGTGAAAGATCCCGCGCACCCCGGTGAGCAGCTTCGGCACGTGCGGTGTGGGCTGCTCTCGAAGCTCCGGGGGGGCGAAGGGAACGCCGAGCGATTCGTAGAGCTGGCGCTCGTTCTTGGCGCGCGCGCAGGCGCGCGCGAGGCCGCCCGCGCGCTTCGCCAGCGACTCGAGCCAGCGCACGTGGCTCGCGCTACCGGTCCCGCGCACCAGCGCTTCCACGTAGTGGTCCGCCGGGACGACGCGGAGCCGTGCTGGGCCGCCGCCTTCGAAGTGCATGCGAATGGCGTCGCGGCCGTCGGCCTCGACGTCGTTGCACGCCGTCGCCCCGCGCAGCGCCGAGGCGAGCGCGTGCATGTCGAGCGGTCCGCGCGCGACCATCGAGAGCTCGTTCATCGTTTCGGCGCCGCGTCGCGCATCCCCGACCACCGTCGCCCGCTCGAACCCGGCGCGGGCGAGGGCCTCGTTCGCGAGGCGCGCCATCTCGATCGCCGCGCCGAGCACGACGCGACCTGCCGCCCCGCTCGCTTGCGCGGGGCGCCGAGGTACAACCTCGGCTGTCTGCGGTCGCGTCTTGTTCACGGCGCACCGACTACCACAGCTTCGAGGCGCCAGCGGCGAAAGCCGCACCCGATCCAAACCGCCGCGTTCGCTCGCTGTCCGGCTCAGCTGGCGCGTGCTTTCCGCCTCGCGGCCGGCGCCGCCCGCGCCGCCATGGTAACAATGGTGCCCCTTGAACGACACCGGCCTTCCCCCGGAGCCCGCTGATGGCGGCACGCCTACCGCGCAATCGCCGTCGGTGCGCGAGCTGACCGTACCGGAGTCGCTCGACGGAGCGCGCCTCGACAAGGCGATTGCCCAGCTGCTGCCCGAGCTGAGCCGGGCGAGGGTGAAGCGAGCGATCGAGCTAGGCGCCGTGCGGGTGAACGGTCGCCGCCAGCCGAAAGGCGGGACGGTCGCCAAGGGCGACGCCGTGCGCGTCGAGGTCGAGAAAGTGCTGGACATGCCCGCGGTGGCGACCCCCGATGCGCCGCTGAAGGTGGTGCTGGAGACCGCGGAGCTCGTCATCGTCGACAAGCCTCCCGGGCAGCCGACGGCGCCCCTGCGGCCCGGTGAGACGGGCACGCTCGTCAACGCCGTCCTCGGGCGCTACCCGGAGCTCTTGCCTTCGAGTCCAGCGGACTTCATCGGGCACTCGCCGCGAGAGCCGGGGATCGTACATCGGCTGGACACCGAGACGAGCGGTGCGATCGCGGTCGCCCGCACGGCGGCTGCGTTCGACGAGCTGAAAGCAGCGCTCAGGGAGGAGCGCCTCGACAAGGGCTACCTGCTCGTCTGTGCCGGAGAGGGTCTGCCCGACGAGGGTACGATCGACTTCCCGCTTGCCAATCACCCGAAGGACCAGCGGCGCGTCTACCCGTGTGTCCACCCGCGCGACGTCATGCGCTACGAGCCTCGTCCGGCGAGCACCTCCTACCGCGTCGTGCAGCGCGCGGCGCAGTGGGCGCTCGTCGAGGCGCGTGTCGGAAAGGCGCTGCGCCACCAGATCCGCGCCCACTTTGCCGCCATCGGGCACCCGCTCGCAGGTGACGAACTCTACGGCGGTGTCACCATCCGAGCGCTTGGCCGTCACGCGCTCCACGCCGCGCGGATCGCCTACGCGGGTGGCGCTCATGTCCCTGCCTTCGACGTCAGCGTCCCCCTCCCGAAGGACATGGCGACCCTGCTCGAGGTGAGCGAGTGACCCTTTCGGCCGTCCCCGGGTGATCGCCCGAATCACGTCACTATCGCGCCCGACGTTACCGTTTGGTAACGGGCGACGTGTTAGCGTTTCGCGCCCGCGCGCGGTTCCGGCAACGTTGTGGCGAGCAACCGCTCATCGGTGGGAAGCTCTAGGGGAGCGTCCGCGCTCCCTTCGTGAATGACAATCTTTGCGACCCCGGCGGAGCGGAACCCGGCGTATGTCCTGCCCTCTCGGCCAGTTACGACAAGAAGTGGCGCGGGCATATGGTCCCTGGTGAGCGAGCACAGGGTACGCGCCCGAGCTGGATTCGACGCGTGATGCGTGCTCCGACTGCAGCGTCGGTACGTCTGCTCGTTCGTATCCAATGGATTGGGAACCCATCGTTTCGCACCTTGCGCGCACGCAGCCGGCATTGGTCGTCGACGGTGTGCGCCGGGTGCGGTTTCTGAACGGACCGATGGAGCAACTGCTCGGCTACAGCGCGGACGAGCTCACCGTGCGTGGATGGCTGGCGACCTGCGTGCCGCAGCGCGATCGATCGAGCGTGCGCCAGCTGGTGAACGACGCGCTGAACGGCGGGGCGCGCGAGGCGGACCTGCCCATGGTGACGCGGGGGGGTCGCCACGTGACCCTGCGCGCCGGGCTGTCGGTCGAGGGCAAGGGGCGCTCGCGCGCGCTGGTCCTCGTCGTGCGCGACGTCGGCGACGCGCCGCGGGCGCCCGCGCCGGTCTGCGACTGCTTGTGCGTCGTGTCGCGTGCGCCGGGCAAGGAGGGAAATCTGCTCGCGCTACAGTTTCTCGATCGCACGCTCGATCCCACCCCGTTGCTCGGCCAGCCTCTCGAGTCGCTCCTCGCGGAGACCCAGGCGTCGGACGCGCTCGCGACGGGGGCGCTCCGCGAAGTGATCGAAGGGCGCACGTCGGAGACGACCGTGGTGTTCCTTCCCGACTCGGACGACACGTTTCGCGTCGTCACGGCGCGGGCCGTGAACGACGGCACTGTGCAGGTCACCGTGCGATGCCTCGAGGCGCGCATCCTGCCGGAGCTCGTCGACGCCAAGGTCGCCCGCGTGGCGGAGGCCAACGGCCTTTCGGACCGGGAGCGGCAGGTGCTGCAACTTCTGCTGCGCGGCCGCGGCGTCGAGGACATCGCAACGATGCTCGAGATCGCGCCGCGAACGGTGAAATTCCACCAGGCCAACGTCCTTCAGAAACTCGGGGCGGACTCGCGCCTCGACCTCCTTCGCGTCGTCCTCTGAGCTCTGCCCGAGCTGCGCTTGCCTTGACTGACCTCTGGGGCAATGCTTCATCCGGTTCGTGATTTGGCCCGAGCACACGCGAGAGTGGCTGAGGCACAACGGCCGGCTTGCCCTCGCGTGCGCCCTCGCCGCCGTCGCCGTGGGTGTGGCTCGACCCTCCCCCCCCGGCCGCGACCTGGACGGGCTCGCGCGCGCTCTCTCGGACGCCGCCGGTGGCGCGCGCGTTCTGCCGGGCGACGTGCGCTGGGAGCCATCCGGCGGGATGATCGACGACTTCGTGGCCGGCAGGCGGGCCGTCTTCCTCGCCTACACGCGCGGCGAGGAAACGCGAGACCTATGGCGCGCGCGTGTGCGGCTCTCCCCCGAAGGGAGCGCGATCGCCGTCGAGGACGCCCACGATCTCACGAACACGCCCCTCGGCGACGATCACGAGCTCGTCGTCCGCGGGACGCACGCCGCGTTCGCAACGCGCGCGTACGGCCAGGAGCAAAGCCTGACCGTGCTCGACTTGGCGGGGGAGGGCGCGCAGAATAAGGCCCTTTCCCTGGCCGATCGCTGGATGTCGGCGGTCACGAACCTCCAGCAAACGGGCGCCTCCGCCGGCGTCGGCCGCGTGGACCTGACGCTCGAGTCCCCAGCTCCTGCCGCCACGCTCGCGATCGACGACGCATGGCTCGCGGTCGGTCTGAGCGACGGCCGCGCTCCGCGGCTCGACATTGCCCGGGGAGAGCTCGCGGCGCCGGTACCGGGTGTCCGCGCCGATGCCTCGATGCACCTGCCGAAGCGCTTCTCGCACTGGACCGTCGACACGCTGCGCGCCGTGTCGTGGATCGGTCCGGCGCCCATCGCCGCCATCGAGGACGCCGCGCTCGGGGCGCGCGACTTCGAGCGGCGGCTCACGTTCCGCTCGAATGGGGCTCGCGACACCGTCGTCACCGCCGATCCGCCGGCGCCTGCGCTCGACACGTCGCAAGCGTCCGTCGAGGAAGGCCACTGGCCTCCGTCGCGCATCGCCTCCATGTGGAAATCGCCCGAGGAGGGGGAGGGGGAGTGGACCGTCCCGGACATCCCGTGGCTGCGCAAGGTGCCGGGCGTCGCTGCGGACGCGCCGGGCGCGTTCTACCGGACGTTCGTGCGCCCGGACGAGGAGCGCCCCTACGCCCGGGTGATCCTCGTCGCGATGGACACGCGCCAGCTCGACTTCGACATGGAGGCCGGGGTCGAGGACCCCGAGCCGCTCACCGGCCCGCACGGCGTCGGCCGCATCCCGCGCGATCCGGCCGTCTACCGCCGCGTCGCCGCCGCGTTCAACGGCGCGTTCAAGACGGAGCACGGGCACTACGGAATGATGGTGCACAAGCGCGTTCTCTTGCCGCCGGTACCTTCGGCGGCGACGGTCGTCGTCCTGAACGACGGGCGCGTCGGCTTGGGCACATGGGGGCCGCACGGCAAGATCGGCGGCATCCTCGGCGTGGACGACGACGCGATCGAGTCGTTCCGGCAGAACCTCGACCCGCTCGTCGATCACGGGCAAGTCAACCCGACCGGCCGCAACCTCTGGGGATTCACTCTCCCGGGCAAGGGCGCGCAAACGGAGCGCTCCGCCCTCTGCGTCACGACGAGCGGCCACCTGCTCTACGCATGGGGAGACGACGTGAGCGGCACGGCCCTGGCGAAGGCGCTCAAGATGGGCGGGTGCGACTACGGCCTGCACCTCGACATGAACCCGTACCACACGGGGTTCATCTTCACCGCCATCGACGACCTCTCGGGCAAGAAGATTCGCAGCCAGCTCCTCACGTCCGAGATGTCGATCCCGCCGGACCGCTACATTCAATACGCGCCCAAGGACTTCTTCTACGTGATGGTGCGCGACCCCGCGCCTCCCGCGGTCGACGGGGGCGCGCCCTGGGCGCCCGACGCCGGAATCCAGCCGCCGCCGCGCTGGATGCCCGGCATCTGGAGCAGCCGCGTCTCGACGGAGCAGGGGCCCGTCGATCTCGTCGACCTCGAGCCGGGGAGGGCGACATGGCGCGTGCGTGCCGGTGCAAGCGATTCGCCCGCCGCGACTCCCGTTCGCGAGCTCGCGGGTGAGGAGACGAAGCGCGTCCTCCTCGCGGCGGGAATGGGCGTCGCGCCCGAGAAGAGCCCGCGCGGACTCGCGACGGACGGCAGGCTCGCCGTGCCCGTCTTCGGCGGGGCCGAGTCGGGCGCGATCGTCGTCAGCGACAGCGGTCGCATGACGATGGTGCGCGCGACGGAGGTCGATCGGGTCGACGCCCACGGCGACATGGTCGAGCTGCCCATCGTCCTCTGGGACGGCGAACGGACGCCCTACCCCCACGGGCCCGTCCGCGAGCGTTCGGTCCTCGGGACCATGCCCTCCGGTCGCGTGGTCCTGGCGCGCGGCGTCTTCTCCGGCGTGGCCCCCCTCGTCGACGCCCTGGCGCGTGCCGGCTGCACCCGCGCCCTCGCTCTCGATCGCGGCGCTCGAGCGACCGCGTTCCTCGATCGCGCCGGCACCGACAACCCCCCGCGCGGGCGCTACGACGAGTCGGTCCTCTACGCGGTGGCCACGCCCCTCGTGCCGCGTGGCTTCCGCTTCGATTCCGCCGCTCTGGTGGCGCAGGCTCCAAAAGGCCGCTGAACGTCAGCGTCCGCGGAGTCTCACGCGGCTTGCGCGCCGTGCTCGGCGAGCGTAACGCGCAGGCGCGTCATCGCGCGCGCGTGCAGCTGCGAAACGCGCGGCTCGCTCACGCCGAGGCGAACCGCGATGACCTTGAACGGCACGCCGTCGAAGTAGTGCCACGCGACGATGTTGGCCTCACGCTCCGGCAAGAGGCCCACCGCGCGCTCGAGGGCCGCGCGATCCATGCGACGCTCGACTTGCTCGTGGGGGGTTGCGATCGACTCGTCGACGAAGCTGTGGGCCTGCGCCTCCGGGAGATCCTCGAAGCCCACCACCGCCGCGCCGCCGCCCTCGCCCGCAGCCTGCGCGCGCGCGACGCGCGTGCGCGCCCGGCGCGTCAGCCAGTCCTGCGTGCGGAGCTCGTCGACGACCGCGCCGCGGATGCGGATGCGCGCGTACCACTCGAACGCCGGGCCGCGATCCGCGCTCTTGCGGAGCGCGTCGATCAGGCCGAAGGCGCCAGCCCCCACGAGGTCGTCGCGGAGGACGTTCGGCGGGAGCTTGCGGAGAAGCCGCGCGACGACCTGGTGAACCAGCGGCATGTACAGCGAGAGTTCCTCGCGCGTCGGAACGGACTGCGTATTGGCCAGCGGCGTGGAAGTGCGGGGCTTCATCGTCGGCTCTCCCTCGGGGAGGTCATCCTTGCGGGCGCCGTGCCAGCCACGATCACGCTGTAGAATCAGTCACTTATGGGAGCCGAGGGGGCCGCCCCGGGTACAAGCTGACCTAGGTGAGGATGGCGCCCAGCCGCCCTTTCGTGTGATTTCGAGTGCTTCGTCGTCAGGGTCGACGATGACCCCCCTGGGTCCGGCCCTACCGCCCCGAGGATTGGAGGCCTCGAAGTTGGCTCTTTCATCAACGAAGGCCGTTACTTGGCACGATCGCCGGCCCCGGCCGATCTATTCGTCGGAGCCGCTCGTGGGGACCGCCCCATGGGTCTGCACGGACCCTCCGGGCGCGGAAGGACCCGGGTCGACGTTCTTTCGACCACGCTCGCTGCCGTCGGGGCTTGCGGGCGGGGAGGGCGGCGCTTCGGAGACCTGATCGTCGGGGACGTCGCTCGTCCCCTCGTCGGCCGGAGAATCGGGCTTGTCGTACTTGGGCGGCTCGCCGGGGCGAGACCAGTCGACCCAGTAGGCTTTCGTCTCCCGCACGTCGAGGTGCACGAAGGTGCTGTTCGGGTAGTAGCCGCAGCCCGCGTTCCTCAGCGTGCGGCAGAAATCGCGCAGGATTTCGTTTTGCACGCCGCGGATCCGGAAGTCGAGCGCCTTGCCGACGTTGTGATTAGAGTGCGGCGTGTATTGGGTCGGCGAGTACGCGCGGAACCCGCTCACGACGTCGATCGTCTTCCCGCCGAAGTGGTGGCTCACGATGCCCACGAGCGCGACGAGCCGCGCGTCGACCGGGTGCATCGTGTCGCCCTGGCGCATGAGCCTCTCGAACGCGCCTAGCGCCGACGGCGGAATGCGGCCGTGCCCGTCCTTGACGCGGATCCGAAACTCCTCGCCCGCCCGCATCGCGTGGATGACGTCGTCCTCGCCGCGCCCCCGCGGCTCGGGGCTTCCCTCGAGGGACGCCGTCTCGACGCGAGCCGCCTTGTCGCCGTCGTGGCGGGCGTCCTTCTTCGACTTGGAAGACCCCGCGATCCCGGGGATCACGAGCACCTGCCCCGGCTTCAGGCTGCGGGGATCGCTGAGGTGATTGGCCTCGAGGATCGCCTTGACGCTGACGCCATAGCGGTGCGCGATGGCCTCCACCGTGTGCCCGCGTTGGACGATGTGGGTCACGTCGCCGAGCGCCGGGCCAGGGGCGGCGCACGCCAAGGCGGCGGCCAGGGCGGCCGAGGCCGGGCGAAGGGCAGGCACACGTCGCGAGAAGATCGCCCGCAGAAGCACGCGCCTTCTATACCGCGAATCGCAGCCGTTGTGGACGGGGCCGTCGCCGGTTCGGCCCGTGCCCGGGGGACGGCGAACGTGGGCGCGCGCCCGCCTTTTTTTGGACGGCGCGCTACCCGGGATGCAAGACTGGTTTCGGGCGAAAAGGGCATGGCGGAAGGCAAGAACCTCGTCGGCGTCGACATCGGAGCGAGCTCGATCAAGGTCGTGCAGCTCAAGGAGACCCGCAAGAAGCTGCAGATCGTGCGGTGGGGGTGGGCGCCGCTGCCTCCGCAGACGATCATCGACGGCCACGTCATGAACTCGGGCGTCGTCACCGAGGGGCTCGCGCGCATCTTTCACGACGGAAAGATCCAGCAGCGCGACGTGGCGATCAGCGTCTACGGCCAGAGCGTGATCGTCCGCAAGATCAGCGTGCCGATGATGACCCCCGCCGAGCTCGACGAACAGATCCACTGGGAGGCCGAGCAGCACATCCCCTTCGACATCAAGCTCATGTCGATCGACTACGAGGTGCTGCGCCGGAAGACGGAGTCCGGGCAGATGGATCTCTTGCTCGTCGCGGCGAAGAAGGACGAAATCAACGACTACGCCGCGATCCTGCGCGAGGCCAAGCTCAAGCCCCTCGTCGTCGACATCAACGCGTTCACCATCCAGAACATCTTCGAGCACCAGTACGCCCTGCCTCAGGACGGGACGATCGCGCTGCTGAACGTCGGCGCGGCGGTCTCGTCGCTCAACGTCGTCGCCAAGGGGATCAGCGCCTTCACCCGCGAGATCACGAACGCGGGCAACGCGATCACCGAGGAGATCCGCAAGGCGCTCGGGTGCTCGTACGAGCAGGCCGAGGCCTACAAGATGGGCGGCGGCCCGACGCAGATCGTTCCGCAGGAGATCACGCAGATCATCAACCAGGCCTGCCAGGGGCTCGCGGGCGAGATCCAGCGGTCCCTCGACTTCTACCTGGCGACCAGCGGCGAGCAGGAGATCTCGCGCATCTACGTCTCGGGCGGGAGCGCGTATCTGGCGCCGCTGGTGCAAGCGATCGAGCGCCGCGCTCGCGTGCCCGTTCAGGTGTTCGACCCCATGGTCAACCTCGGCGTGGACGCGAAGTACGTCGAGGAGGGGCGCATCCGGGCGATGGCGGCGCAGATGGTCGTCGCGCTCGGGCTCTCGCTGCGTTGCGCCAAGGAGCGCCGGCAATGGTCCGCATAAACCTTCTGCCCGACAGGCGCCAGTCTTCCAGGCGCGCCGCGTCGGGTGAGCCGGCGCAGGTATGGCTCCTCGGCCTGCTCGGCGCCTTCGTCGTGACCATCATCGTGTGCCTCTTCGTGCAGAAGCTGAAGCAGGACGAGCTGCGCGACATCCTCGTCGCCAACCAGCACACGCAGGGGCAGATCGACGTCATCAAGAAGCAGACAGCCAACCACGCCGAGATCAAGGCGAAGCTGAAGGAGCTCCGCGACCGCGAGGAGGCCATCCAGAAGCTGCAGGCGGCGCGCACCGGACCCACGTCCACGCTCCTCGAGCTCGCGCACACGCTCACGCCGGGGCGAGGTCCGACGACCGATCGCGACAAGCTCGAGCAGATGAAGCGCGACAACCCCGCCGAGGTGTACAACGCCAACTGGGATCCGCGGCGCGTCTGGCTCACCTCGTACGTGGAGAGCGACCGCACGGTGCGGCTCGGCGGCCTGGCGCGCGACGGCGACGACGTCAGCGAGCTCGAACGCCGCCTCAAGCTGAGCGACTACTTCAGCGACGTGAAGCTCTTGCCCGGCCAGAAGATCACCGACCAGCAGTCGCACCAGGAGCTCTTCCGGTTCGAGCTGTCCGCGAAGGTGAGGTACTGACATGGCACCGCCGACCGGACAGTCCGCGCTCGCGCGCATCCCCCTGTACGCGAGGGTGGCGCTCGGCGCCGGCGTCGTCCTCCTGACGATCGGCGCGTACTGGTTCGTCTTCTACTCGGATACGGCCGCGAAGATCGAGGGCGCGCTCCGCCAGCAGAAGGCGCTCGCGGACGAGCTCGCGCAGCAGCAACAGGCGCTCGCGAGCTACTTTGCCGATCGCGACGAGCTCGCCCTTCGCGAGCAGCGCGCGCGCGATCTCAACAAAGTGCTGCCTCCCGACGCCGAGGAGGACGCGTTCCTCTCGAGCGTGCAGCAGGCTTCCAACGCGGCGGGCATCGACCTCAAGGCGTTCTCGCCGCAGGACGAGATCTCCCAGAGCTTCTATGCGAAGGTGCCGATGAAGCTCGAGATGTCCGGGCGCTTCCAGCAGATCGCCAAGTTCGCCTACGAGCTCGGAAAGATCGACCGCATCATCAACGTCGAGAACATCGAGCTCCGCGAGCCGAAGCTCGTCGGGGACGAGGTGATCCTCCAGGGGAGGTGCCTGGCGACGGCGTTCCACTCCAAGCAACCGAAAGAAGCGGCGCGCGCCGGGGCGGCTCCCGCCGGCTCGCCCGCGCCGGGGGCCTCCAAGTGAACCGCCGGGTTTCGACCACGCTCCGGCACGTCGTCCACGCCGCCTCGC
>CALKVG010000212.1 GCA_937998045.1 uncultured Myxococcales bacterium
TACGAGTTTTCTGCCTGTCTCGTGGGCTCGGAGATGTGTATAAGAGACAGGCCCACGGTCGTCGCTCAGCTTGCGTGCAATCTCCGCCGTTCGGGCGAAGACGTGCTCGAGCTGAGGGGCACTGGTCCCCTGGAGCGCGATCATCGCCGGCCCCATCGGCTTGAGCACAGCAAGCTCCGTCCGATCCGAGTCGTCGGAGGCTGGCAGCGTCTCCATCAACGCGCGGGCGCGACTGAACTGCGCCAGCGCCTCAGCGCGCCCGAACCGACGCGTGGCGCGCTCGCCCGCGAGCCCATGGTATCGAACGGCCTTGGCGACGATCTTCGCCTCGTCGTAGTGAAGCGCGAGCTCCGTCGCGATGGTGTGCGCGCTGGCACCGTAGGCGCGTTCGAGACCGTCCGCAACTCGACGATGCCACACGCGCTTCGTTGCCGTGGGGACGCGCCTCAGCGCGGCATCGCGGTAGAGCGCGTGGACGAACGCATAGTGCGACTGAATCGAACCGTCGGGCCACGGCTCCGACGTCACGAACCGCAGGAGACGTTTGTCGTTGGCAAGCCCCTCGCAAACGGTGTCGACCTCGTCGGCCGGAAGCTCCAGTGCGTGGGCGACGGCCCCCACGGCGAATTGCACCCCGAGGAGGCTCGCAGCTTCGAGGATGCGTTGCTCGTTCAACTTCAGGCGATCGATCTGGATGTCGATGAGCTGGCGCACCGTGTCGGGCCAGCGGTTCGCGACATCGGCGACTCTCGCTGCCAGCTCCCACCCCGTTTCCGATGGTCGAATCATCCCGCGGCTCTCCAGGTCTTCGACGACGGCGACCGCGAAGAGCGGGTTCCCGCCCGTCATCTGCTGAATGCAGCGGGCGAGGTCCTTGGGAAAGCGAGCAACTGCGAAGCGCTGCTCGAGGTACTCGGCCATCGTGGCCTCCGACCAGGTCTCAAGGCTGAGCACGGTGGCCTGTTTGTGCGCCCTCAGCTCCGCGATCACCCGGGCCATCCCATCGCCCTTCGTGATCTCCGCGGGGCGGCAAGTGGCCACGACGAGGACGCGTGCGGGCTCACGGCGTGCTCCGAGCATGGCCAGGAGATCCGTCGTCGAGGCGTCTGCCCATTGTACGTCCTCGAGCACGAGCACCAGCGGTCGTTCGGCGGCGATGACGTCGAACGCCTCGGCAAGCTCGCGGAGCATCCGAGGTTGGCTTGCGCCCTGAGTCCTGAGGGCCAGGGCTTGAAGCTCCTGGTCGGCGACCAGTCCCGGCATCTGCGCCAGCCACGTCGGCGCGTGTCGAGCCAGTAGTTCGACGAAGTGGCGATCGCCATCGCCTCGACACACCGCCCCGAGCGCCGCGAGGACCGGGAGGTACGCTTCCGCCGCACCCATGTGCTCGACGCACGAGCCGCTGGCGACCAGGGCTCCCCTCGGCGCGGCGACTCGCGCCAGGAACGCATCCACGAGGGTGGTCTTTCCGATCCCGGGATCTCCCGTGATGAAGACCATTTGTCGCTTCTGGTCGAGAGCCGCTTGGAACACTTGTCCCAGCGTGTCGATTTCGGCGCCGCGACCCACCAAGTTGTGTGGGGTGCGATGGGTGGTGACGTGATCGGCGGCTTGGGGTTTGGGCTCGGACTTCTCGGTCTCAACCGCAAAGAGGAAACGATATCCGCGTCCTACGACGGTCTCGACAGCGCCCTCGCCGATGGCGCGCCGCAGGTCGCTGACGTGAGTGCGGAGAAGGCTCTCGCTCGTGGCGATCTTCCCCCACACCGCTTCGACGATCTCCTCTTGAGTCACGAGGCGCTGCGGATGGGCCGTTAAATGCCGCAGGATCGCAAACGGCTTGCGCCGGAGCTTGATCTCCTTGCCTTCCCTGAAGAGGCGCTGGTCCCGGACGTCACACCGGAAGGGACCGAACAGGCGAACCTCCGGACAGCGAGCATCCGTCATGGGTGTCCCACTATATTGAGGAGGTGCGACCTCGCCAACGCGATCCCGCGGCGTGACTGCTCATTCGCTCAGACCCGAAGACGTAGGCGGCCACCCCCCGTCTCCGAGAAGCACCCTTCTCGACGTGGCCTCGGTCGCCCTCCTCCCAGGACGGGTTCGCAAGTGGTTGGGTCGCCGGTGTATCGGCGGGCATGAACTCCAACGCCTACCCGTTCACGACGAGGCGCCAGATCCTCGAGCGCATCGAGACTGACCCCTCGTTCGTGTCCGCGTGCTTCGCGATGCTCCAAGACCGTCACGAGCGGCGAAGCGTAGGTCGCGCCGAGAGTATGGGGTGGATCCGGACAGAAAGCCGGCGAGCGCCCTCGCGGCATCGCCGCCCGCAGTACGCCTGGCCCCGGTCGCAGGCCGAGCAGACGAAGAACACCTGACGGCACGACGACGAGGAGCAGACGACGAAGCGAACAGACAGCACGGCCGCGCCGCCCCAGAAGTGGGCCGTCGCGCTGCCGGGATGCGATGCTGCTCCGCGATCACGGCCGCGTGATCACCCGAGGGCCGGGAGGTGGACTCTCCGCGGCCCTCTTCCTTTTCTGCGGCGCGGAGATCGTCGCCGACCGCCAGACGCGCGGCCCCCTTCCGGGCCCCCGCCGGTCAGAAAACCGCGCTTCCCGATGAGTGGTGACATCACCGCCCGGAGCATCGCGCCATCCGCAGCCGCAATCCTCTTGAACCTTCGACTGTTGCGGTTTCACGCGCCCCCCCTTTCGCGCGGCGCTCAGCCGCACGACGTTGTCGGCCAGCGCCAGTCGGCGTGCCTCGACTCGCGGGCGAGCTGACCGACGACGTCCCAGCGCCCAGCCTCCGCAGCCCGCGTCAGCGCCGCAGCCAGCGCCGTCTCGACGTCCGTCCCAGTTGGCCAAGTGCCGACAGGCTCACGCGCACTTACGTCAACTCGCGCCGTCTTGCGCGCGCGTCGCCGCCCTGGGAACGGACCGCAGAAGAACGTCAGGTGAGTGGGCGTATCGCGGCAGCTCGAGAGCTCGCGCACCTCGAGCGCGTCGCGTGCCCGCACTTTGGCGATCGCCTCCCCGAGCAGCGTGTTCGAGAAGCCACGCGGTCGATGTCGCCCGGAGTGGCTTTCATCCACTTCGTCTCGGTCATGCAAATGGGATCGTGCTGCGGCTCGCCCGGGGTGTCCGGCATCCACGTCCATCCGTTCGTTCCCCGGCGGAGGTCCGGCGCAAGAAAACCTTCCGCGCCGTGCGGCCATCGTTCGAGCCTGATTTTCGACATGTCGGTTTTGTAGAGTGCATACATGTTGCACTCGAAGACTCGTGCGCACGAGCCACTTGGGCCCGCACGTTGGCCGTCGCTCTCACCAGCTTGCGGTCATGACGCTCCTCGGCAAGACGCACATTCACAAGATGAACGGCCTCAAGTACGTGCTCGGCGCGCCGATCAACGGCGTTGCGGTCGTGGCCTTCATCCTGGCCGGCGCGGTGGAGTGGGGCGCGGGCGCCTTCATGATCGTCGGAGGCATCTTCGGCCGCTATGCAGGTGCCTCCGTCGCCCGCCGGATCGAGCGGAAATACGTTCGCTGGCGGGCGTCGCCTGGAGCATGACGGCGTATTTCTTCGTGCGCACCTACGCCTGATCCCCTCATAGCCATCGAAGCGCGCGCTCGGCGATCTCCTCGCCGATGGCGAGCGAGGCCGTCGCCGCGGGAGAGGGCGCGTTGAGCACGTGCACCATGCGCGCATCCTCGGCGATCGCGAAGTCGTCGAGGAGCGAACCGTCGCGCGCCACAGCCTGCGCGCGAACGCCGGCACCGCCCGGGACCAGGTCGTCGGCCCGGACGTCGGGCACGAGCACGGCGCACGCGCGGGCGAACGCCGAACGACTGAGCGAGCGCGCTTGCTCGAAGGCGGCCATCCGCCAGTGCTTGCTCGCCATTCGCCAGAACCCGGGCCAGCTCGCCATGTCGCAGACGTCCATCAAGCGGAAGCTCGCGCGCGAGTAGCCCTCGCGGGCGAGCGCGAGGACAGCGTTCGGGCCCGCCTCGATACCCCCGCCGATCCGTCGCGTGAAGTGGACACCGAGAAAGGGGAACGCAGGGTCCGGCACTGGATAGATGAGGTGCCGCACCAGGTCTCTGCGAGCCGGGGAGAGCATCCAGTACTCGCCACGAAACGGGACGATCGCGACCCCGATGGTGAGACCCGCCATGCGCGCGATACGATCGCTCTCTAGACCAGCACACGCGATCAGCGCGCGCGATTCGAAGTCGCCGGCGGTCGATTCGACGACGATCCCACCGGCACGCGAAGCGATCTTCGTCACGCGTGCGGTCGTCAGGACCTCGCCGCCGCGCCTCTCGAGCTCGTGCGCGTAGGCTCGCGTCACCTCGACGTAATCGACGATCCCCGTCTCGGGGACCAGGAGCGCGGCGATCCCGGCCGCGTGAGGCTCGCGCTCGCGCAGCTCGGCGGCCGTGATGCGCCGAAGGCCCCCGAGGCCGTTCGCGCGCCCCCGTCGCTCAATCTCGTCCAGCCGGGGAAGCTCGACTTCGCGCGTTGCCACGACGACCTTCCCGCATCGCTCGAAGGGCACTCCCTGCTCCTCGCAGAACCTCTCGAGCCGCCACCGCCCCCGGGCGCACAACGTCGCCTTCAGCGACCCCGGCTTGTAGTACAGCCCGGCGTGGATCACGCCGCTGTTGTGGCCGGTCTGGTGGGCAGCGAGCGCGCCCTCCTTCTCGAGTACGACGACGCGCGCGCCGGGCCGGCGGTGCAGCAGCGCGAGCGCCGTCGCCAAGCCGACGACCCCCGCACCGATCACGACCGCGTCCGGACTGCGAGCCACGGACGCTCCCTACCACCACTTCAGAACCTGCGAGCACTCAATTGACCGATGCCGCCGCCATCTCCGCAGCAATCATCATCGTCGCGGAGAAGCTCCGCGCTGCGGGGAGGGGCCAGGAGGCCGGAGTGCTTACGGCCGCCTCGTGCACTTCGCTCGGCCTCGAAGACTCGGCCGGTTCATGCACTCGTACACAAGTGAGCGAGTCCAGCAGCCGGAGCACCTTCTACGCGGGGGAGAATTTGGCGCGGTCGCGCGCCTTTGCCGGGAGGTGCGTTCGCCCAAGGTCTCGGCCGAGAGCCTATTTCGTGGCGGCGGCGGCCACGAGGAGCGCTTCGATCGCGGGAATGTCGACCGGGCGCGGGCCGACTTCCTCGACGTTGGCCCCCGCGGCGATGAGCCTCCGAATGACCGGCAAGCGGTCGATGTGTCTCTTGATGTTGCGTGCGCCCCAGACAGTGCTGTCGAGGACGGTGCCGCCGTAAATGTTCTTTACTTCGAGGGTCGCACGAACGTTCGCTCGATCGAGGAGGGCTTCGACCGTCTGGAAGTGCCCAAAGAACGCGGCCCAGTGCAGGCCGGTGAAGCCTTCGCGGTCCCGTTTCGTGGGGTCGGCGCCTCTGTCGAGCACGGCGAGCGACGCCTGGGTGCGACCGAGCATCGACGCGATGCGGAAGGCTTGGTCGAGGCGCGCGCCTGGTTGCTCGGCGAGACGCTCGACGAGCTCGACGCGGCCGAGACCGGCGGCGACCAGGACGTCGTCGATGCGTGCGCCGCGCCTCGCGAGTGCTTCTGCGGCGTCGGGGTAGCCGAACAAGAGGGCGGTCTCGATGGGCGTTCCCTGGTTGGTGGCCACGCCGTCGATTGCGGCGCCGGCATCGAGGAGAGTCTCGACCAGAGCGACCTGCACGCCGGATTCTGCGGGATGACAGGACGAGACGAGAAGGCCCATCGCCGTGCTACCGCCGTAGGCGTCGCAGGTCGCGTCGACCTCCGAGCCGGCGTCGACCAGGATGCGCGCGATCTCGGCGGCGTTCCTCGGCGACTGCCACTGGCGAGATGTCTCGATGCCGTTCGCCGCGACGTGCTGAAGAAGCGTCGCGTGATGAGCGTACGGAGAGCGAGCACGCGCGAGGTCGGGATGACTCGCCAGGAGGGCATGAAGGGCCGCAGCGTCTCCGTCGACGATCGCGTCGGCCGCGGCTTCGAAGTGGGGCTCGACGAGCTCGCCCGCCCGCTTCATGGCGTCGTCGTAGCTCGCGAACCAGTGAAACTTCGCGATCGCGTTGCGAGCGTGCGCATCATCGAGCGAGGCGTCGAGGATGGACGTGTCGCTCGGGTCTTGTTGCCCGAACGTAAAGCCAGCGCGCCGGATCAGAATCGCTGCCGCGGGTGAGCGCGCGCGATGCGCATCGATGAGCCAAGCGATCTCCCGTTCGAAGACTTCGAGGACCGTACGCCGCTCCGTACGCGCTCCGGGGATTGCGCGGAGCATGCGATCGAGATCGCGCAGCGCCTCGCAATCGCGGCCCATCGAGTGGATCCTAGGCTATCGTCGCTCGACGCGCGATGGGCGTTGGGCCGCGAGCTGCGTGCTGAGCGGACCACGCGCACGGGTAAAGAAGAGCGAGGAGGACGTTTTCGTGGGCCGGCGTCACCGCGCTCGTCCAACACGTGGCAGGACCGAGGTAGAGCCGATCCATCCGAGGACCGCGGCGAGTGCCACGGCGCCCGCATGGGTCACGAGCAGATGCGGCGTGTGCAGTCGGTCGGCGCAGCGGAAGAGGAGTTAGAATTGGCGGCTCAGCGCGCCCGAAGCGGCGGTCGCGGCGAAAGCGGGCGCGCGGATCGGACGGTGTTGCCGGACGACGGAGTAGAGCAGGACGCAATACGACACCGCGGCGGCAATGAGCTCGATCGCGGCGCAGTGCAGGCCATGGACGAGGGCAAGCCCGCCGCTATTGCCCGTGGCGAGCGCCAGGAGAAGCGATGTCGCCAGTACCGCGGCAAGCACGAGCCACGCCGAGGAACGCTGTCCCCCGGTGGCGTTCCGGCCGCGGCGCTGACGGCCTATACGCGCGCCGACGATCGTCGCGCGACGCTCGCGGCCGGGTTCGAGGTGCACATCGCCAAGCCCGTGGATCCCGGCGAGCTCTGCGCCACGGTTGCGACGCTCTCGGCTCACCGCGCGCTGAACGGAGCGATCGTCGCGCCGCGCGGAATTCGGCTACCCCCGCGACGAAGCGAGGTAGCATCGCTCGCCATGCCGAAGGCGTTCGACAAGTGGACCGTGCTACCGCACGGCAAAATCGAGAAGCTCGAGGAGAACCTGTGGCGCGTCGCAGGGACGCTACCGGGAGGCGGCCCACCCCGAGCGATGACGGTGGCAAGGCTCGGCGACGGACGGTTGGTTATCCACGGTGCGATCGCGCTCGGCGACGCGGACATGAAGGAGCTGGAGGCCTTCGGCAAGCCGGCGTTCCTCGTCGTTCCGAACGCGGGCCACCGCCTCGACGCGCCGGCGTACAAGAACCGCTACCCGGACATGAAGGTGATCACGGCGACCGGCTCGAAGGAGAAGGTAGAGCAGGTCGTCAAGGTCGACGACACCGAGGGTCGATTCGGCGACGACTCGGTCACGTACCAGCCGGTCGAGGGCACGATCGAGGGCGCCCTGGTGGTGCGCTCCAAGAGCGGATCCACCCTCGTGCTCAACGATACCGTGATGAACATGGCCTCCGGCAGCGTGAAGGGCTTCGGCGGATTCGTCAGCGGCATGCTCGGCTTCTTCGGCTCCGAGCCGAAGGTTGTGCCACTGGCAAAGCTGATGGTCTACAAGGACAAGCGAGCCGCGCGCGCGAAGCTGGAACAACTCGCGGACACGCCCGGGCTGAAGAGGGTGATCGTTTCACACGGGGAAATGATCACCGCCGATCCCTGCGCAGCCATCAAACACGCGGTCAGGACGCTATGATCGCGCTGCGCGTCTCAGCGCCCTGACACGAAGAACGCAGCCAGCCCGTCCAGGCAGCCGTTCCAGCCTTCCCGATGCGATTCGCGCGCCGTCTCGCTCGGGACGTTCTCGTGGATGACGATGACCTCCGTCGCATCGCCCCGACGCTCGAAGCGGACGGTGACGAGTGACGAAGGCGACTCGCCCATTCGCCACGTATAGACGAGCAGGTGCGGGCGCTCGATCCGCTGAAACCCCCCCTCGATGACTACCGTTTTTCCGTCGGGCAGTGCGTTGTCGATGCGGTAAGCGCCGCCGACGCGCAGGTCGACTTCGGCGTTCGAGCACGTCACCGGCCGCGGTCCCCACCAGACGCGAAGGTGTTCGGGCCGGGTCCACGCGTCGAAGATGCGCTCGGGGTTCGCGCGGATGGTGCGGCGGACGACGAGAACGATCCCCTCACTCATCGCCGCGGGCCTTTCTTCCCAGCCGGCGTGGCCTCTACATAACTGGCGAGCTCGTCGAGCGTGCGCTCCCAGAACGGCCGGTACCGAGCGAGAAAGGCGGCGGCGCTCTCGAGCGGCTCGGGCTGCAGGTGGCAGCGGTGATACCAGCCGTCGCGCTCGCGGCGCACGAGGCCCGCTCGCTCGAGGACGCGCAGGTGCTTGGACACCGCGGGCAGCGTCATCTCGAAGGGCTCGGCGAGCTCGGTGATCGACGCGGGGCCGTCGACGAGCCTGGCGAGGATTCTGCGGCGCGTCGGGTCCCCGAGCGCGGAGAAGACGGCATCGAGCCTTTCCTCGTTCACGGCGGCGGAGCGTCTTGACATCGCGCGACGAGAACTATACCAGACGGTTTACCGATGTCATTCTAGAAAGGGGAATTCATCCCATGGCGAACATCCATCAAGAGACGACCTTCCAAGCTCCGCCCGCGCGAATTTACAAGACGCTCGTCGACCTGAAGCAGTTCGGTGAGGCGACGGGTGCACCCGCGACCGGCGAGTCGACCGAGGGCGCATCCTTCTCGGCGTTCGGGGGTCACATTACCGGCCGACACGTGGAGCTCGTGCCGGACAAGCGCGTCGTTCAGGCCTGGCGCGCGAAGACGTGGCCCGAGGGCGTCTACTCGATCGTACGCTTCGAGCTGCGCCCCGAGGGAAAGGGGACGAAGCTCGTCTTCGACCACGACGGGTTTCCCGAGGACGAGCGCGATCACCTCTCGAACGGCTGGCGCGCACAGTACTGGGACAAGATCGCCAAGCACCTCGGGTGAGGCTTACTCGCGTTGGTGTGCGGTAGTCTCCTGACTTTCGAAGCTCGCCTCGCGTGACGTGAGGATCAGCAGCCGCAGGTACAGGCCCGCCGCGGGGAACGTGTCGGGTGCACCGACGACGATCGGAATTCCGACGCCGAGGCGAGCGGGCAAGCCGATCGGCGTTACGTCCGTCCATACGTTGGGCGCCAGGACGACCGGGTCCGGCCGTGCCCAGTCCGCGTCCATCTCCAGGCCGAAGAACCCGAACCGCATGTCCGAGGTGAACGGGTGCATGAGGGCAGCCTGGAAGCGCACCGGCGCGTGCGCGGGCGTGCCCCCCGCCTCAGTCCCGATGCTTGTCCGCAGAGTCCAGCCCAGCACACGAACCGCGGCCTTGAGGTCCGCGCCGAACGGCAGCGGCGCTTCCCCCGGCTGAGTGCGAAAGGCGTACGGAGTGTCGTCGACGAAGCGCTCGCTGGCTTCGATCTGAAGATGGAAATCGTGCCGGAAGTCGTGCAGCAGGTTCCATCCGGCGGCAGCCCGAAAACCGAATGCGTTCTCCGACGAGGTCGCGAGCTCCTCGCGCGCGCTCGAGAAGCTGGGCTCAAGGCGCACGCCGAGTCGACTCCACACCTTCCACTCGATCTCGAAGCTGGTCTGGAGGAGCCGCGCGCCGTTCCGGCGGGCAACGGACTCGGCGCCATTCACGTCGAACTCGATCTCGCCCGGTTCGTAGCCGTCGATGTCGGTGGTGCTCTCCGTGAAGATCGGCTCGGGCAGCGGAGGCCGCCGGATCGGCTCCTCTTTTTCGTCGCGGGCGAGAGCGGGGTGCGCCGACGTCGTGAGCAGCACGCCGAGAAGAAGCACGCGGGCGCCGGTCGTCGTCATGGCACGAAGCGGATCGTCTGCGCGTTCAAGCGAACTTGGTGGGCAATCTCCTCGAGGGGTGATGTTCGCCATTCGCGAGCATCAACCTAGCGCGTCGCCGGTGAGCTGGTTGCGACCCACCGCCCCCGATGATACGAGAAATTTGAGATGCGAGGCGTCGGCAGCAAGCGCAGGAGAGCCGCCGGGGCGACAGCCCGCAGGCTCGTGCTCGCCCTGGGCTATCTGCTCCTCGCGTTCGCCGTCCTGTGCGGGATTGCGCGCTCCGGCGCGCGCTACTTCTACTGTGAGGCCTTTTTGGCCTGACGACGTCGGACCCGTGCGTTCAAGCCTCACGCAGTCTCGACACGGGCCCCCGGGGGAACTCGCTGGACGAGCTCCTCTACCTGACGCTCGCGTACGACCGTCGTACACGCGAGGGGCGCGTCGGAACGTTCACGGAACTTCGCGAGGCGATCGTCGAGGGCGCAGCCAAGCGCCTGCGCCCCACGTTGATGACGGTGGCGACGATGATCATTGGGCTCATCCCGGTGCTATGGAGCACCGGGACGGGCGCAGACGTCATGAAGCGGATCGCCGCGCCGATGGTCGGTGGGCTCGTGACGACCTTCCTCCTCGAGCTGACCGTGTACCCGTGTACCCGGCGATCTTCGCTCTCTGGCGGGGGCGAGCGCTGCATCAGGGGCTCGCGCAAGTGGGCAAAACGAGAGGGCTGCATTGGTCATAGACGCAAACACCGTTTCCGTTGACCGGCCGTGAGGGCCAATCGACGCGCACCTCGAATCCTCCGAAGTTCTGTCCCGTGCAAAACAACGTCTGCAAGCCCAGGGCGCCGACCGTCCCGGTTTGAGCGCCCTGGATGTCCTTGCAGCCGGCACCCTCGTCCAGATCCTGGTAGTTGGGGGCGCATGCGTACGTGCGACCGTTGCTGTCGTCTCGAACCACCGTACTGCCAGCGGGCTGCACCGCGATGAACGTGACGTGATCGCCTTGTTGTGGGCAGCGTGCGTTGCAGCGTCCTTGCTCGCAGCCACCAACGCAGTCGACCCAGGTCGGTGGGCTCACGACGACGCCGGTGTTGACCTCGGGACACCAAGCATTGGGGCCCGTGCACGGGTTCTTCGACTCGCACCGGTACGTGAGCAGGTTCCCGTTCGCATCACACTCGTCCGTGAAGGTTCCGTTGCTACCGACGAACGTGTGATTGACCTCGGGGCTGGGACCCACCGTCGGGGCGCCCGCCTCGCACGAGATGACTCTTCGGGCAGGGGCGCAGCGGTTACCCTCGCAGTACGGCAGGGCGGCGAAGACCGAGCAATCGGAGTCGGCGTAGCAGCCCCAGCTCGAAGGGTCCGGTGGGCCCGCCGGAGATGAAGCTACGTCCCCCGCGCCTGCGTCCGGCATAAGGCCGTAGGGGTCGCCTGCAGTCACGTCGGCCGGCCCAGCCTCCGGATCGCGAGGAACGAAGAAGAGATCGCCGGCGTCTTCGCAGGCCCCAGTCACGACGGTGGTGGACGCTTGGGACGGCGTCGTCTTCCCGACGCAGCCCGCAAGGCAGAAGAAGAGGGCATGCGATGCAGCCCTTGCGGTGTAAAGACGATCCATGGTCGCCCCCGAGCTTTCGTCCGTCGAGGATACCATCGTGGCAACCGGTGCCCGAGAGCAACGAGATCGTCGAGCCGCGCGCCGCGGTTGGTTCGCAACGGGTAGATCAGACGCGCGCTGGGCGTCATTCGCAGAACTGCACTCGACCGGAGCCCGCCTGCAGCTCCTGCCAGTCCATACAGTGCATCTGCGAGATGTCCTTGGGGCCCTCGGTCTCGCGAAGGGCCGCGTGTTGAGCGAAGGCATGGCCACCGATCGTCACGGTCGGCAGCTGGAGAACAGGCGTCCCGACCGGCTTCGGCGCGACCGCCACATCGACGGCCTCGCGCGTAGCGACGAAGGCCGACTCCGCCGGGGACGCGGCCTGCCCGGCGACGTTCAAGGGACGATTCAGCGCGTAACCGAGGGCCGCTGCGGAGCCGGCGGCGGCGAGCCACAATTCTGGCTGCGACTTCCGGGTCGCAGATAAGGCGATTACCTCGCCCGCGAGCTATCCCACTCGGCGGACGGCGTCCTCATCACGATAGGCGATGAGGCGAGCCGGAAGCCGCACCCCTTGGGCCTCGAGTGCCTGTATCGCTTTGAGCATCGCATCTCGCCGGGTCGCGACGAACACGGCGGGGGTCGGTGGCGGTTGCAGCACAAAGAGCGCTGTGAGCACCCCGCGCAGAAACGGCGACGGCGTGACACTCGCCGAGCCGACGCCGGTCGCCCTGGCCAGGGCCGCGGTCCGCTTCATCCACTCGCTGGCGTACTTCCGCTGGCTCGACGGCATCAGCTCTCGAACCAGCGTCATATCGTTGATCGTGAAGAGTTTTTCTCGCGCCCTGGCTGCATTCGCCATCAGGGACTCGATATGCGCCAGCCCCGCCTGGAAACCGGCATCGGACGGGATCTTCGCGCCGAACTCGATCACGAGGATGGGCCAGTCGACCGTCGTGATGCGAGTTCCCTCGAAGTCGCGGTTCGGGGAGGGACTCACCGATCTCATATACGTCACAACTGCGGCCGCGCTTCAGGTGCAGCGCGTCAACCTCATCGTTGAGTCCCCCCGCGCCGCACCTCGGCCTACAATCGTGGCGCGGCTCGCGCCGTGCCCCGAGTGGCTCGATTCTCGCTCCCTCGCGGGTATGGACCGGCTCGAGGAACTGATGCGGGAATCGGAAGAGTGCGCACTCGAGCTTGCCGATGCCCTCAGGCGGCACGCCGACGAAGACACGATTCGAGCTTTGCAAATGCGTGTGGAGAGCTCGGACCGGGCCTGGAAGGAGGAGGCAGCGCGCGTGAAAGAGGAGGCAGCGCGCGTGAAGGAGGAGACAGCGCCCATGAAGGAGCACCCGGCGGGGGCGTAGCGGACCCGCGCTCGGGTCGCACGCCTCGGATGGGCTCTCGCGACGGCGGGAAGTTTGGGACGATGACACCCGTTGACGAAGTTCGGGACGATGGCACCTGTTGACGAGTGATGGTCGGGCCGATCAAGTTGGGTCCCGTGTCTCAGGAAGGAGCGACGCCTCCGACGGAGCGCGTCCAAGCGCTCCTGCACGACGTCGCCCTCGAGCTCTTGGGGGTGCCCATGCAAGGAGAAGGGCGCGAGCTGCATCTCCGCGCGTTGCGCCTCAAAAGGCAGCTCTCCGGGTCGGTGTCCGACGCCGAAACCCAGGAGGCCCTGCGCCTTTACCGCGACGTGCGCGAGTACCGGCTGCGCGTCAGTTCGTCGTCGCGTTGAAGACGACGTTGTCCACGAGGACCGTCCATCCGTTCGACGGGGTCGACGCGTACGTCAGGCCGACGCCGATGCTCGGTTGGAAGTTCGAGACGCCGACCTGGATGGAAGCCGTGTTCGGGGCTCCTCCGTTGATGACCGCGGTGCCGGTGCCGGCGCCGCCCGCGAAAGGTACGACCATCGACAGCTGCACGTGCACCCACCTGTCGATCGGAATGGTGGCGTTGAGCGGGTGCATTGTCGGGCTCCCGCTGGTGCTCGTGGCGAAGTAGTCCTCGTTGAGCACGCAGCCCAGCGGGTCGGCACCGTTGGAGTTGACCACGAACTGCAAGAAGTACTGACCGTTGCCGGCGCCGTCGGTGAGCCCGAACTGAGCGACGACGGCGACGCCGGTGGCCGAGTCGACCTGATCGATCCGCAGGTCGAGATCGATCGACCCCGAGAAGGTCTTTCCCGAGGAGGGAGATCCGGCGTCGGGGATACTGAAGTCCTCGTAGGCCGCCGTATCGACCACGACCCTGTTGCTCGTGACCACCTGGGTCATCGCCTGCATCGACGCGGACCCTGACTGCGACGCCGAGGTGTAGAGCGCCAGCGTGCCGGCGAGCTGGTGGAGGTAACTCCACTCCAGGCCGAGGGGGACGCCTTCGTCGAAGTCCTCGCAGAAGAGCGGCTTGGGGCGAAGGGACTGACAGAAGGTGGGGGTTGGTCCGTCGGGGGTCGCGTCGGGGTCCGGTGCGTCCGGTCCGGTCGCGTCGTCGCCTCCTCCTCCTGTCTCCACGGTGACGACGTCGCGGCCCGAGGCATCTCCACCCGAGGTGTCCGCGGAGCTTGCATCGCCGCTCGGGGTGGCGTCGCCTCCGTCCGAGCGCGTGGGGACGACAAAGTAGTCCTCGTCGAAGCCGAGAATCTGAGTGCACCCGGCCGTCCCGAGCAATGCGAGGGCGAGCCCGCTACGCAGCCACACGTGCGATAAACGTCTCATCGTTCCCCGGCTCGTGCAAGGTAAGGTCGTGAACGATAGCCTGCGCGAGCCAAGGGACCAGGGAAGACTGCAGCGGCGTACGGCGTTTGCATCAGGCCTGGGGACGGAGGTCCGGGAACCGATGATACGCCTGAAGCGCGCCTATGAGCCCGTCGAACCCGATGACGGCCGAAGAGTGCTGGTCGACCGCCTCTGGCCTCGAGGCCTGCGCAAGGAGGAGGCCCATTTCGACGAATGGCTCAAAGAGATCGCACCCAGCGATGCCCTCCGGAAGTGGTTCGGACACGACCCGAGCCGGTGGGTCGAGTTCGAGCGGAGGTACACGCGCGAGCTCCACTCGGAGGCTGCTCGCGCCGCTCTCGACGATCTCGTTCGCCGGGCCGCCTCCGAGAAGGTGACGCTCGTCTACGCCGCGCACGACGAGGAGCACAACAACGCCGTCGTGCTCAAGCGAATCGTCGAGCGGCGGCTCCGCCCGTCGTCGCGGGCGCCACGGCGTCCGACGGAGCGCCCCGCGCTCTCGCGCGGGCGCGCGCACGCACCGCACGGACGACACTGAGTACGACACGTTCCGCCGGGGCCGGAGGGACGATCTCGAACTAGCGCGCGCACTGCTGAGCCGTTGCGTGCCGGCGCGCCGAAATCGATTGGACGGCGGCACGTCGACTTCGGCATCGTTGCCTGCGCCGGATGCGCGCCGCACAGAGGAGCCTTCGCCGGTCGCTCGTGTGGTGCTCTCTGGAAGGCATGACGGCAGCCGTCGTCGCCGCTTGCTCCGGCGGCGCGGTGCTCACGGCCTGGGCGCTGCACCTCGGCGCCTCGCCGCTCATGCTCGGGACGCTCTGGGGGCTTCCCTATCTGGCGCAGGTCGCACAGCCGGTGGCCGCATGGCTGACGACTCTGGCCGGGGCCAAGCGTGTTGCCGTTTGGGCGACGACGATCGGTCGCCAGATGCTCTGGGGGCTCGCGCTCCTGCCGCTCTCTGCGTCGATGAGCGCACGTCAAAGACTGCTGCTCGCCTGCTTCGGTGTCTTCGCCGTCATGGGAGTCGTCGGCAACAACGCCTGGACGTCCTGGGTCGCCGTCCTCGTTCCGGCGCGCGTTCGCGGACGCTACTTCGGTCCACGGAGCGCGCGCGCGATGCTCGTAGGGACCGTTGCATCCCTCGCGATCGGCGCCTACGTCGACAGGGCGAGCGCGCGTGGCGATGCGGCGCACGCGCTCGTGGTCACGTGCGCGGCCGGCGCCGCGTTCGGCCTGCTCAGTACGTTCTTGATGCTGCAGCAGCACTCGGTACCGGCGTCCGCACCGCTCGATCGCCGTGCGCTGCTAGCGCCTCTCAAGGACGCTCGCGCGCGTCGCGTCCTCACGTTCCAGATGGCCTGGAGCGCGTCCACGGGCATCGCGGCGAGCTTCTACGGGGCCCAGGCGCTCGGAGCCCTCGGTCTCGGCGTGACCGGCCTTGCGGCGTACAACACCGCGCTGGCCCTCGTGCGCGCCGCCGCCACCCCTTCGTGGGGGCAGGCCCTCGACCGCGCCGGCTTGAGGCCCGTACTTGCCGCGTGCGCGTCGCTGTCCGCGTGCGGATCCGCTCTGTGGATCTGGGCGGCGCCGGGCCGCTTGTGGCTCATCGGCGTCGACACGATCGTCTCCGGGGTCGCCTTGAGCGGCATGGACCTGGCGGTATTCATGTTGCCAATGGCCGTCGAGGTCGGGGTCGCCATGCCCGCGTTCGTCGCGGCGTCATCCATGATCGCCGGCGTCACGTTCGGTGCGGCGTCGATCGCGGGCGGCGCCCTCGCCGGCGCTCTTCCCGCCGCGGCGCCGTCGCTGACAATACGGGCTCTGTTCGCGCTGTCCGCGCTGGGGCGCGCCATCGCCGCCGGACTGGCGGCGCGCATCGTGGGCGCCGATCGCGCGACCGCTGCGCCGGACGGGTCTCCGCTGGGGTAGGCTCGCCGGCATGCTTCGAATGGCTCTTGTCTGGGCGCTCTGGCTCGGCGCCGTCGGCGCGTGCAACGCCGGGGAGGACGGGCAGGCTGCGTGCATCGCGGCCGGGGGGCAATGCGTGCTCGGCGGCTACCAGTGCCCGAACCGAGGCTCCCAGGACTGCAACCCGGACCGCAACCCGGGCGGCGCGTTCTGTTGCCTCGGGTGTCAGAACGGCGCCACGCCGGCGCCGGTCGACGGCGGCAACGGCATCGCATGCGTGTCCGATGGTGGTTCCGACTGACGATCGCCGGCGCTCGCGAGCAACGCGCTCATCGTCCGGGCGTTTCGTACGGCGTAGTCGCCGAAGCAGTTGTTCATGAGCACGTGCACTTCGCTCGCGCGATCGGCCAGCCGGCGGATCTTCGGTACCCACTCGCGCAGCTCGTCTTCGCGATACAGGTACGCGAAGCGCTCGCGAGCCGCCGCGACGGCCTTCATCCAGGTCCCCCTCGCGCGGCCGTGGAACCGGACGACGGCGACATCGCTCGTGGCGTCGGCCACGGGCGGTACCGAGGCCGGGAAGCCCTGCGGCTCGTCGACGCAGGTGTAGACGAGATCGTTCGCCCGCAAGAGCGCGAGCGTATCGGCCGCGTGGCGCTCGTCCATCCAGGTCGCGTTGCGGAACTCGACTGCGACGCGACAATCCGGGACGAGCTGGCGGGCACGCACGAGCTTTGCGCGGTTGGTCGGCGAGCGCGGGAACCAGACAGGGTACTGGAAGAGGACGACGCCGAGGCGGCCGCTTGCGCGCAGCGGCTCGACGGACTCGCGGAAGCGCATCGCGATCTCCGCCATCAGGTCGGCGCCGAGGTCGTGCGGGTAGATGCGCGCTCGCCCGCGGAGCCGGGCGGGGAGGTGCTCGCGCAGGTCCTTCGGCAGTCGGACGGGGTTCGTGTAGTGCTCGGTCAGCGACGCGAAGGCCTTCACGTTCATCGTGAAGCCTCGCGGGGTGCGGTCCACCCAGAGCCGCGCGTGACC
>CALKVG010000213.1 GCA_937998045.1 uncultured Myxococcales bacterium
TACACGCGTAAGATCGTCGGCAGCGTCAGATGTGTATAAGAGACAGCATTTACGACATCGGCGGTGGAGTGCTCGGCGGTCGCGGGGTCCTGTGCGTCATTCCGGGCGGGTCCTCGACGCCGATCCTCCGGCCGCAGGAGACGGTGAACGCGCCGGATGCGAAGTCGCCGCTCAACCCGTGGCACGGCAAGAGCGTCTTCGACGTGCCGCTCGGCGTGGAGACCATGCGCCTCGTCGGCACGATGCTCGGCACCTGTTGCGTGACGGTCATCGCCGAGGGCACCGACCCGGTCTGGTGCTTCCACAACTTGATGCAGTTTTACCGCCACGAGTCGTGCGGCCAGTGCACTCCCTGCCGCGAGGGGAGCGCCTGGCTCGAGCGCTTGACGGGCAAGATCATGGCGGGCAAGGCGTCGATGCAGGAGCTCGACAGCCTGCACGAGATCGCCAACGGCATCATGGGCAACACGATCTGCGCGTTCGGCGAGGGCACGGCGATGCCGGCGCTCGCGTTCATCCAGAAGTTTCGCAAGGAGCTCGAGGCGTACGTGCGCGGCGAGCGCACGCGAGACCAGGCGACGTTGACCGTCGCCCCGTGGAGCTGAGGCCACCCATGAGTGCCGTCGGGACCGTCTACTTCTACGTGTGCGCGGCCCTCGCGCTCGCCGGGGCGCTGGCGGTCGTCGCCGCCAGGAACCCGATCCGCTCGGCGATGGGCCTGCTCCTCCTCATCTTGAGCGTCGCGGGCCTCTTCCTCGCGCTCCACGCGCAATTCCTCGCGGCGATTCAGCTCATCGTGTACGCGGGCGCCATCGTGGTCCTCTTCCTCTTCGTGATCATGCTCCTCGGCCCGAGCGCCTCACCGCCGAGCGACCGGCGCGGCGTCGTCGCGCGCACCATCGGGGGCGGGATCTTCGCCCTCGCCGGACTGAGTGCGATGGCCGCCGTCGTCCGCGCCGCCGCGGCAGCGCATCGCACGATGCCGATGCCCGACGTCGACGCGAGCTTCGGCGGCATCGACGCCTTCGGCAGCGTGCTCTTCTCCGACGCGCTCGCGCCGTTCGAGCTCTCGAGCGCGCTTCTGATGGTCGCCGTCGTCGGCGCCATCGCGGTCGCGCGCGGCCGCCAGGGAATCAAGGCGCTCTCCCGCAGCGAGCAGGAGATCGCCCACGGTCCGCCGGCTTCCGAGCCGGCGCAGGAGCATTCGGGCGTCTTCCGCCACGACATCGACAGCGCGTCTCCGGCTCTGCCGGAGCGTGGTCAACGCCTTGGCGTGCACGAGGCACCGCACGATGCGCCGGCCCAGGGCGCCAAGGAGAGCTCCGTATGATCCCCGTCGAGCACTACGTCACACTGAGCTCGCTGCTCTTCATCATCGGGGGCGTGGGCTTCCTCGTGCGGCGCAACGTGCTGGTCACGCTGATGAGCATCGAGGTCATGCTGAACGCAGTCAACCTCGCGCTCGTCGCGTTCAACCGCGCGAGGCCGTGGCACGCCATCGGCCAGACCTACGCCGGCGGGAGCCACACCGGCCAGGTCTTCGCGTTCTTCATCATCGCCGCGGAGGCCGCCGAGGTCGCGGTCGGATTGGCGATCGTCCTCGCGCTCTATCGCCTCCGCCGCACCGTCCGGTCCGACGAGGCCGATCTTCTCAAGAACTAGGAACCGAGCCGCGGAAACTTCCTCAAGGTAAGCTCTATGCTCTCCCTCTTCCCCCCGAACGACTATGCGCTCATCGCCGTCATCCTCGGGATGCCGCTGCTCGGGGCCATCGTGAACGGAATCTGGGGCAAGCGCCTCGGGAATGCGGCCGTGCGCTTCATGGCCCTCGCCGCGGTCGGCGTCAGCTTCGCGGCCTCGGTCGTCGCGTTCGTCGCGCTCGCCGCCCACGTGCGACAGGCCGAAGACGCCAGCATGGACGCCCACGTGAAGCTCTCGTGGACGGCGTGGGAGTGGATGCACACCGCCGGTGGCCAGGGCACGGGCACAGTCCCGATCGAGATCAAGTTCAGCATCGACCAGCTGAGCGGCGTGATGATGCTGGTCGTCACCGGGGTCGGCTTCCTCATCCACCTCTACGCGACCTCGTACATGGAGAAGGACAAGGGCTTCGCGCGGTTCTTCGCGTACCTGAACCTCTTCATCTTCGCGATGCTCGTCCTCATCCTCGGGGACAACCTCCCGCTCCTCTTCGTGGGCTGGGAGGGCGTGGGCCTCTGCTCGTACCTGCTCATCGGCTTCTGGTACGAGAACATGGCGAACGCGGCGGCGGGCAAGAAGGCGTTCATCGCGAACCGCGTCGGAGACTTCGGCCTGCTCTGCGCGATGTTCCTGCTCGTCAACTACACGGGCGCGCTCGACTGGAGCGGCATGGCCAACGGTGCGCACAACTTGCTGCACCCGAACATGACGGGCCCCCTGTCGCGGGTGCAGCTCTGGCCGCTCGGCAGCGGGAACGTGTACCCGCCCGGCCCCCTGCACTTCCTGAATCCGAAGACGCCGCTGACGATCAGCGCGGCCACGGCCGTGAGCCTGGCGCTGCTCCTCGCCTGCACGGGCAAGAGCGCGCAGATTCCCCTCTACGTGTGGCTCCCCGACGCGATGGCCGGCCCCACGCCGGTCTCCGCGCTCATCCACGCGGCCACGATGGTGACCGCGGGCGTGTACCTCGTCTGCCGGATGTCGTTCGTCTTCGTGCTCTCGCCGTTCGCGATGATGCTCGTCGCGATCGTCGGCGCGGCGACGGCGCTGCTCGCCGCGACGATCGCCGTCGTACAGAACGACATAAAGAAGGTGCTCGCGTACTCGACCGTCAGTCAGCTCGGGTTCATGTTCCTGGGCGTAGGCGTCGGCGCGTTCACCGCCGGCTTCTTCCACGTGTTCACGCACGCGTTCTTCAAGGCGTGCCTCTTCTTGGGCGCGGGCTCCGTCATCCACGCGATGCACGCGCGCGTCCACGCCGACGACGAGGCGCAGGACATCCGCAACATGGGCGGGCTGCGGAAGTGGCTGCGGCTGACCCACTGGACGTTCGCGGCGGCCACGGCGGCGATCATCGGCCTGCCGCTGACGAGCGGGTTCTTCTCGAAGGACGAGATCCTCTACCGCGCCTTCGTCGACAATCCGGTGAACCCGGAGGACGGCAAGGGCTTCCTGCGGAAATTCGGGACCTTCCACATCCCGCCTGTCGTCGGGCCGATTCTCTATGGGGTCGCGGTCGCAGCTGCGGTGCTCACGGCCTTTTACATGTGCCGCCTCTACTTCCTGACGTTCTGGGGAGAGTTCCGCGGCTGGACGGTGGGCCGGCCGTCCCTCCTCGCGAAGCAAGAGCTTGCGGGGACGAAGCACGAACGCGACCACGCGCTCGACGCTCCGCACGACACCGAGCTCGAGGACGCCGACGAGACCCACGAGCACCACGAAGAGGACCTTTCCCAGCCGGGCTACCCGCCGCACGAGTCGCCCTGGCAGATGACCGTGCCGCTCATCGTGCTGGCTGCGTTCGCGGTGCTCGCCGGCTGGCTGAACCCCGGCTTCCACCTCCCCTGGCAGGCGATGGACCACTGGCTCCATCCGGTGTTCGCGCCGGTCAGCAGCGCCATCCAGGTGCGCCACGCGAACGATCACGAGTGGGCCGAGCGCATGGAGTGGCCGCTGGCGCTCGGCGGGATTGGCGCGTTCGCGGTCGGGACGGCGGTCGCGTGGTGGATGTACATCGCCAAGCGCGGCGAGCCGGCGAAGGCGATCGCGCAGGCGCAGCCGGCTCTGTACCAGCTGGTGCTCGACAAGTGGCGCGTCGACGAGCTGTACGACGCAACCGCGATCGCGGCGGTCGACTCGCTCGCGGAGACGAGCGCGGCGTTCGACAAGTCGATCGTCGACGGGATCATCGCGCGGCTGACGTCGCTCGTCGTCGCCGCGTCGGGGACGATCCTGCGCGCGTTCCAGAACGGCGTCGTGCACGTCTACGCGGCGACGATGGTCGTCGGGCTGGCGGCGACCGGCTGGTTCTTCGCGGTGCCGCACGCCAACGCGACGGTGGTGGACGCCGGCAACGACGATTACGTCGTCACGGCGGCGCCGGGCGTGGGCTACGCGTACCGCTGGGACGCCAACAGCGACGGCAAGCCGGAGAAGGCGGACTTCGGCGCCGACTCCACGCTCAAGCTGCACCTCGAGCCCGGCAAGAGCCAGACGGTGCGCCTGGAGGTGAAGAACGCCTTCGGCTTCGTCGGGAAAAAATCGATCTTCGTGGCGCACCCGCCGGCGCAAACTTCCTCGCTCTGAGAGACATCGATGGCCTCGCAAGCACACTCCCACGAGTCCGGCGAAGTCGCCGCCACCAAGCACGACGAGCCGCTGATGTTCGGCGCGCCGCAGCTCGTCGCCATCGCGCTGATCGGGGCCGCGGCGCTCGTCGGGGCGACGTTCATCAGCGGCGCGGTCCCTGTCGTCGCGGCGGTGGTGGTCGCCGCGCTCGTACCGAAGAGGCAGGGGTGGAACGTGCGCGCGCCCATCGCGGCGATGGCGGGCCTCCTCGCGGCCTTCGTCGTGAGAAACTGGCCCGCGGCCGCGGGCGCAGCGGAGGCCGTGCAACCCGCGGAGACGGGCCACCTCCTGAGCTGGATCATCTGGACGCCCATCGTCGGAGCGATCGGCATCCTCTTTCTCCCGCGGCAGTCGCACGGCGCGCTCCGGGGAACGACGCTCGGCTTGATGGTCTTCACCCTCGTCCTGTCGCTGCCGCTCCTGCGCGCGACGATGGGCCGCACCTTTCACTTCAACGAGGACGTCGCCTGGCTGCCGCGCTTCGGCATCCATTACCACGTCGCGGTGGACGGCATCTCGCTGTGGCTCGTCCTCCTGACCGCGTTCGTTACACCGCTCGCCACGTACGCCTCCTTCGGACCGATCCAGAAGCGCATCAAGGACTGGTGCTTCGCGCTCCTCCTCCTCGAGGGGGGCATGCTGGGGACGTTCCTCGCGCTCGACCTCTTCGTCTTCTACGTCTTCTGGGAGCTCGTGCTCATCCCGATGTACGTCATCATCGGCGTGTGGGGCGGCACCAACCGCATCCGCAGCACGATCAAGTTCTTCCTCTACACGATGTTCGGATCGGTGCTGATGCTCGGCGCGATCCTGTACCTCGGGTACACGTACGCGCGCGCCAGCGGCGGGGCTCCGAGCTTCGACTACTTCGAGCTGCAGCGCCTCATGATCCCGCGCAGCGCGCAGCTGTGGCTCTGGGCGGCGTTCACGCTGGCGTTCGTCATCAAGGTCCCCATGTTCCCGGTCCACACGTGGCTGCCCGACGCGCACACGGAGGCGCCGACGGCCGGCTCGGTCATCCTCGCCGCGATCCTCCTCAAGCTCGGCACGTACGGGTACCTCCGCTACTCGATGGGCCTCTTCCCCGAGGCGTGCACCGAGTGGGGCGCCAACCTCGCCGGCGTGGCCGTGCTCGGCGGCATCATTTACGGCGCGCTCTGCGCGTGGAAGCAGGAGGACGTGAAGCGCCTCATCGCGTACTCGTCGGTCGCGCACCTGGGGTACGTGATGCTCGGCCTCTTCGCGGTCACGCCGGCCGCGATCGAGGGCGGCGTGCTGCAGATGGTCAACCACGGCATCTCGACGGGGATGCTCTTCCTTCTCTTCGGCGTCATCTACGACCGGCGCCACACGCGCCACATCGACGAGTTCGGCGGTCTCGCGAAGCCGATGCCCATGTACGCCACGCTCTTCGTCGTGGCGACCGTCGCCAGCGTCGGGCTGCCGACGACCAACGGATTCATCGGCGAGTTCATGGTCATCACCGGGACGTTCGCGTCGAACAAGCTCGGGCACTTCAACGGCGTGCAGGCGGCAGGCGCGGCGATCGGCGTCATCCTCGGCGCCATCTACATGCTCATGGTCGTGCAGAAGATGTTCTTCGGGCCGGTGACGAAGAAGGAGAACCGCCGGCTGCCCGACCTCAATCCCCGGGAGCTCGTGAGCCTGGCGCCGTTCGCGATGGCCATCTTCGTCATTGGCCTGTTCCCCAACGTGCTCCTGTCCCAGATGCACGGCGCCGTGGAGAGGGTCGTCGACGATTTCGACGCGCGCATCGAGGGCAACCCAGGGCCCCGGTACTACGACGGCCCGATCAAGCTCGCCCCTCGGCGTCCGGAGGCTCCCGAGCTCGGGGCATCGCGGCCGGTCGTCGCCGCCGGGGAGAAGTGACGGGACATGATGACGGACATCGCTCTCGCTCTCTCGCCTCTCGCGGTCGTCGGCATCGGCGGACTCTTGCTCATGCTGGCGGAGGCGCTCTTTCCGCGCGGCGGCCAGCTGGCGCTCGGCGCGGTCACCATCCTCCTCGCGGGCGCGGCGTTCGGCGCCGTCGTGTGGATGGTCGGCCCCGAGAGCCTCGACGACGTCGCGACGCTCGCGCCGTGGCTCATCGTCGACCGGTTCACGATCTTCTTCGACATTCTGCTGTGCGCCGGCGGCGCGCTCGCGGCGCTTCTCGCCGGCGGATACATGCCGGAGCACCGCATCGAACGGGGCGAATTCTACGCCCTGATTCTCTTCTCCACGTTCGGCGCGATGATGCTCGCCGCCGCCGGGGACGCGCTCACGCTCTTCCTCGGGCTCGAGACGATGAGCATCGGCGCGTACTCGATGACGGCGTTCCGCCGCGCCAGCCCGCGCTCGGCGGAGGGCGCGCTGAAGTACTTCTTGCTCGGCTCGTTCGCGGCGGCGGTGCTGCTCTACGGGTTCGCCCTTCTGTACGGCGCAACCGGCCACACGGACCTCGCCGGCATCGGCGCCGCGGCGAAGACCGGCGCGGCGCGCAACCCGCTGCTCGTCCTCGGCGCGGCGCTCGTGCTCGTGGGAATCGTCTTCAAGGTGAGCGCGGTCCCCTTCCACGCCTGGACGCCCGACGCCTACGAGGGCGCGCCCACGCCGGGGACGACGTTCATGGCGGTCGCCGTGAAGGCGGGGGCGTTCGCGATGCTATTGCGCGTCCTCCTCGTGGCGTTCGGCAGCGACGTGTGGACGTCGTGGGCGAGCGGCTGGCCCCCGATGGTCGCGACGCTGGCGGCGCTGACGATGACGGTGGCAAACCTCATCGCGGGGCGGCAGGAGTCCGTGAAGCGCATGCTCGCCTACTCGAGCATTGCGCACGCCGGCTACGCTCTGGTGGGCGTGACGGCGATGATGCGCGATCCGGTGAAGGGGGGCGGGAGCGTCCTCTTCTACCTCGTCGCGTACACGGTCTCCACGGCGGGCGCGTTCGGTGCGCTGATCCTGTGCGGCAGCCGCGGCCGCGAGGCGGTCAGCTACGAAGACCTCTCCGGCCTCGGCAGGCGACACCCGGCGGCGGCGCTCGCGTTCTCGGTGTTCCTCGTGTCGCTCGCGGGCATCCCGCCGACGGCAGGGTTCTTCGCCAAGTGGCTGGTCTTCCGGTCGGCGATCGACGAGGGGCTGTACGCCCTCGCGATCCTCGCGTTCGTGAACAGCGTCATCGGCGCGTACTACTACCTACGCGTCCTCGTCTACATGTACATGCGCGAACCCGCGGCGGGCGCTCCAGTCGCCGTTCCGATGCGCTCGGGCTACGTGAGCACCGCGCTCGTCGTGAGCGCGCTCCTCGTCCTCGGGCTCGGCCTCGCCCCCACGTCGTACGTCGACATGGCGGTGCAGGCGGCGAAGCTCGGCGCCGGCTGAACTCCCGCCTTCCGCCCTACTACTCCAGCGTCGACGCCCCACGCCCGCCGGCTGCCGTGAGCGCGGCTCGCGCGCGGCGCACGGCGTCCGCATCGCCCATCTTCTCCGCGAGACGCAACGCGATGGCTGCGAGCAACGGGTCCGCCGGATCCTGCGCGAGGAGCGCCCGGACCGACGCGGGGTCCGGCGGCGGCGCCCCGCGCGCGAGCCGGACGAGGCACGACGCGGCGGCGATGAGCGGATCCGACGCGGAGGCCGTGGCAAACCGCTCGGTGAGGTCGCGGGCCCGTGCGCTGTCCGGGCGCAGGAGGGCCAGCGCGAGCATCTCGTGCCGAACGTCGAGCGACGCGAGCGGTTCGGCCGGAGCGTCGCCGCGGCGGGCGGCGAGCTCGATCGCGCCATCGGGCGGCAGAAGCGCGCGAGGGAGCGCTCCGCGTGCGACGAGGTCGACCGCAGGCCGCACCACGCGATCGTCGCCGGGGACTATCGACGCCGCGCGCATCGCGGCGGTTACCGCGCGGGCTTGCTCGGGGGACGCCGCGCGCGCGAAAGCCTGACCGAACGCGACGAGGGCGGCTGCCGAGACGGGCGCGTCGTCGGCGCGCGCGGACGACGCCGCCTGCACGACGTTGTCGCCGTCGGCCACCGCGAGGACGAGGCGCGCGCCCAGCGCGGTGGGGTCGCCCGCCGCGGTCGCCGCCAGCGAGCGCGCCGTGGACCAGGCGCCCGCGAGCAGCGCTCGGCCCGCGGCTTCCTCCAGCGGGATGCGAGCGCGCGTCGCCCGACGGCGGACCGCCGCGAGATCCCCTCGCCCGATCGCGTCGTCGATCGAGAGTCGCGCCGCCAGCGGGTGCGCGGCGAACGGGCGGTCGTCCGCCTCCACCGCGGACGCCGCCACGGCCCGCGCTTCCGACAGCGCCCCGACGCCCGCGAGCTGCTCGGCCGCGGCCGCGACGCCCCCTCGTCGGTCCGGCGCCATCCGGGCGATCTCTCGCAACGCGCGCGACCAGAGGGGCACGTCTCCGCGCCCTTCCGCCCACGCAGCCAACGCGTCCCAAGCGACCAGCGGATCGCCGGCGGTCTCGGTCAGCGCGACGAGCCGCTCTCGCGCGGGCGCTTGCGCGTCTCGCGCGCTGCCCGCCGCGCGCAACAAGAGAACGTTGGCACCGTCCGCCGAGGGGTCGAGCGCGGCCGCCTTCTCCGCGTCGGCGCGGGCCCCCGACGCGTCGCCGCGAGCCATCGCGCACTGCGCCCGCGCCTCCCACGCGCGCGCGTACGTGGCGTCCAGGTCGAGCGCGCGAGAGAGAGCCTCCTGCGCGGTCGCGTCTCGCGGGTCGAGCTTGCAGCGCACCTCGCCCGTGCGCGTCCAGACCTCCGGACTGCTCGGATCGAGCTGCGCGGCCGCGGCGTACGCCGAGAGAGCCTCCCGCAGGTCTCCTCTGGCCTGCGCGATCGCGCCCCGCAAGAACGCCGCATAGGCCTCCGGCTCGACGAAGCGCCCCCGTACGACGCTCCCTCCGTAGGCGCGATCCACCGCCGGACGTCCGGCGCATCCGACGGCCAGGAGCGCGACCGCGCCGCCGGCGACCAACCGGCGAATCATTGCGCGACCGCCTGCCGCAACGCGGCGAGAAACTCGTCGTTCTCGGCGCGGGCACCGACGGTCACCCGCAGCCAATGCGACATGCGCCCGCCGACCGAGTGAAAGCTCCGCACGAGAACGCCCTGCGCGAGCAGGCCCTCGTAGACGTCGCCCGCGGGCCGCTCGGTGCGAATCCAGAGAAAGTTGGCGTCGCTCGGCGATACCGCGACGCCCGGGACGGCGCGCACCTCCGACGCCAGACGATCGCGCTCGCGGACGACTTCGCCCACGTGGCTCGTCACCTCGTCCCAGCCCTCGGCGAGCACCGCCGCGGCAGCCGCCTGACTCGTCGCGCTGACGTTGAACGGCTGGCGCCCCTTGTCGACCTCACCAACGAGCTCCTCCGGCCCCTCGAGCCATCCGATGCGAAGCGCGGCCAAGCCGACCTTGCTGAGCGTCCGCAAGATCGCGACGTTCGGATGGCGCGCGCGCCACGACCGCAGCGACCCGCCTCGCGCGTAGTCGACGTATGCCTCGTCGATGACCACGAGCGCGTCGTCCGCGCACTCCGCGACGGCGGCGAGGCGATCGTCGCTCACGCGGTTGCCGGTCGGATTGTTGGGGGTCGCCACGAAGACGACGTTGGGGCGGAGCATCTCGATGGCGCGCTTCATCGCGGGCAGATCGAGATCCCACTGCGCGTCGAGCGGCACCTCCACCGCCTTCCACCCATGGGCGCGCGCCGTGATGCGGTACATGACGAACGTCGGCGTGGGCGCGACGGCGGTGGGCTGCGGGGCCCTGGGACGGGGTCGCGCGAGAGCCGTCAGGAGCAGCGCGATGACCTCGTCGGATCCCGTCCCCACGAGCAGCTCCTCGGGACGGGCGCCGGTGCGCTCGGCGATGCGCGACTTGAGCTCGCGCGCGCGCGCATCGGGGTAGCGTTCGAGCGCCGTGCGCGCGACGGCGCGCGCCACGACGTCGCGCAGACGCGCCGACTCGTTCGGAGGTGCCTCGTTCGCGTCGAGGCGCACCCTCACGCGCGGAGGATCGGCGGGGACGTACGAGGAGAGCTCGGCGAACTCCGCACGAACGAGGTGGGACCAGTCGGGCACGATTCCGTTCGTTTTAGCCAGGGAGGACCTGCCGGTCGAGCGGCCGAATCGGGTCTGCGAGCTCCGAAGGCGACGAGCCCCGATCCAGCGCCCGGAACACGAGCTCGTGCGCCGCGACGACGTCGCGCACCCCCGGGCATTCGTCGCAGCTTCCGGGAGCGAGTCCCCGCCGCGTCGCCGCGATGGCTCTCCCCATGTACGGCACGATGAGTGGCGACTGGACCGCCCCGTCGGTCGCCCGCTCGAGCTCCTGCAGCCGGCGCAGCGTCGCAGCCCGTTCGCAACGCCACACGACGTCGCTCGCCGTCGGATCGGCCTCGCTGCCCACGATCGTCGCGGTGACGCCGCCTCCACAGAAGGACAGGCGGGTCTCGTCGGGCCCCCCCTCGAGCGTCGCGCGGATCGCGGCGGAGGCTCCTCCTTCGAACGTCGCGATGAGCGCTCCGGACGTCTCGAACGTCTCGAGGGCGCGCGTCGCGGCCCCGCCTTCCTGCGACGGCGATCGCGGCAGCAGCGAGCTCGAAACGCCGAGGACCGGCCGATCGAGCGCGTAACAAACGACGTCGATCGCGTGGATGCCCACCGAAAGGAGCGCGCCACAACCCCAGCCCGCGCGCGCGCGGAAGTACGCCTCGTCGCGCCCCCACGCGAGATCCACGGATACCGACGGAGCGCCCCCGAGAAGCCCGAGCGCGATCGCTCGCTTCACCGAGCGCACGGCTCGACCCCAGCGCCATTGCACGATGGGAATGCACCCGGGCGCGGCTTCGATCTGCGCCAGCCCGCTGCGGGAAACCGCGAGCGGCTTCTCGACGAAGACAGTCCGCCCCGGGCGCGCGCACGCGAGCGCCTGGTCGACGTGGTGCGCCGGCGGGCTGCACACGCTCACGAAGTCGACGTCCGCGCTCGCGATCGAGGCGATATCGTGGAGCAGGCTCGCGCCGCAGACCTCGGCGAGGCAGCGGGCGTGGCTCGCGTCCGGATCGAACACGAACGCGACGTCCACTCCGTGCGCTCGATACGAGAGAGCGTGGAGA
>CALKVG010000214.1 GCA_937998045.1 uncultured Myxococcales bacterium
CACCCGGGCGCATTGGCCATTAGTTCATTTTGAATTTTCACTTGTCGCGTCGACTTGTTCTTGCGAAACGCGGATGACAGGATGCACGCGTCCACCCGACGTCGACGCGGGTCGCGCCAGCGAGCGAGCCCAGGGTCGCCTCCGCACATGAGAGTCGAGGTTTCGATGAGTCCACGCCGTGTCCCGCTTGCGTTCGTCGTCCCGTGGTGCCTGGTCGTGGCGGGCTGCAGCGCGACCGCTCAGTCCACGGCAAGCGGCGGGGACGGCGGCGCTCCGGGCACGGAGCCGGATGGAGGACTCGCGGACGCACGCATGCCGGGCGTCGACACCGGGAATCCCGGCGCGGAGGCGGGAAGTCCCGGCGAAGAGGCCGCGGCGGCCGACTCCGGCGGCAACGCGCCCGCGGCGACCCCGAATCCTCCGGACACGTACGTGCAGCTCTTCAAGTGGAGATGGAAGGACATCGCCCGGGAGTGCACGACGTTCCTCGGTCCGAATGGCTTCGGCGCGGTCCAGATCTCGCCGCCGCAGGAGTGCATCGCCGACAACACCTGGTGGAACATGTACCAGCCGGTGAACTACCAGAACCTCGTCAGCGATATGGGGACGGCGGCCGACCTGGCGGCCATGTTCTCGCAGTGCCACGCGGCGGGCGTGCGCATCTACGTGGACGCGGTGCTGAACCATGCGTCCACGGGATCGGGAATGGGCGGGGGCGGATCGGCGTACGACGAGAACACGCTCACCTACCCGCTCTTCGGCCCGACCGACTTCCACGCGAACTGCGCGATTCAAGACTCTGATTACAGCTCGAATCGCAACAACGTCGTCAATTGTCGATTGCTCGGATTGCCGGACCTCGCCACCGACACCGACCACGTGCGGACGACGATCGCGGCTTACCTGAAATCGCTCATCGACATGGGCGCCGACGGGTTCCGCCTGGACGCCGCGAAGTACATGTGGCCGGCGGACATCCAGGCGTTCTTCGCGAACATCCCGCAAACGACGCGCTTCGGAGAGCCCGTCTTCGTGACGCAGGAGATCACGCCCGATGCGACGGCGAAGCCGAGCGACTATTACGTCGTCGGGACGATCAACGAATTCAACTTCACGTATGCGGTGCGCGACGCGTTCCGCGGGGTCGGAGGAGTCGGTATCTCGCAGCTGCCGGCGAGGGTCGGCACGGACACGATGCCGGGCGCGCTGATGCTGGACCCAAGCGAGCACGCGACGGTCTTCGTCGACAACCACGACACGGAGCGGAGCCGCACGGATTCGCTGAACATGTACGACGACGGCCAGAGCTTTCACCTGGCGATGATCTACATGCTCGGGCAACCCTACGGGCGCGCTCAGCTTCAATCCGGATTCATCTTCTCCTTCACCAATACGGACATGAACGCGCCGACGACGAGCCCCTACGACGCCAACGGGGGACCGCAGATCATGGTCGCGTGGGACTTCGTTCACCGGTGGCCGGACGTGTACCCCATGGTCGCGTTCCGCTCGGCGACGGCCGGCCAGCCGATGTCCGTCGTCCAGACCGGTCGGAACAACTCCCTCGCCTTCAACCGGGGCAACGTCGGCTTCGTTGCGTTGAACAACGACACCACGCCTTGGCAAGCGACGCTCGCGACGAGACTGCCGGCGGGCACCTACTGCAACATCGTCCACGGCTTGCTCGCACAAGGCGGGAGCTCGTGTACGAGCGACAGCGTTACGGTCGACGCCAGCGGGCAGGCCACGATCACCCTCGGGCCGGTGAGCTCCATGCCCACCGCCGCGGTCGCGATCTACACCGGACAGCGCGTCCACTGACGTGAACGGTGGTTTTCGGCGAAGAGGGTGGGTGTATTTGGGTCGAAACCGAGCGGGATCGCGAAGGGATCAGCCGAAAGACACCGGCCTTCTACCAGTCGATGGCGAACGCGGCGTAGTCCGCCGAGCTCTCACTGCCCGTCTGGTCGCCGTCGCTCATGATGCCGATGCCGACGAAGTCGGGCACGTCCGCGTCGGCCTTGCCGTCCGCGAAGTGGTTGCGGTACTCGGCCGCGAGGTCGACCTCCTCGTCCTTCCACTCGTTGAGCGGTTCCCCCGATTCGAGGATGATCGTGTCCTGCGCAGAGAACGGGGTTCGCTTCCGGTCGCACGTCGCGCCGCGCGGACCGACCGCGCTCCAGACGTACTTGAGCGTGTACCAGCGCAGCATCCGCTTGTACGTTAGGTACACGACGGCCGCCGAGTCGGCCTTGTGGCTGTCGCACTCGTTGCCGCCGCGGGGGAGCGTCACGGCGCGCCACTTCCAGCGAACGACGCGCACCTTGGGGCGAAGCTCGTCGGGAACCTGAAAGCCGAGGACCGTCGTCGCCTCGGGCGGTCGGTAGCGGGCATGCACGAACGGCAGCGCAGCGTCGCGGACCACTGCGTAGTAGTTGTCGGGCCCCGACTCGCGGTCGACGACGCGCCACTGCCCGACGTCGATCGGCAGCGCGTGCGCCGTGCGGGGGCTCGCGTGCCCGGCGAGCGGGGTGGTCGCCAGCGTGCAAGCCACCAGGAGCGGGCGCATGTCTTCAGCCGAGCGTCCTGCAGACGGCGTCCGCAAACGCGTCCGTCGTGGCGCCCCCGCCCAGGTCGGCGGTGCGCACTTCGCCCCGCCGATACACCTCGATGAGGGCGTCCTCGATCCGCTGCGCGGCCGCCTGCTCGCCGATGTGATGGAGCATCATGACGGCGCTCTGGATGAGCGCGGTTGGGTTCGCGATCCCCTGGCCGGCGATGTCCGGCGCGCTGCCGTGCACGGCCTCGAACACCGCAGCGTTCGCCCCGATGTTGGCGCCCGGGACGATGCCGAGCCCTCCGACGAGGCCGGCCGCGAGGTCGCTGAGAATGTCCCCGTAGAGGTTCTCGGTGACGATGACGTCGAGCTTGTTCGCGTTGCGCACCATCTGCATCGCGCACGCGTCGACGATGGCCTCGGCCGGTTCGACGCGCGGGTGCTTGAGCGCGGTGCGCCGGAACACCTCGAGCATGAGGCCATCGGACAGCTTCATGATGTTGGCCTTGTGGACGCAAGTCACGCGCTTGCGGCCGAGGCGCTCCGCGTAGTCGAAGGCGTACTCGCAGATCCGAGCGCAGCCCTTCTCGGTGATGAGCTTTACGCTCTGCGCGATTCCCGGCAGGATCATGAGCTCGAGCCCGGCGTAGAGGTCCTCGGTGTTCTCGCGCACGATGACCAGGTCGGTCCCCTCGAAGCGTGGTTCGACTCCGGGCAAGGAGCGCACCGGCCGGACGTTGGCGTAGAGGTCGAGGGCCTGGCGGAGCGTCACGTTGACCGACTTGAAGCCCTTGCCCACGGGGGTGCCGATCGGCCCCTTGAGGGCGAGCCGGTTGCGGCGAATCGACTCGAGCACCTCGTCGGGCAGCACCGTCCCGCGCCGCTCGGCGACCGCCGCGCCGGCGTCGTGCACCTCCCATTCGATGCGCACGCGCGCCGCCTCGAGGACCCTCGCTGTCGCCTTGGCGACCTCCGGTCCGATTCCGTCGCCCGGGATGAGCGTAATCGTGTGGGGCATCCGCGCGGCCCAGGGTAGCCCAACTCGGGTCGCCGACGCCCACGCAACTGCGAGCGGAGCCCTGCCGATGGGGGTACAAGGTGACCGTGACGTATGATCTGGACGCCGTCCTTCGCGAACGCTTCGGACTGGAGGGCTTTCGTCCGTGGCAGCGCGAGGCGATCGACGCCCTCCTCGATGGGCCCGGGAAGGTGCTCGTCGTCGCGCCGACCGGCGGCGGAAAATCACTGACGTATCAGCTCCCCGCGGCCGTGCTGGGCGGAACGACGCTCGTCTTGTCTCCGCTCGTGGCGCTCATGGAGGACCAGGTGCGCGCGCTCGAGGCGCGGGGTGTTCCCGCGACATTTCTCGCGTCCACGCTCGAGCCGGAGCTCCGCCGTAACCGCGAGTCGCTCATGGTGCGCGGCCGCTACAAGCTCGTCTACGCGGCACCGGAGCGGCTCGCGTCCGACGCGTTCGTCCAGACGATCGCCCGATGCGACGTGCAGCTCGTCGCCATCGACGAGGCGCACTGCATCGCGCAGTGGGGACACGACTTTCGTCCCGATTACCTGCGGATCGGCGCCCTGCTCGAGCGGGTTCGACCCCCGCGCGTGCTCGCGTGCACCGCGACGGCGACGCCGGAGGTGCGCCGCGAGATCCGCGAGCAGCTTCGCCTCGGCGACGGCTGCCGCGAAGTCCTTCGCGGCTTCGCCCGACCCAACCTGCACCTGGCGGCGCGCAACGTCGAGGGTGCGACCGAGGCCCGCAAGGAGGTGCTCGGCGCCCTGTCGTCCGCGCTCGGCGCGCCCAAGTCGCCGAAGGGCGCGGCCATCGTCTACGCGGCGACGCGCCGCCAGACCGAGCAGTGGGCGGAGATGCTGCGTGAGCGAGGTTGGAACGCCGCGCCCTACCACGCTGGAATGCCGGCGACCGAACGCTCCGCCGTCTCCGCCCGCTTCGCCGATCGCGCGCTCGACCTGGTCGTCGCGACGAACGCGTTCGGGATGGGGATCGACAGGCCCGACATCCGCGCCGTCCTCCACGTCCAGCCGCCGTCGTCGATCGAGGCGTATTACCAGGAGGTGGGGCGCGCGGGGCGCGACGGCGCCGAGGCGTCGGGACTTCTCCTGTGCTCGGGCGCGGACATCGCGCTGCGCAGGCGGCTGGTCGCGACGGGCGCCGACGGGTCCCCGGTGGCCCCCGACCTCGCCGCGCGCGCGTGGGCGCTCTTCCGCGAGCTTCTGCGCTACCTCGACGCGCGGACGTGCCGCCACGACTTCATCCTGCGCTACTTCGGCGACGAGAAGGAGCTCCTCGGCGGCTGCGGCCATTGCGACATCTGCGTTGCGCTCGACGCGCGCGACGACGACGCGCCGGCCGATTCCGCCGGGGCCGAGGAGGCGGAACGGACGGCCCGCATGGTGCGGATCGCGCTATCGGCCGTCGCGCGGGCTCGCCAGCGCGCGGGGATGACCGCGATCGCCGAGATGGTGCGCGGCGTGGACAGCGAAAGAACGCGGCGCTTCGGCTTCACCGAGCTGTCGACGTTCGGGCTCCTTCGCGAGCGATCCCAGCCGTGGGTCGTGGACCTTCTGCGCGCGCTCCTCGCCGCCGGCTGGATCGATCTGACGCCCAACGAACACCCGGTCCCGTTCCTCACGTCGGCCGGCGCCGACGTCATGCGAGGCAAGGGATTCGTACGAATGACGCTCCCCGCCGAGCGCAGCGCGAAGCGCGCACGCGGTGCGTCGTCCACGTCTCGACCACGCTCCGGCGGGGCAGAGGTGGATTCTCTCGACGCGACCGCGCGCGCCCGCTTCGAGCGCCTTCGCGCGCACCGAACCAGTGTCGCCCGCTCGCGGGGGGTCCCTCCTTACGTCGTCGCCCTCGACCGCACGCTCATCGAGATGGCCGTGCGCGCGCCGGCGTCGCACGCGGAGCTGCTCGAGGTCTTCGGCATGGGACCTGCGCGCGTCGAGCAGTACGGCGACGGCTTCCTCGAAGCGATGCGAGACAGAGGATAGCCGGCGGTTCCCCGTCACTTTGCGATGCCGTCGTAAGACAACCCGAAGGCGACCCTGCGCAGCCGCCGCAGCACCGGCGTCGCGACGTATTGCTCCCAGTGGGTACTCGACGCTCCGCGTACGAGCTCGAGCTCCGCCCCGAGCGATGGATCCGATCCGAGCGCCGTCCCTTGGATGGCGTCGCGCGGGCCCTGCGCGGCGCCGTCCCGCGTCGCGTGACGCCACGCGCGCGCGCCTCCGAGCGGCTCGATCACGCGCCAGCTGGCGAACTCGGCGCGCACGTCAGCGTAACCGTCGACCGCGCGCGACACGAAGAGCGCGCGCCGCGGGGTGGTGCTCGCGAGCCAGAGGCCGTCGCTCGTCTCGAAGATCGCCGTCACCTCGGGGCGCAGCATCTCCGCCGGCTGACTGCCGGCGACCGTCCGACGCGCCACGCGAGTGCCGACGAGCAGCTCGTACGTCAGGAGCTGCGGCGAGTTCGTGCGGCGCGCGAAGAGGAGGCCGGGCGTCGCGGCGCACGCCGTGGCCCCGACGAACAGCGCCATCGAAGCGCCCAGCGGGAGACCCGCGACGACCGCCGGGACGAGGACGAGGGCGAGCGCCAACGCGAACACCAGGACCGACCGCAGGACACGGGCGGAGGCGTACTCGCGGTGACGCAGGGGGTCGAGGTGAAAGCGCCGGACGCCCAGAGGGAGCGTCGAGTCCCGAAGCTGGCTCGGCGCGAAGGGCGTGCTCGGCGCGGGCGGCAGGTCCATGTGCTGGGTGGACATGCTCTTCTGGTCGTCGCACGACGGAGCCATCGCGTCAAACGGCGTCGAGCGCAAGAATCTTGACACCGCGGCACGGCGTGCTCCTGAGAGCCGCATGAAAGCCATTCGCGTCGAGCGCACCGGCGGACCGGAAGGGATGAAGCTCGTAGAGTTGCCCACACCGGTCCCAGGTGCGGGCGAAGCCCTCATCCGCGTCGAGGCTGCCGGCGTGAACTTCCTCGACGTTTACGTGCGCTCGGGCGCGTACGAACGCGAGATGCCGCTCATCCTCGGCGAAGAGGGGGCGGGCGTCGTCGAGGCCGTCGGCGACCGGGTGAGCGCACCGAAGGTGGGGCAGCGAGTGGCCTGGGCGCACGTGTCGAGCTCGTACGCGACGCACGTGCTGTCTCTTATACACATCTCCGAGCCCACGAGACAGGCAGAAATC
>CALKVG010000215.1 GCA_937998045.1 uncultured Myxococcales bacterium
AGATGGAGCAATCTCGATCACTTGCGTCCTGACAGGGTTGTCGGACGCGTTCTAGCTAGTTGCTCGCGCCGGCGTCGCCCGCCACCTCGCAGACGTAGGGCAACGACGTCGGCATCGGTCCGTCGTCGCGCGCGAGTGTGTTGTCCGATTGCTGCGTGGGCTCCCGGATGAGATATGCCCGCGTGGAGCGATTCGACCCCGTCATCGGTCGATTGAATCCCCACTCGGACGGATAGGCGTCCGCGCTCGCGTCGTCGTCCCAGACCCACTCGGTCGTCGCGTCGCCGCGGCCTGCGTCGGGGGTCCCGGCGACCCCGCCCACACTCCGCTGCGAGAGGCCGACCCATACGGCGGGCGGGACGACCGTGAGCTTGCCGAGTTCCTTCCAGAGCTGCTCGCGCTCGTCGCGCGAACCGAGCACCACCAGCCGTCCGCCAAGGCCGTGGCACGCCTGCTCGCCGTCGTCGGCCGACAGAGGTACGGCACCGTAAACGTAGGACTTGGTGCCGTACGTCCAGACGAGGTGAATGCAGATCCCGGCGTCGCACGGGCGGGCCTGGCTGCCGACGGGCTCGCGCTCACAGACGACATGCGGGGCGGGGCTGACGCCGTCGCAAGGGACCTTTTGCCAGGCGGGCTGCGTCAGGTCGGAAGACGCCTGCACGCAATACGCGGCGTCGCTTCCCGTGGCGCTGCTCGCCGGGAGCCCCCTCGCCAGGTCGGGATTGTGCGCATAACAACCCGAGCAAGGGACCGACCAACCCGGCTCAAGGTCCGTGAGCGACGTGTAGTCGTCGTTGTCCGCGGACTCTTCGAGTCCGAGCCAGAACCAGCCCGCGTCGACGTGTCCTGCGACCGCGCGGAACTCTTCGTCGCTCGCGAACGTCGCCACGTGCGCGCCTCCGAGCATGCCGAAGCACACCATTCGGTCGGCCTCGAGGACCAGGCGGGACGCGGGGAGGGGCGCGACCTCGTAGCAGTGGTTGTTCCTGGCCCACAAGAACGCCGAGTTGCCCGAGCACTGCATGGTGCAATCGGGGTTGCAGCCGGAGTTGGTGGCGCCCAGTCCTTCCGAGCCGGGATCGCATTGCTCGCCCGCGGCAAGATCGATGATGCCGTCGCCACACCCGGAGGGCGTGGCGCTCTCCGGCGATGCGTCGCCGACCGGCGGGTTGTCCGGCAAGTCGGGTACGCACGACGCAAACGCGCTCACCAGAACCGCGCACGCTCCGGCCGCAGCCACGCCGCTCACGAGGGCTCGAGCGTGTGGGGTTAGAGGTGCGCGAGTCACCGGCGGAGCGAAAAGTATACCCGGAGGCGCCGCCGCGCGCCTCGTCACGCGGCTCGTGTCAAGGGCCGCCCCGGTTGGGACTGCTTGTTCCAGTATCGATCTTGCGAATCGGGGGCACAGGTCGCCTTGCTCGGTTCGGCCGCTCGTGGGGCATCGCGCGCAGAAAAAGGGGCCCTTCGCGTGGCTGGGCGTTTGCGCATTCCTGCTCGCGTCCGGTACGGCTCGCGCCGCCGACGGCCAGTGCTGCTCGGGATATATCCAGCAATGCGCAGGCGCCAAGGCGCGGTGGTGCGTCGCGAGCGGCGCGCCGGCCGACGCCCTTCCCTCCTCGTTCTGCGACTACGGGGAGAAGGTCGTCTCCACCCTCGAGGTGCTCTTCAATCTGCCCGAGAAGGGGCAGTTCGAGTTCGACGTCGAGTTCCCGACCTCGGGCGGCGCGCATACCGGGACCGCCTGCGGAACCTACGGAAGCACGGTCACCGGGGACGCCTTCACGAACCTCGGATACGACGTCGCGGGCTTCTGGGGGTACACGCTGTCGCTCCACGAGGCGATCAACGTGTGGACCGGCTCGGTCAGCTCGGGTTGGCCCAACGATTACTGGGCAGATCACGTCAGCGGTTTTCCCTTGTCGACCGACTGGCATGTCATGGCCACGATCGGAGCGGCAAGTAGCGACGCGAACCTGGAGGCCGCGTCCGCCGCGCTGCACTCGCGATACGAGGACGGCGACGGCCGGATCGGGATGTTCGACGCCATCTTCGCGCGGATGGGCTACGCCGGCTACGGCCGCGCCTTTGCGTACGTGCGCAGAGACGGAATCGACTGGGACCGCCTCGGCGTAGCGAACCCCGACCGAAAGCGGTCCGAGTACGTGGTGGCGTATATCAGTCTGGGAGCGGGGCAGTCGGTCTTGCCCATCATGCAGGAGGCGAACGTCTGCAACGATATGCCCGATACGAACACGGGACCCGCGTGCTCGCAGCCCGGGTGCCCCGGCGTCGCGCAGCTCGCTGCGTACCCTTGCGATGAGGCGAACATCGACGCAATCGCGAACGCGCACTGCGCGATCGCCGCGAACGGCATGCCTCCTTACGACGTAGCTGCGCTCGAGGGAGGCAACTACGCTGCCGTCTCGCCGGGGCCGTGCGGATCCACGTGCCCCGGCGAGTGTGGGTGCGACACGGCGACGATGCGGTGCGTGGCGCCGTGGCTCGCGGACACGGTCGAATCCCCCGCGCGCAGCGGATCCTCGCAAGGGTGCAGCTGCGCGGCCTTGGGCGGGAACGCGGGGTCGCCTCTGTGGCTGGCGGGCGCCGGTCTGCTGAGCGCCGCGGTCACGCGGTTGCGCCCGCGGCGCGCAATGGCTCGACCCTCAGCTCACGACGGGCGCCGTGAGCCGCGCCTGGGTCCTCTCCTTGCCGAGGACCGCCATCACGTCGAATAGCCCCGGGCTGGCGGTGCGTCCCGTGAGGGCGACGCGCGCAGCCTGGGCGACGTCTTTGATTGCCAGGCTTCGCTCCGTGAGCCAGGCCTGGAAGCGCTGCTCGATCGCCTGCGGCGTCCACGGCTCCACGGCAGCGAGCATACCGGCGACGTCCTTGAGCAGCGCGAGATTGCCCGGCACGAGGAATTTCGCCGCGGCGGCCGAGTCGACGGCCGGCGGGTCGCGAAAGACGAAGTCGAGGCGATCGGCCGCATCGGCGAAGGTGGTCGCGCGCTCGCGGATCATTGGCACGGCCTCGGTGACGCGGGCGCGATCGACGTTCGCGAAGCCGCGCGCCGCAAGGAACGGCAAGAGGCGGTCGACGTACTCGGCGGTCGGCATCAACGCGGGGGACTTCAGGTGCTCCTGGTTGATCGCGAGGAACTTCTTCGCGTCGAACTTACCGTCGCTGCGGTTGCAGCCCTCCCAGTCGAACGCAAGGGTGAGCTCGTCGATCGAGAAGACCTCCTGGTCCCCGTGCGACCAGCCGAAGCGCGCCAGGTAGTTGAGGACGGCACGCGGCGAGTACCCCTGATCGCGGTACTCGCCGACGCTGACGGCCGCGTGGCGCTTGGCGAGTTTCTCGCCGCTGGGGGAGAGCATTAGCGGCAGATGGGCGAACGCGGGCACCGGCGCGTGGAACGCCTCGTAGAGGAGGATCTGCGGCGGGGTGTTGATCATGTGCTCGCGACCGCGCCCCACGAGCGTGATTCCCATCGTCATGTCGTCGACGACGGCGCCGAAATTGTAGAGGGGGACGCCGTCGCTGCGGATGAGGACGAAGTCCTGCTGCGCGGCGTTGGGCGTCGTGACCTCACCGAAGACCTTGTCGACGTAGGTGACGGCGCCGCTCTCGGGCACCTTGAACCGAACGACGAACGGAAGGTCCGGCTGGTCGGTGCGCGCGCGGCACGTGCCGGGATAGCGGAACTGCGCCTTGGGATCGCGGGCCTTGAGCGCGGCACGCTGGGCATCGAGCTCGTCCTTCGTGCAGTAGCAGCGATACGCCTTGCCTGTGCGAATCAGGTCCTCCGCGTGCTCGCGATAGAGCGCCAGCCGCTCCATCTGCGTATAGGGGCCATGAGGTCCGCCGACGCCGGGCCCTTCGTCCCACGTGAGCCCGAGCCAGTTGAGCGAGTCGAGGATCACGCGAACGCTCTCGTCGGTGCTGCGCTCCTGGTCGGTGTCCTCGATCCGGAGGACGAAGACCCCCTTGGTCTTTCGTGCCCACAGCCAGTTGAAGAGCGCGGTGCGCACGCCGCCGATGTGCAAGTACCCGGTCGGCGAAGGGGCAAAGCGGACGCGAGCGCCGCTGGAGCCGCTGGACGAAGCGCTGGGCGAAGCCATGGTCTCGCGACGACTAGCAGACCACCTGGGGTGATTCCACCCGCTCCGTGTGCCAGAGTTGGGCTCCCCGCATGGGCGTGACCCCTCCGCTCCTCGCAAAGACGAGCCGAACGCTCGTCGTGATGCTCGCGGCGCTCGCGGTGCCCTATGCGACCCCGCGCCTCCGCGCGCTGCGCGTCGTGCCGGCGCCGTGGGACCACGAAGCCGAAGCCGCGGACGACGAGTGTCCGGGGTGCATTTCCGGGGCCCAGGCGGCGAGCGTGCCGTCGGCATCGGCCGGAGAGCAAACGCTTCCCGCTTCGGAGAACACGCCCACCATCAACAACGCGCTGCCCGCGCAGGCGCCGCCCACGCCGGAGCTCCCCGACATCGACCCCGACGTACGCGCCACGTTGCACCCCGTCGCGATCGAGGACCCGAGCGGCCACACGCTCGACGACTTCTTCGTCCGCCTGGACCGCACGGATCGCAAGGAGCCAGGCGCGGTCACCCGCATCCTGCACTACGGCGATTCGATCATCGCCAGCGACTACGTCTCCGGCACTCTGCGCCGCCGACTCCAGGCGCGCTTCGGCGACGCAGGCCACGGCTTCATCCTCATCGCGAACCCGTGGGAGTGGTACTTCCACAACGACGTCGCGCACTCCTCCGAAGGCGAATGGAAGGCGAGCCGCCTCGCGGGGCCATACACGAACGACGGGATGTACGGCCTGGGCGGCGTCTCGTTCAGCAGCTACGGCGGCGAGGTGGCCTGGTTCGGGACGGCGACGCGCGGGGACTTCGGGCGGCGCGTGTCGCGCTTCGACGTGTACTACCTCGAGCAGCCCGGCGGCGGTGACGTCGATCTCACCGTGCGGGGTCGACCCGTCGAGCGCTTCTCCACGCGCGGAACGGCGAAGGCGTCGCGGGTCCACGCGGTGCACGTCGACGACGGCGAAGCGAGGCTCGCCGTTCGCCCTTTGGGCAACGGTCCGGTGCGGCTCTTCGGCGTGGCGCTGGAGCGGGACGAGCCGGGCGTCGTCTACGACGCGCTGGGGGCCCACGCGGCGATGGCCGTCTACTGGAAGCAGCAGAATCGCGCGCACTGGCGCGACGAGCTCGCGCTCCGCGATCCCGCGCTCATCGCGTTCCAGTACGGCACGAACGAGAGCGACTTGTGGCGCCTCGACCGCGAGGAATACGAGCGCGCGCTCACCGAGCTGGTCGACGAGCTCCGCGAGATCGCGCCGCACGCGCCGCTGCTGCTCCTGGCCCCCCTCGACCGCGCCGAGCACCACGACGGCAAAATCGTCACGAAGCGCGTCATCCTCGATCTCGTCGCCATTCAGGAGCGGGTGGCCCTCGCCCACGGCGCCGCCTTCTGGAACACGTTCGAGGCGATGGGAGGCGAAGGCTCGATGGCGCGATGGATGCGCGCGAAGCCGCAACTGGCAGGGGGGGACCTGACCCACCCCACGCCGCTCGGCGCGGAGGTTCTCGGCGACCTGCTCGGCGACGCGATCGTGGCGGCGTACGAGGCCTGGCGAACCCGCGAGCCTCACCCGTAGCCGCGCAGTCGCTCCTGTCGCGATTTTTCGCAGCGCGTACCGCGGAGCTAGAGGCTAGCCTGCGGCCCTCGGCGAGAGCTCTATCGTGCGTACCCAAGTCCCCACTCATGCATCCGTGTGTCTTTTTTTCCTCGCCGTCGCGCCGCGATTGGCCAGCGCGCAGGCGCCCCCGCCCGATGCCATGGGGGCCCCTCCCCCGGAAGCGAAGGCCCTCGTGTCCGCGCCCGCGGCGTCTACGGCCGCGCCGGACCTGAGCCGGCCCGTCGACGGAACGACCGCCACGCTATCGGCGGGCGGCCAGATGGCGACCGGAAACTCGCAGCTGCTGGCGGGCACCGTCAACGGCACCTTCGATACGCGATTCCACGACAACGGCATTGGCGCGTCGCTGCTCGGAAACTACGGGCAAGGCGCGCCGCGCGGGGCAGAGATCGTCGAGACCGCCGAGAACGTGCAGGGGCGCGTACGGTACGACCGCTACATCGTCGAGCAGGCGAGCTTCTTCGGCATCGTCACCGGACGCCACGACAAGCTGCAGGGCCTCGACTTCCGCCTGAACCTGGACCCCGGCTTCAAGTACCTGTTTCTCACCGCAGCGACGAGCATGCTCTGGGCCGAGATCGGGTACGACTACCAGTACGACATCCGCAACGACACCGCGATCGCGCTCGTCGACTCCAACGGAGTCACCGTCCGAGATGCGTCGGGCACCCCGGTCCGCGATCCGACGCTCCCGAAGACGATGTCCGACCACTCGGCACGCCTCTTTTTCGGCTTCAAGCACGCCTTCAACAAGGAGGTGACGCTCGCGACGGGCATCGAATACCTGCAAAGCTTCCTCGCGGATACCAAGTACGACCATCGCATCAACTTCGACGCGCTCTTCGCCGCGAAGGTCAGCGGCGGCCTGTCCCTCGGCCTGGGCTTCAGCGCCCGGTACGACTACCGGCCGCTCCCCACGAAGACCGACCTGGACACGGCGACCACGCTGAGCCTCATCTACGCGTTCAGCGATATCCCGACGCCGGCGCCTGCTCCGGCGCCCTGTCCGCCTTCGCCGCCGCCTCCGCCCCCTCCGTCTCCGCCGGCCCCGCCGCCTCCGGCCTCCTC
>CALKVG010000216.1 GCA_937998045.1 uncultured Myxococcales bacterium
CCGCTGAAGGTCGTCGGCGACGCGCTCGGCGACGTGCCGCTCACGGCGGCCCAGCGCACGCAGATCGAGAAGCTCGCTGCCGACGCCGAGGCGCGGCACGCCGACGCCCGCGCGGCGCACAAGGACCTGATGCTCGCGGTCGCCGCCCAAGTCGAGTCTGGCGCGATCGACCGGCAAGCGCTCAAGCCCAAGCTCGACGCGCTGACGGCCGCGATGGTCAAGGTCCAACCGGCGGACCGCGCCTCGTTCGAGCAGCTGCACGCGCTCCTCAGCGCCGACCAGCGTACGGCGTTCGTGGACGCCCTCACCGCGCGCATCGGCGAGCACAAGGAGAAGTTGCACGGAGCGCACCCCCTCAAGCAGTGGGCCGAGGACCTGAAGCTCACCGACGCTCAGCGCACCCAGATCCGCGACGCGCTGCACGACCGCTTCCGCGGAATGGGGCACGCTCAGGGGGGAGAGATGCCTTGGACCGTCGAACATCACGACGCCAAGGTGCTCACCGCCTTCAAGCAGGATCGCTTCGTGATGGACGAGGTCGCGCCGCCCAAGGACCTGTCGGACGTAGCCAGCAAGTTGAGCGAGCACGTCCTCGGGCTCGCCGAGACGGTGCTTCCGCTGCTCACGCCCGAGCAGCGGACGCTCGCAGCGAGCAAGATCCGCGAGAAGGTGAACGCCGGAGCGTCGCTCGGTCAGGTGTTCTAGTCCGCGTCAATCGCCCTGGCCGTACGTCTCGTCGATGACCCGCTTGAGGCGGACGCCGTACACAATGGCGAACGTACCGCGGCTGCCCGGGAACAACTCCTCGGCGCGCGCCGCCACCGCATCGACCAGAGACTCGGCGTCCTGCCGAGTGACGTCGCCGGCCCGGATGGTGATTTCGGCCCAGTCGACGGTGCGCCTCAGCAGGTAGACGCGCTTGGTTTCCTCGCGGCCCTCGGGGCTGCGCAGGATGCGAATCGCCTCTTCGAGGGTCATCCTCGACGAATTATAGCGGTCGCTGGCCGCTGGAGCGAGCAGCGGGGGCGAGTTGCGCGGCGTCCCGGCCGCGCGTCCCGCGCCTGAGCGCATACCGGACCAGCAGCCCGACGAGCGAGCCGTAGCCGATCCCTACGGCCGCCGCCGCGCGGGCCATGCCGGCGTGGGGCGAGAGATCGCAGTTGGGATTGACGTCGACCACATAGGGTACGCCCGTGCTCGCGAGGCGTACGTCCACGCGCCCGTAGTCGCGCACACCCACGGCGCGGAAGGCGTCGGCCGCGGCCCTGCGGACACGGGCCGCCACGGCCGTGGGAAGCGACGGGTGCAGGATGGGGACGGTCCCGAGGTCGTCGACCGAACCGCTCGACCACTTGGCGTCGTAGGAGACGATGCGAGGAGCTTCGACCGGCAGCGCGCCGAAGTCGATCTCGCTCAGCGGCAAGACGCGGGGCGTCGGATGCCCGAGGAGCGCCACGTTGAATTCGCGCCCGTCGACGAACTGCTCGACCAGAGCCGGCTGTCGAAGGGAAGTCGAGACGGTGTCGACCGCGCGCGCGAGCTCCTCGCGGTCTTGGACGACGCTTGCGCGCGAGATGCCCACCGAGCCGTCCTCGCGCACGGGTTTCACGATGAGGGGAAAGGGCAGATCGCAGGGGTCGTCCGCTCGAGCGAGCACCCGCCCGGCCGGCGTCGGGATACCCGCCGCGGCCAGGCGCTGCTTCACCCGGTCCTTCCGAAGGGCGAAGCCGAGGACCTCGGGCGGGGATCCCGTGAAGGGGATGCCGAGCAGCTCGAGAACGAGCGGGACGGCGCTCTCGAGGCGCGCGTCGCCAGCCAGCGACTCGCAAAGGTTGAACGCGCAGTCGGCGTCCACCTCGGCCAGGCGCGTGCGAGCGGCGGGGAGGTCGCCGTCGACCGGAACGAGGTGCGTCTCGTACCCGGCTTCTGCGAGCGCAGTGGCGACCGACTTCGCGACGAGGCCGACCTCGGCGCGAGCGGCCCATCCCGGGTCGGCCTCCGGGTGCGCGTCTTCGTAGTCGACGTTGTAGAGAACCGCGATCCGTTTGGCTCGCGTGCGTCTGGCTGGCGGCTTACGCTCCGACGCGCTCGGCGCCGGGGCGATGCTTGGCGGTATCTCGACCGTCATTGCTCGGCTGCGTCCTTGACCCGGCGCGCGATCCCGAACCTAATAGCGCGCACCCTTGTACGCGAATCTACAATCGTGGCGATCCGGGTCAAGGCGGATTCGCGCCGATCGGTCTCGTCCTCACCGAAAGAGTCGTGCTCTCGATATGAGAACACGGTGAGGACACTCCCTGGAGGCGCGGCGCGGGCAGCGGTGAAGCGACGGGTCATGTGAGAGACGGCAACTTGGGCAAGTTGGGCAACTCGGCCAACGTGGACGATGGGAGCGGAGCGCGAAGCACCGGACTCCCCCTGGGTCCTACCTTCTGGGGTGCCGCGCGCACGGTCCTCGCCAAGGACCTGCGCGTCGAGCTTGCGACCCGGGAGATTGTGACGACGGCGGGGTTCTTCGCTGTCCTCGTCGCCATCATGGCCAGTGTGGCGTTTGCCACCGGCCCGGAGACCACCACCCGAGTCGCCCCCGGGGCGCTGTGGCTCGCCGTCTTCTTCTCGTCCATTTTGGCGCTCAACAGGACCTGGCAGCGCGAACGCGAAGAGAACGCGCTCGCAGGCCTCCTCGTGTCCCCGATACCCCGGGCGGCCATCTGGTGCGGCAAGGCGCTCGGCGTCCTCGCGTTCGTCCTCGCGGTAGAGGTGGTCCTCGTCCCCGTCGTGGCGCTCTTCTTTCACGTGGACCTGCCCGCGGTGATCGGGCCTCTGGCGCTCGTCCTCGTCCTCGGGACCGTCGGGGTCGCGGCCACCGGTACGCTCTTCGGCGCGATGACCGTGCGGACGCGAGCGCGCGAGCTACTCCTCGCGATTGTGCTCTTCCCCTTGCTCTCGCCGGCCCTGCTCTCGAGCGTGGCGGCCACGCGAGAGATCTTCTATGCGGCCGAACACGGGGTCCCCGTGGAGGCAGGCGAGGTGAGCGGTTTGCTCATCCTGCTGGGTATCTTCGACGCCGTTACGGTCGCTGGCGGGATGGCGATGTTCGGCGCGCTCCTCGAGGACTAACTCTCGGCGAGGGCGGCCGCGCTTCGTACGATGAGGTCGGGATCCAGCCGGGCGCCGGTGACTTCGCCGAGGGCAAACACCCCCGCTCGAATGCGGCCAGCAGGACCGGTGGCGACGGAGTAGCCGTCCTTGCCGTGGACAAGCCGGGCGCCGGCCTGGGCGCAAAGCTCGTACGCCGGAGCCCGCGGGGCATCGATCAGGAGCGCATCGCACCCGAGCGTCCGTTCGCCACGGTCGGTGACGAGGGTCACCTCCCGGGCGCGTGCGCTACCGCGGACGCGCACGGGTGCACCGCGCACGAGCGTCGCCTCCGGGACGGCTCGCGCGTAGGCCTCTCCGAAGGGGCTCGCCCCGTCGGCGACGGCGACGACCAGGCGCTTCCCGGGCACGACACCGCGCGCGAGCAGCCACCCTCCCGCACGCGCGCTCATGACGCCCGGCACGTCGTTGCCCTCGAACGCGACGACACCGTCGTGGGCTCCCGGAGCGAGGACGAGTGTACGGGCGGTCACGACCTCGGCGGCGCCCTCCGCGAGCACGAGGACATCGTCGCCGTAGATTCCCGCTGCGGTTGTGTGCAGCCGCACCGTCACGCGGCCGGCTCGCACCGCACTGCTGAACGCGCCCCGCAGAGGAACCCACGGCTCGGCGTCGGCACCGTGGAGCGCCCGCAGGCTGCCGCCCCACTCGAGGTCGTCGTCCAGCACTTCGACGGCCCTGCCGTGGCGAACCAGCTCGAGCGCGGCGGCCATCCCGGCGCCTCCCGCCCCAACGACGAGGACGTCGACTTCGCGGCGGGCCGCGGCGCGCACGCCCGCGCCTTCTTCGCGGGGCGCTTCCGGGAGCTTGCCGAGGCCGGCCACGCGGCGCGCGAACGCTTGCATGACGCGCTGCAAGCCGGGCACGCCGGCCAGGAGCTCGTGATGGTTCATGCCCATCGGGAAAAACCAGTCGGCCATGCGCAGGAGGTCCGTCTCGCGGGAGCCGACGACGTTCTGCGTCTCGACGCGCATCCCCTGCCGAGCCGCGACTCGGCAGGTCATCACGTTCGGGGCGCCGTCGACGCGCGCGAGGCATCCGTCGCACGCGGCACGCAGGCACGCCGGTCCTCGGGGACGGTGGAACTTGGGGCTGCGCGCCAGGGCGACGTTGCCGGCCGCCAGGAGCGCGACCGCGACCGGTTCACCGCGCTCGGCCACGACGGCGCGTCCATCGAAGCGCAAGCTCACCGGATCGTGCGGAGGCCGAAGCCGCGGCATCGCGCCGACCTGCTTAGCAGCTTTCTGTTGTACGGTCGCCGCGGTGTCCCTCGCGCAGCTCTTCCGCACCAAGTCGATCGACGCCATTCTCGACGAGGCCGATCGCTCCGGCGCCGGCCTGTCCCGGGTCCTTGGACCGTGGAACCTCACGGCGCTCGGCGTAGGCGCCATCATCGGCACGGGCATCTTCGCGACCATCGGCAGCGCCTCGGCCGGAGACCCGAGCCGTCCGGGCGCCGGCCCAGCGCTCTGCCTGTCGTTCGTCCTCACCGCGGTCGTCTGTGGGTTCACGGCGCTCTGCTACGCCGAGTTCGCCGCCATGGTCCCGGTGGCCGGCAGCGCGTACACGTATGCGTACGCCACGCTCGGCGAGCTCGTGGCCTGGGTCATCGGCTGGGACTTGCTGCTCGAATACGCGATCGGCAATACGGCCGTGGCTATCGCCTGGGCGGGCTACGCCGACGCGTTCCTCAGAGGGCTGCACGTCGAGCTGCCCGCCTGGCTGCTCACGGACTATCGCACCGCGGCGCACGCGAAGGCCCTGGTGCTCGCGCAGGCACCTCACCTGTTCGGTGTGCCCATTGTCTTCAACGCGCTCGCCGTGGCGATCGTGGCTGCCATCACGGTCATCCTCGTGTGGGGGGTACGCGAGTCCGCGCGCTTCAACACGCTCATGGTCGTCGTCAAGCTCGGGATCCTCGCGTTCTTCGTACTCGCGAGCACCAAGTTCGTCGCACCGCAGAACTGGCGCCCCTTCGCGCCGAACGGGTTCGCGGGCGTCGGCGCCGGAGCGGCGGTCGTCTTCTTCGCGTACATCGGCTTCGACGCGGTCTCGACGTGCGCCGAGGAGTGCAAGAACCCCGCGCGCGACATGCCGATCGGCATCATCGGGTCGCTCGTCGTTTGCACGGTGATCTACGTGATCGTCGCCGTGGTGTTCGCCGGGCTCATACCGTACCCGGAGCTCGTCCGCCTCGACGAGACGCAGCGCGCCGAGGCGCTCACCGTAGCGATGGCCTACGTGCACATGCCGTCCTGGATGGTCGGCGTGGTCGCGTTTGGCTCGGTGGTCGCGCAGACGGCCGTGCTGCTCGTATTTCAGCTGGGCCAGCCGCGCATCCTCTTCGCGATGGCGCGGGACGGTTTCTTGCCGCCGGTCTTCGCCCGCGTGCACCCGCGCTATCGCACGCCACACGTCTCGACGATTCTCACCGGCGTCCTCGTGGGCGGCGTGAGCGCGTTCGCCAACATCGACGAGATGGTCGACCTCACGAACATCGGGACCCTCTTCGCGTTCATCCTCGTCTGCCTCGGCACGATCATCCTACGCTTCCGCGACCCGTCGCGGCCGCGCCCCTTCCGCGTTCCCTTCGGCCCCCTGCTCGTTCCGTGTCTCGGACTGGTGTCGTGCGTGTTGCTCATTGGCTACTTGCCGCCGACGTCGTGGATCCGCTTCGTGGCCTGGCTCGCGACGGGGCTCGTGATCTATCGTCTGTACGGGTTTCGTCATTCGCGGCTACGCCACGGGGCACCGTCATGACGCGAGACCCGCGTCCTCATGTGGGCACATGGCCTGTGACACGATGGATAGTATGCCGGCCGCGGCGGCGAAGCTGCCGCTGGCTGCCGGGACGAGCCCGTTCGCCATCAAGGGCGCGGGCTACTGCGGCGTCGTTCGCCTCGTCGCAAGAAAGGTGAGGGGAGGGTTCGTCGCTCTGGCGCGCGCCCTCGACGACGCGGAGCTGCTCGCTTTCGTTCGCCAACCCTTTCATCCGGCGAGGCGCTACGACGTCCTGCCGATGCTGCCCATCAACGCCGCGATTGCCCGCGTGATGGGGAAGCCGCTCGAGATCCTCGCGGCCGAGCAGGGCATCGCCCAGGCCTGCCACGACATTCAATACGCCTACCGGCGCATGTTCGAAACGACGACGCTCGAGGCGCTGCACAAGTCCGTCCCGCGTCTCGCCGACCCGTACTTCGACTTCGGTCAATGCACCGCCGACCGCGTCGGCGCAGGGCACCTGGTCGTTCGCCGGCGCCGCGTGCCGGAGTACGTCCTGCCGTGGTTTGCCCCCGCGCAGACGTCCTATCTCGAGGAGTTCGTCCGCTGGAAGGGAGCGCGCGTGGTGCGGGCCACGCTACTCCCGCCCGCCTCCGCAGGAGTGCAGGACGGGCTCACGCTGGTCGATCTCGCCACCGAGGTTCGCTGGGCCTAATGCTTCGCACCGGAGCCCCCCCCCACCGCCTTCGGCGAACGTCGGGCTTCGCTCGACGCAGAGAACTGCGCGTCTCGTCTGTCTCTCCCTCGACTTCCGACTTCGCGTCGCGAAGTCGTTCGCCGTCAGGCGATACGGTGAGGCTCGGCGCGAAGCGAAGCGCCGGGGGGCGTTAGCCCCGCGTAACCGTCGTGTCCCGAGTAACGGGCCCCTTGCGACCGCGACTCGGGACACTACGGCTTGCGGTAGACGCTGACGATGGGCACGCCGTCGTGCTCGACGATGTACACGGGGGCGTCAGTGCCCGTCGAAGCCCAGATGTCATAGTCGACCTCATTCATGTGCAGCTCGTGCTGCACGAGCGAGAAGGTCGCTTCGTGCGGCGCCGCTACCGCGCGAAGGTCCGATCGCACGCGCCCCTCTTCCTGCATGCGCGCCCAGGCGTCCCACGTCGTGTCGTGGATGAAGACAGTGGACCCGCGTGGAGCGCGGTCGTTGAGGAACTCGGTGGCAGCCGACTGCGTCGTGAACCCCCAGAACTGACGGTTGAGGCCCAGGTCAGCGCCCCCTGCAGTCCCTCCGACGAGCGGCACGTACGCCGACAGGCCGAAGGGGTGCGAGTGGATCGTGACCGCGAGCGGCGCCGCGAGCAGGCAGACGAGGAGCGCCGCTTCTGCGGCAAGGAGGCGCCGTCCGGCGAGCGCGGGAAGAGCGCGCCGCATCGCGCCGACGACGAGCTGGAAGCCGCGCCCGGCCAGGATCGCGAGCACGGGGTAAGCCGGCATCCAGTGCTTGGTGCCGCCGAAGATGGGGGTCTTCTCGAGGAAGAACGGGCCGATCGAGGCGCAGAACGACAGCGCGAGGAGGAGGTCGGTCTCGGACGCGTCGCGCACGAACACGGCGCCCTTGGGCCTGCGCAGTTTCTCCGCCAGCCAGGCGCGGACACGACGTGCGCCGTTGCGAATCCGGTCGGCGGCGCCCACAGCGAAGAGGACCAGCGTCACCGTCGGCACCGTGGCGACGACCATCGTAGGCAGGTACCCCTTGGGCGACGGCGGGCCGAAGTAGTTTCGGCCGAGAAACTCGATGTTGTAGTACTCGTGATGCAAGTGGAAATCGACGTACCACTGCACGCGTGCGAGCGTGTCGTTCCAGAGGTACGGCCACAGCGCCAAAAAGACGATCGGGCCGAGCAGCGCCATCGAGACGAGGCTTGCCGGAAGGGCGACGCGCCCCGCTCGAAGGCCGCGTAGAAGTGCGTGACGGTGGACGAAGAGAGCATGCGGCACGAGCGCGGCCGGAAGTACCCACGCGTTGTGCTTCGTCTCGAGCGCGAGGCCGAAGACGATGCCGGCGGCGAGGGTCCAGCCGAGGCTGCGCCGCTCCTGAGCGCGCCAGTGCACGTACACGCACGCGATCCATGCGGCGGTGATGGGCACGTCGAAACAGGCGAGGTGCGCATGGAAGAAGACGCGCGGCATCAAGGCGAGCAGCGCGGCAGCGACGACTCCCGCGCGACGGCCGAACGCGCGCGCGCCGAAGAGGTACGTGATCCAGATCGCGACGCCCGCGGAGAGCATCCCCGGGAGCCGGAAGGCCGTGCTCGCGTCGGCGAAGACGTGCCACTTCTCGTGGAGCAGCCACCAGGAGACGCCGAAGAGGGACTTCATCAGGGCGGGGTGCTCGTGGTTGAAGCCCCACGCCGAATCGATGGCGCCCTGCTGGACCGCGTCGCGTCCGCGCTCGAAGAGCATCCGCCACCAGCGCACGTAGTCGATGGCCGCGTGGAAATACATGCCCTCGTCGCGCGGGAAGCCGAGCGAGCGCGCGGTGGCGAGCAGCCAACCGACGTACGCCAGCCCGAGGGCCGCGCCGACCCCGTGATCGCGCCACCCGATGCGCTCGGGGAACGCCGGACCCCGCAGGGAGAACGGGCCGATCTTCACCGCGTATCCGCCTCGAAGCAGTACATGCGGCGATCGCCGTTGGGCGCGCCGATCTCGGCGACGAGCTCGGTTGCGACCGTTCCTTCGCGGTCGGCCGTGTCGAACTCGAACGACTTCCAGCTGTCGCCGTCACGGTGAACCGCGATGCCGATCACCGCGTCGCCGGTCCGGAAGGTCAGCGTGACGGGCGCACCCCGTCGCTCGCGCTCGGCCTCCACGTACAGGCCGTGGTGGCCGTGGAGAGTCCTCCCGAAGCGAACGCCCTGGAAACGCAGCCGGAGAGGCGCGCCCCCGAGGGGTGGCGCGTAGATGCACCGGTGCGGGAAGTAGTCGAGATCCGCGACGACGCTGACGGCGACGAACCCGCCCCCCGGGCACGCGAAGCGGTCTGCAGGGACGCCCGGGCCGAAGCCCAGGCCGCCGCTTTGCGGCGGCGCATGCCCGTAGGAGCACTCCGAGTCTCCACGGAATACGCGCAGGTGCTGCCCGTCGACCATCGAGACGAGATCGTCGAGGACGTGCGCCGGCGCCGGATTTTCCAGCGTAGTCACGGTCACGCCGCCGAACCGGTGCTCGTCGTCGCGCCGCCAGCGGGCAAGCGCGGGTACGTGGGCCCCGCGGATCGACACCTCGAGTGCGCGTGGAAACCTCGTCACGTCGCCCGGGGCCTCGCGCTCCACGGTGGCGAGCCGCGAGCCGAACTTCTCGCGGCCGACGGGATCGACCCAGCGGGGGGCGAAGGCGACGAGGTCGTCGGGTCGGGACTGCGACGACACGAAGTCGCGCGCCGCCTTCCAGTCGCCGTCGCGCACGGCCGAGCGGGTCTGAACGGCGTGCGCCCCGAGCTCAATCACGCCCAGCGCCGGCACGAGCGCGAACGCCCACCTCTGCAGACCGCGCTGGAGCTCGCGCGCTCGGTTGCCCTGCTCGCGCTGGGGGTCGGTCACGGCGGCGCGCAGCTTACACGCCGTCTTGAACCTCGTCACGGGCGGCGCATCGTGTAAGTTGGGCCCGTGCGTCTGCCGGGTCAGCGCTTTTCGCCTAGCACCTTCTTTTACCTAGCCATCGCGATCTTTGCTTCGGCGCCGGCCTGGATCGTCAAGCACCCCCCGACGCAGGACCTGCCGATTCACCTGGCGACGATCCGGATCATCAAGAGCTTCCACGATCCGGCCTTCGGCTTCTCGGACAATTACGTCCTCACGCTGGAGCGCACGCAGTACGTCGTTTACTACCTCATCGGTGCGGCGCTCGCGTTCGTCGTGGGCGTCTTTGCCGCCAATGTCATCCTCGTTTCCGGCTATCTGAGCGGTACCGTCCTCGGGATGCGCGCGCTCCTGCGCGCGCTCGGTCGCGACGAGCGGCTTTGCCTTCTGGTCGTTCCGCTGCTCGTCAACGCCATGTTCATCTACGGGTTGTTCCCGTTTCTGCTCGGGATCCCGCTGATGCTCTGGGGGCTCGCGATCGCGATCGGTCACTTCGAGCGCCCGACCGTCAAGAGCGGGGTGAGCCTCTGCATCGTGTCGCTCGCCCTCTTCTATTCGCACATATTCCCCTTCGGCATCTTCGGTATCGGCTTTGCCGCGATGTTCCCGTGGACGCGCCCGAGCCGCTGGCTGCGCAGCGCGGCGCCGGTCGTGCCGGCCCTAGTGACGCTCGCCTGGTGGACGCTCTTCACGACCGCAGGGCGCCTTACCCGGGGCGCCGCCACGTCCAACGAGGGGGACCCGCACCTCTCGATGGACTCGGCCATCGATCAGATTCCGATGTGGTTCACGAACGTGATGCGCGACAACAGCGACGAGCTCGTCACCGTCGCCCTGGCGCTCGTCGTCATCGCCGCGCTGGGACTCTCCCTGGGCGAGCGTGACGCATCAAAATCCGTCTCGCGGCCATACGTGGTGCTCCCGCTTGCGTGCGTGGTTCTCTACTTCATGATGCCGCAAGGCCACGGGTACATCTGGCTGATCGCGCAACGCTTCCCGATCTTGTTCGCGATCACGGCGATTCCCCTGGTGCGCATGCCCCGGGGCGCTGCAGGAACGCTGGTGACGTCGGCGGCCCTCGCGGTAGGTGTCACGTCGATCGTGAGCACGTGCAAGCACTTCATCCGCTTCGAACTCGAAGAGGTGGGAGACCTCGACGGCGCCATCGACGCAATGGAGGCCAATCGAAAGGTGTGCACGCTGATCTACGACCGCGGCTCGACCATAATGAACAATCAGCCCTTTCTGCACTTCGGCTCCTATTACCAGGTGCGGAAGGGGGGCGTCTTGATGTTCACGTACGCAGGGTACGCGCACTGGCCGGTCGACTTTCGCCCGGGGCACTATCCGCCGCCGGGGGGCGGTCCCGCCCGGCTGCGCTGGGAGTGGACTCCCGAGCAAGTGTCCATTGGCGAGATCTATCCCTATTACGATTACGTCCTGACCCGTGGCAACGGCTTCCGTCCGCCCGCCGGGATGTATCGCATCAAGTGGCGGGGAGATCGCTGGACGGTCTGGCAGAGGGAAGCCCCGTGACCTCGCCGTACACGACGCAGCCGCTCGAGGCGTACATGGCGGCGCAGACATCGGTCGGTCTGGTGCTTGGCGCGCTCCTCTGGCTGCGTCGCTTGCGCCCCGCGTGGTCGACGCTCCTTCTCCTCGCGGCGATCGCGCTCGCGGTCGTCCTGCCGGTGAGCGGGGAGACGCTCGCCGGGATCGGGGTCGCGCTCGGACCGGAGCACTTCAAGAACGGGCTGCGCGTGGCCGCCGCTATGGCGACCCTCGCGGCGGTCCTCACCGGGCGACCAGCCCTCGTCGTGGTCGCGGCGCTCGGCGAGGCGGCGCTCTGGCCGATCACGACGTACATCAAGGACTGCGACTGGGAGCTCGCGGCGGCGCACATCGCCTTCTTCGGTCTGCTCGTCGGCGTTCACTACCGTACACTGGGCGCGGTCACTTCCTCCGCGCCCGCGGAGCTCGACATGCCGAGCAACGTGTGGGTCGATGACGCGGCCGCGTTCGTAGCCGGCACGGTCGCTGCCGCGATCGTGTGTCGCGTCGTTCTGCACGGGTGGACGAACAGCGGCGACGAATGGGGGAACACCTTCGAAGCGGCCATCTACGCGAAGCTACGTGTGAGCTCGTCGGTGCCGCGATGCACGGAAGCGTTCCGCAACTTCTGGATATTCCCGTACATGGGTCACAGCGTGCCCGAGTACACGCCGGGCTGGCCCCTGTTCATGGCGCCGTTCTTCGCGCTCCGCGTCCTGTGGCTGGCGGGACCGGCGTCTTTCGGTTTGCTTGCGGCAGCCGTTTCGCGTCTAGGTCGTCGCGCGGCGGCGGGATTCGCGCCGGGCAGCGCGCCACCCCCACTCGCGCTGGTCCGTGCGTCGGGTCGCTTCGCTGCAGCCGCGACGATCCTCGGTTCGACGATGGTCATCAACGGCGCATCCCGCTACCCGCACGTCTTCGCGTCGGCGATGTACGCGTGGTCGGTGGAGGCACTCCTCGCGATCGCGACCCCCGGGCTGTCGCGTCGCGCGCAATGGCGCTGGGGATCCGTGCTCGGGATGGCCGCGGGTCTGCTCGTGTCTGCGCGTCCGGGCGACGCCGCGATGCTCGGCACCGGGCTGTGCGCTTACTTCGTGTACGCGCTGGTGAGGCGCCGCATGGGCTGGCGATCCATCGTGGCGGGGGGCGCGATCTTCGGCGCAATCGGACTGTTCACGCTCGTCGTGCTTCGTCTGCAGCTCGGGAAGTGGTTCGCGACCGGCTACTCGCTGAACCCGATCTTCTATCCATGGAACAAGTTCTCCTGGAGCATTCCGAAGGCGAACGAGTATCGAGCAGGGCTTCCGCTCGCGAGCGGCGCGTACTGCTGGCTCCCCTGTTCCCCGGCGATCGGAATTGCGGGCATCGCCGCGTGCCGCGGTCGCGCGCAGCGCCTGGGTTTCGTGTTCGGCATCAGCAACCTGGCGCTCTGGGCCTACGTCACGACGCTCGAAGTCGGCCGCACGTTCGACCTCGGTTACGGGCCGCGATACGAGTTCCCTTACGTCGTCCCCATGGCCGTCGGGACGGGCGTGATGTTCGCGCAGCTCTGGGCGGCTGGACGCTCTCGCTGGAGCGCCGCACCGGCCGTCCGTATCGGGGGGCCCGCCGCCGTGGCGCTGGTGGCGATGGCCGTCGGCGTCCTTCGCGTCGCGCCGCTCGTGTACGGGCCGACCTACGCGGACGTCCAGAATCACAATCGCCTTCACGAGGCCCTCGCCAAGGCGAACCTGCACAACGCCGTCGTGTTCGGCGGAAGCGGGTTGAACAACACCGATGTCATGGATCTGACCGAGAACCTGCCGCTCGATCTCTATCCCAATCAGGATGTTCTGATTGCACTGGAGCGCAATCCCGAGCTGGTCCAATGCGTGAAAGACCTCTACCCCAACCGGCATTTCTATCGAGCGATCCCGGGGCCGCCGGTCAGGATCGTGCCGTTCTAGAGTCGATTCTACGGACGGGCGGGACGTACCCGGTTGGGATCTACGGCGATCGCGCGCGCGTTTCGGCGATCCAGTTTCCGATCCGCTCCTCCAGGAGGTCGAGCGGCATCGCGCCGTCGCGCAAGACGACGTCGTGGAACTCCTTGATCTCGAATCGCGGCCCGAGCTTGGCCGAAGCTTCCTCGCGCAGGCGGCGGATCGCGAGCTCGCCCAACTTGTAGCCGACGGCTTGTCCGGGCCACGCAATGTAGCGGTCCACTTCGTTTTGGACGTCGAGGCGTGATCTCGGCGCCAGCGACAAGAAGTAGTCGATCGCCTTCTGGCGGTCCCAGCGCAGCGCGTGAATCCCGGTGTCCACGACCAGCCGGACGGCGCGCCACATGTCGTACGTCAGCTGGCCGAACTTCGCGTACGGGTCGTCGTACAGGCTCATCTCGTCGCCCAGCGACTCGGCGTACAGTCCCCAGCCCTCGACGAACGCCGTCCACCCGGCGTGGCGACGAAACGCGGGGAGCCCCTGCCGCTCGCTGGCGAGCGCGAACTGAAGGTGGTGACCAGGGACGCTCTCGTGAAGCGCCAGCGCCATCATCTCCCACTGCGGGCGCACGTGCGGTTCGTAGAGGTTCACGAAGAACGTTCCGGCGCGCGATCCGTCGGCCGCCGGCTCGCGGTAGTACGCCGCCGTCGTGTCGGGCGCCACGGCGGACGGTATGGGCTCCACGCCGTACGGCGTGCGCGGCAGCGTCTTGAAGAGCAAGACGAGCTTGGGGTCGATGCGCTTCGCCGTCGCTCGGTACGCCTGGAGCAGGGCGGCCGGGTCCGAGTAGTAGAAGCGCGGGTCCTCGCGCAGCCAGGCGAAGAAGTCAGCGAGCGAGCCTTTGAAGCCGAGCTTCGATACGAGCGCGAGCATTTCGCCGTGGATGCGCGTGACCTCCCGCAGGCCGACGTCATGAATTTCTTGGGGCGTCATCCGGGTCGTCGAGTGAAGGCGCACGAGGTACGCGTAAGCCTCGGCTCCCCTTGGGAGCTGCCAGGCGCCGACCTGGGGGAAGCACGCGGGCAGGTACTCGTCGACGAAGAACTGGCGGAAGTGCCGGTAGGCCGGGACGACGGCCTCGCCGATCGCTCGTCGCGCGTCCAAGACGAGCCGATCGCGCTCCGATGCCCCGACGACACTAGGAAACGTGCGGAGCGGCGCGAAGAACGGGCTCTGCTCGGGGTCGGCGACGATTTGCTTGTCGATCTGCGCGGGAATTCGCTCCATGACGACGCGTGGCTGCACGATGCGTTCGCGAGCGCCTTCGCGCAGCGTGGCGATCGTCTGGTCTACGTACGCCGGCAGGGCGCGCATCCGCGTTATCCAGGCCTCGTAGTCGCGGGCCGTCGCGAAGGGGAGGGCCGAGGCGAGGTCGTCGGCGGTCTGCACCCCCTCGCGCTGGTTGAGCGCGAGATGCCAGAGGCGAAAGGGCGCGCCTTCGTCGTCGAGCTCCGCCTCCCGCAAGAAGATCGCAAAACTCAGGCGATCCTCGTCGGCGAGCCCGCTGGCGTCGAGGCCGCGCAGATGGGCCAAGAGCTCGTGCGTATGCTCGGCGCGTCGCTCGAAGGCTGCGGGCGAGACGTCGGGCCAGCGATCGTCGAAGCGATGGTCGCCGAGCGTCGATGCGCGCGTCGGCCATTCGCGCATCGTGTACTCCCATTCCGAATCGAACAGCGACCGGAGCTCCGCCGCGGAGATCGGCCGTGCCCCGACCGGCGCGCTCGGACGCGGCAGCGACGGGCGAGGGGGCGCGCACGACACGGAACCGACCGCCAGTGGGAACGCGAGCGCCAGAAGGTGCGTGAGCGCAGCTCTCATGTGTGCGGCGCAGCTTAGAGCGCGTTGCGGACGACCCTTCCCCCTTTCAGCACCACCTCGACCCGTTCGAGCGCATCGATGTCCTCGAGCGGGTTCCCCCTCACCGCGATGAGGTCGCCGTACGCTCCGGGCGCCAGCGATCCCACCCTTCCGCTCCAGCCGAGGAGCGCAGCCGCCGTCTCGGTCGCCGCGCGCACCGCCTGCTCCGGGCGG
>CALKVG010000217.1 GCA_937998045.1 uncultured Myxococcales bacterium
GTACAGATGGGGCTCTACGTGGCCTCGGAGGTCGCCAAGGGGCTCGACCACGCGCACCGCAGGCGCGACGAGCAGATGCGGCCGCTCGGCATCGTGCACCGCGACGTGTCCCCGCAGAACGTGCTCCTCTCCTTCGAGGGAGAGGTCAAAGTCACCGACTTCGGCATCGCGAAGGCGCGCGGCGCCCTCGAGCGAGCTCCCGACGACACACGCGCGCACAAGCTGCAGGGCAAGTTCGGCTACATGAGCCCCGAGCAGGCGCGCGGCGAGAGCGTCGACGCCCGGAGCGATCTCTTCTCGCTGGGCACGATCCTCTACGAGTGCGTGGCCGGCGTGAACCCGTTCCACGCCCCGACCACGTTCGAGACCCTGCGACGCGTTCAGGCCTGCGAGTATCCGCCGATCGAGCTTCTGCGCCCCGACTCCTCCCCCGAGCTCGCCGCCATCCTCAAGACGGCCATGGCCGCCGATCCAGCGCAACGCTACCCGGATGCAGGCCGCATGTACGAGGCCCTGCTCGCGTTCCTGTACGCGCAGGGCAGCCGCTACGGCGCCCACGAGCTGGCCGAGTTTCTGTCGCGATTCCGCGAGGGAGAGGGCACCGGCGTCAGCGGAATGCCTGGGCCGCTGCTCGAGGCCGAGGCCCGCAATCCGCGCACGGAGCGCACGCCCGTCGAGGTCCCGGCTTCGCGCCAGGCGTCGAGCGTTCGTGTGGCCAAGGGCGTTCGCTTCGTCGCGATCGACCGCGCGGTCGAGATGGGGGAGCGTCGAGAAGTGACCGCCCTCGTGATCGAGCTGCCCCGGCAGACGGAGCCATCGACGGTCGATCGCGTGGCGACCATCGTCGAGCGCTGGGGTGGGCGCGTCCTCAAGCGGGAGACGGGGCACGTCGCCGCCGTCTTCGGTCTGGGCGACCCCGATGGACGCGACACCGAGATGGCGACGCGCTGCGCGCTCGTCGCGCTGCGAAGCCTGGAAGCGCCGCGACCCGCCGGCGCCGGGCTGCACACCGGGCGAGTGCACATCTCGAGCGCCGGCGAGGTCACCGACGATGGTCGCCTGAGCCTCCTCCTCGACACGGCGCGAGAGCTGGCTCGTGTCCGCGAGGGCCAGGCTGCGATGAGCGCGCAGGCCATGCGCCAGGTGAGGGCGCTCTTCGAGTTCGAATCGACCATCGACAGCGATCGTGCCGCGGCCAACGTCTCCGCGATCCTCGTGAAGGACGTCCGCGGCCCGGGCGAAGCGTTCGGTCGCTTCGTCGGCCGCAAGGACGAGCTCCGGCGCGTCGGCGAGCTGCTCGCCCACGCGACGAAGCGCACCGCACGCGTGCTCACGATCCGCGGCGATCATGGCGTCGGAAAGACGCGCCTGCTCTACGAAGTGGAGCGAAGGCTGCGCAAGGGCGGCTACAACGTGGGCTTTCACATCGCGGCGTGCCCTCCCCGCGGCAACGAGTTCCCGCTGTCCGGCATCGCGTGCATGCTCCAGGTCCTCTGCGGGACGACCGAGGGCGACGCGCCCGATCGCGTCCTCGCCGTGCAGCCGCGCCTGCGCGCGCTCGGCCTCCAGGGGGACGAGGTCAACGCCGTCCTCACGTGGCTCGGCGCGAGCGTTCCGTCTCCGTCGGGCAGCGCGAAGGCGCTCCTGCGGCAGGCGTTCACGCGGATGGTCCAGAGCCTCTGCGAGGATCGACCGCACACGCTCTGCTGGGACGTCGCCCACGCGATGGACGAGGACAGCTTCGCGCTCCTCGAGGACGTGCTTCAGCGGCTTCGAAACGCGCGCGTCGTCTTCGCGTTCGCCGTCCGCGCGGGCTTCGCGCATCCGCTCGAGAAATTCGAAGGGAACGCGGTCATCGATCTGGGGGACCTCGCGCCGGCGGACGTCGAGCGCCTGGTAGCGCTGAGGCTGGGCGTCGACTCGGTCCCGGACGAGCTCCTGCGGTTCGTGCGATCGCGCGCGGGCGGGCACCCGCTCTTCGTCGAGGAAGTGATCAAGGCGCTCGTCGACGCCGCCGCGGTCACGGTCGGCGAGCGCCGCGTCGTTTCGATGAAGCTCGTCGGGCAGGACCTGGCGCTCCCGAAGACGCTGCGCGGCCTCGTCGCATCGCGCGTGGCGCGCCTCTCGAGCGAGGATCGCGCGACCCTGCAGGCGGCCGCGGTGCTCGGCGACCCCATCGACGCCACGGTCCTCTCGAACATGCTCGGCCAGGCGATGCCCTCTCTCGAGCGGTCGATCGCGATGCTCGAGCGGCGCGACTTCGTCGTCCATACCGGCCCGAGCGAGCTTCGCTTCGCATCGCCCATCATCCCCGAGATCGTTGCGGACGCCCTCACGCCGGAGGCCGCGAAGGAGATGCACGCCGCTGCCGGGCAGGCGCTCGAGGCGACGCTCGGAGAGCGCGCGTGGGAGCAGTCGGCGCGGATCGCCGGCCACCTCTTCGAGGCCGGCGATCGCGAGCGGGCGGCCACCTATTTCGCAAAGAGCGGCGAGCGTCGCCTGGAGACGCGCCAGCTCGAGGCCGCCGCGCGCGACTACGGGCGGGCGATCGCCCTGGCCGACGCCGCGGTTCGCCCCCCGGAGGAGCTCGCGACGTGGCTCGAGGGACTCGCCGCCGCGGTGCGGCTCGTGCGCTCGTCACCCGACGCGGCCGAGCTGTGCAATCGCGTCATCGAGCGGGCGGACAGCGCCGGCTCGCGGGAGTTTCGCGTGCGCGCGCGCGTCGCCACCGGGCACCTCCTCGTCGCCGTGCAGCAGATGGAGCAGGCCCGCCAGCGCCTCGCCGAGGCCGAGGCCATCGCCGAGGACGACGAGGCGTTGCTCAAGCTGGTGCTCCTCGCGGGGGCCGAGCTGGCGACACGACAGGGGGACTACACGCGAGCCCTCCGCATGTTCGACGCGCTGCACCGGATCGTGCGCGTCCTCGACGACAACCACGAGAAACACCGGGTGGCGCTGCACCTGGCCCACGCCCACGCCGGCGTCGGCGATCGCGCCACGGCGCTCGCGAACCTCGCGGAGGCCGAGCAGCTCCTGCCCCACGATCGAGCCGCGGTCTTCGAGCGAACGCGGACGCGCGCCCTCGTCGACTATTACACGCGCGACTTCCGGTCTGCGGTCGTCCACTGGGAGCGGGCCATCGACTTCGCGCGCGACATGGGCCTCACCTACCAGGGGATGTCGAGCCTGCACAACATGGGGGACGTCCTCATCCAGCTGGACGACCTGCCGCGTGCGTACGGTGCGCTGCAGCAGTCGCTCGCGCTGAGCGAGGAGTACGGCTTCGAGCGCCTGGCGAATCTCAATCGCATGTTCCTCGCGTTCCTCGACGGCATCCGCGGCACCGTGGACGGCGAGAGGCTGCTGCGCCAGGGTATCGCCTACGCCGAGAGCAAGGACTTCACGAACGACGTGGTCAGCGGACGGGTGCTCCTTGCCAAGCTCCTGCATCGCCTGGCCCGCCTCGACGCCGCGCGCGAGGAATACGTGAAGACGCGCGAGGTGGCCGTCCGCGCCGGTCACCGCATCGTGGCCGATGAATGCGACGCGGCCCTGAAGAAGCTGCCCGCCGGCGCTCGCCCCGAATCGGCCGAGTAGGAGCGCCGCGCCCGAGACAAGGCTGCGCGTTCAGGTTCCGCGCGCGCTCAGAGCCGCCAGCAACTTCGCGTGGATCCCGCCGAAGGCGCCGTTCGAGAGCAGGGCGATCGTGTCCCCGGCGCGGCTCCCGTCCGCGAGGCGCTGCACGATCGCCTCGACGCTGGCCATCGCTTGAGCCTTCGGTCCGAGTTCGCGCGCGAGGCGCTCGATGTCCAGGCGCTCGGCCTCGGGGACGTTCGTCCGCCCGAGCGGGGCGAGCAGCACGTGGTCGGCCGCTCCGAAGGCGTGCGCATACGCCTCTTGATGGAGCGCGCGGCACGCCGTGGCGCTTCGCGGCTCGAAGGCGACCCACAGCGCGCCCCCCGGGTGCAGCGCGCGGAGAGCGCGCGTCGTCTCGTCGACGGCAGTCGGGTGGTGCGCGAAGTCGTCGTATACGCGCACGCCGCTGGGCGTCCCGAGCAAGTCCTGTCGCCGCCGCACGCCCTCGAACGCCGCGAGGTGCGAGCGCGCATCGGTCATGTCGACGCCGAAGCCCTCGGCGCATGCGGCGAGCGCCGCGATCGCGTTGCGCACGTTGTGGCGCCCGGGGACGCGCAGCGCGTAGCGCCCGCACGCCATCCCCGCCATGTACAAGTCGAACGTCTGCCGCCCGTCGGACGTCACGTTCGCCGGTGCCCCGAGCCAAGTCGGCGTCACGTCCCCGGTATCGTCGCGCTCGAGCGCGCAGAAGACGACCCGCGCGCGTGACTCTTCCTGCACCAGCGCCCTCGCCCGAACGTCGTGCGCGTCGCAGACCACGAGGC
>CALKVG010000218.1 GCA_937998045.1 uncultured Myxococcales bacterium
TCGTGAGGGGCACCGACGGGCCAAGTAAGTGTCAGATCAAGTCTGAGTATTTCCACGTCAGCGTCGCGGTTCCGCTCCCGCGTCTGGGCGCCATGTTCAACGGAAACGGGACGGCCTACGCTGACGGCACGTCGCCGCCGGTACGCTACGGCGTGTGGTTCTTCGGCAACGGAATCATTCCGGATCGCTGGGTTCCGACGATGACGGGCGTAGGCGATGCCTGGACGCTCAGCGAGCAGCTCTCCCCCTTGATCGAGGTCAAGCCCTGGCTGTCGGTGATCACCGGCCTGGAGATCAAGATCCCCGACACGGCCCCCCACGCCAGCATGCCCGCTTGCGCGCTCTCCGGAGCCAATGTCGGCAGCGTGCCGCAATCTACGATGTTGCCCACGACCGATCAGCTCATCGCGAAGGTGATCGCAGGCGGGACCACGTTTCCCACGGGCATTCACGTCGGCGTCTCCAACAGCTCGGGCAACACGGCACTCGGCATGGTGATCTCGTTCTCCAATCCAGGCGCGCCGAATCCGCCGGATTACAGCCCGGAACACCTCTTCACCCAGCTCATGCAATTTGCCAACACGTCGGGCTCGTCGCAATCGCAGACCGCGACCAACGCCGACCTCCTCCGGCGTGGAATGGTGCTCGACGCCGTCAGCGGCGGCATGACCGCTCGGCGTGCCCGCGTCGGCGCCGAAGACCAGCAGCGCCTGGATCAGCACTTCCAGGGGATCCAGGAGCTTCAGACGCAGATCATGCGCGCGCAAGGGCCGAAAGTGGGGGGGACGCTGGCCGATCCGAACATGGCATACGCGAGCCGGGGATCCGACGGGTCGCTCACGATGCAAATCAATCAGGCCTTCGCGGATCTGCTGGTGTTCGCGATGTCCGCGGACCTCACGCGCATCTTCACGTTCTGCTGGACGCCCGGCGCCAGCGGTGCCAACTACGGCGACTGCGGTCTGGCCGGCAGCTTCCACGGCGACTATGGGCACCGGCAGAGCCCCAAGGGCCCGACGTACGCGACCGTCGGCTTCAACACCGGCGTCCGCTACACGATGTCGAGCCTCGCCTACCTGCTCGTCAAGATGAAGAATACGTTGGACGGCGACGGCACGCTTCTCGACAACGCAGCCGTTTACACGACGTCGTGCGTATCGGAGTCGACGACCCACTCTCCCGCCGATTACCCCTTACTGGTGTCCGGCAAGGCGGGAGGAAAGCTCAAGGGCAATCAACACGTGCGCCTGGTCGGCGACAATACGAGCAAGGTGCCGTTCACCATGCTCCAGGCGTTCGGCTCGACGGCGCAGAGCTTCGGCTCCAACCAGGGGCAGGTATCGAGCGGAATCCCGGAGCTTCTCGCATGATTCGCGGCGCGCGGGCACGCGAGGTGGCCCTTTCCGCGGCGGATTGGGTCGGCCTGCTCTCGGCCGCCGCCTGGTTGACCGCATGTTCTTACCCGGAAGACTGGTATCCCCCTTCGAATGGCGCCGGCAGCAACACTTCTGCGACCGACGGCGCAACTGGCGCGGGCGATGACGCCGGCGTGGGCTCGGGCGGCGGCGACGGCGCGCCGAACGCGTCCGGCGGTGACGGTGCCGGGGGCGGGAGCGGCGGCGGGAGTGGTGATGACAGCGGCCCACCGGTGGTGATCTCCGGCGACGGGGGTCGCGTTGTGCAGCCCGCGGTGCCGGGCCCCAAAGTGACGTTCACCGACTTCACCATCGCGACGCCCGACGGCGTGAGCGCGCCCGGAGGCATCTGCGCGGGACCGGACGGCAGGATCTGGTTCTTGCATCAGACGACCGCGCCCAGCGCGCTGGGAGCCATGACGGTCGACGGCAAGAACTTCGCTCAACTCAACAACACGACCACTGCCGTCGGACCGGTAGCCATCAACCCGGGACCTGATGGCAACGTCTGGTATACGAAGCAACGGGGAATCGGAAAGGCCATGCCGGCCGCGCTGTCGTCGACGGGCGTCGTCGTAGTGAAATCGGGTGGGTTCGTCGAATATGGTGCACCCATGAGCGCGGAGACCGGCGGGATCATCCAAGGTCCCGACGGCAACATGTGGTACACGATGTCGACGCCCGCGATGATCGGCAAGAGCACCACGTCCGGCCAAAGCACCACCTATCCGGTGCCCGGCACGAACCGGACGCCGACCGACATCGCGGCGGGGCCCGACGGAAATCTTTGGTACACGGACACGAGCGCCAACGTGATCGGACGCGTCACGATTTCAGGCAAGATCACCGAGTATCAGATCCCGACTCCCGCGAGCTTTCCGAGGGCGATCTGCGCCGGACCGAAAGGCGACGGTAACGTCTGGTTCGTCGAACACGACGCGCACAACATCGCCCGCATCACCCCATCGGGCGAGATTACCGAATTCGTCATCCCCTCGGGCGCCGAGCCGTACGCCATCGCGGCGGGGCCGGATGGCAATCTGTGGTTCACCGAGCCGGGCGCCTTCAATGCCGTCGGTCGCTGCACGCCGTCCGGCGGAATCTCGGAGTACCCAATCCCCACCGCCAACGCGGAGGTCGCCGGGATCGCCGCGGGACCGGACGGCAATATCTGGTTTGCGGAGGAGTTCGTGGGCAAGATGGGTCGGTTCAGCAACTTGATGGGGGGCGGGACGCTGGCCAGCGCGCACGGGTCCTCTCGGCCAGACGCCGTTGGGCGGCACGGTCACGACGTGCACCAAGGATACCGACTGCGTCAACAGCGGCATGGCCTGCGGGGGCGACGTTTGCAGCCACGCCGCCTCGCCTGCCGCGTGCGTGCTCGCCGTTACCGGAGATCCCGGCTGGTGCAACGCGAGCTCCGACTGCTGGTGCAAGTCCAAGGGTGCCACCTGCGACACGACGGCGCATCACTGCTCGACCACCGGTTTCGACGGCGTCGACGGTGGCTAGGACCGAAGGAGCAGCGCCTTCGCTTGAGGTACGCGGAATGGTGCCGTGGGCGATCTCGCGCCCCCGTCGGACGTCCTTGACGAGCGCGGCCCCGAGCTCTCCCGCGGAGTACGAGAACCGTGTCTCGGGTGAAACGGGTTCGGCGGCGCAAAGGGCTCGGACCGACCAGTTCACGGATCGCGCATTACACGCCGCCGCGGCGGGGACACCGGCTCGACGCTCGCGTGGCTCGCCGCGCCCGGCGGGGCGCTGATGCTCGGCGCACGCCGCGGGGCGCGGCGGCGCGGCGCCTGGTCAGTCGCCGGTGAGGGTGAGCATCTCGCTCACGATCGATTCCGGAGACGTCGCGGACCACGAGTGACGGATCCTTCCGTCACTGCTGACCAAGACAGCACGTGACGCGACGGCTCCGGACGACTGTATGCGAAACGCGAGGGCGATACGCCCGTCGGTGTCGCTGGCGAGGTCGAAGGGAAGCTCCTGGTCGGCGATGAAGGCACGGTGCGCCGGCGCATCCTCGGGGGTGACTCCGATCACCACCACATGCTGAGCATGAAGTCGGCCCCAACCCTGCTTGACGGCGCGCGCTTCACGGATGCACTCGGGATCCCGCTGCGACGTGCAGAAGAACAGCGCTACCGGCTTTCCCCTCTCGGCGGAGATGTGAAGCGAAAATCCGTCTTCCAGTGTGAGGGTGACGTCCGGCGCGGGAGATCCGTTCGCCAGCGCCTCCGCGAAGGACGCGTTCGTCGCCACAGCCGACGCAGTGGACGCGCCGCGCCCGTCGGCTCGCGAAGAATCGGAAGGCCGGCTGCAGTGCAGCGCCGCCACAGCGATCGAGGCGACAGCGCAAGCACGAACAACAGGACGAGAGCTCATCAGCGAGGTCTGGAAAGAGCATCCACGGTCCGCCGAGAGCCCTACTGCTCGATGACCTTCATGAGGGGCTCGTCCTTGTGATAGGTCCCCGCCACGAGGAAGCGCAGAGGAACGCGCGCATCGGGATTTCGGAACCGGTGCGGCAGGCCCGGCGTGTCGATGAAACCGTCCCCCGCACGTTTGACCGTCATCGGGCCGTCGCCAAACGCGGATTCGAAGGAGCCATCTAGGACGTAGCCGATCCCCTGGGCCGTGTGGATGTGGACCTTGCTGCTCGCAGAAGGGGGGAACTCGCAGAGATACATCCGCGATTCCATCCCCGGGAAGTCCGTCAGCTCGCGTTGGGCGACGAGCGTGCGCCTCACCTCGGTGAGAGCGCCGGACGGCGCACTCGCGGGCAAGGGCGACCGTTCCGCGGGAGGCGCCGCGGGTTCGGCGGGCGCCGACTGGAGGCTCGTGTTCCCAGGAACCAGTTGGAAAGGAGCCTCCTCCTTGCGGAAGGCGCCGGTCACGACGTAGCGGAGCGGCCGCGACGGATCGGGGTTCCGGAACCGATGGGGCTCGCGCGGGATTTCGACGAATCCCTCTCCGGCGTGCTTGAGACTCAGGGGACCGTTCCCGAACGCCGACTCGAGGCTTCCTTCGATCACGAAACCCACCGTCTGCTCGGTGTGTGCGTGCAGTGGCGCTTGAGCGCCCGGCGGATATTCGATCAGATAAATACGCGATTCGAATCCCTGCATGGCGGGAATATCTTCGTGCGCGACGAGCGTTCGCCGGATCTCGGGGGAGGACGCCTTCGACGGGTCGACGGCGTTCGGCCCCGACGGATCCGCCCCGGCCTGCGGTGCGCGGGCAGGCGCGGCGCCCACGGGGGCGACTCCCGGAGAGCTGCATGCGGCTACTTGTGCAAAAAGGACGATCGCGGTCAGACGCCAAGACATTGGAGACTCCTAGGAGTGACGCAAAAAGTCTAATCGTATGTTCGCCTGCGAAATGTGTGAGACACTTCTTCGAGCACTAACGTCGCGCACCGCCGCCCGTGGAGAGCTCGTCGGTGTGCAGCGCGGCCGTCTGGTAGCGACCAACAGTTCGCGGACGATGGCACGGCCGAAATGGGCGGTCAAGGCTCGTCGACCCGTCGCAACCCCAAATGTCCGCGATCTGTTCGACCGCATTTCCAACCTCGTAGGTTGCGGAGGCGCCGGCTCGACACCCGAGCTTTTTCGAACGCATAAGGCACCCGGCGGATCTGCAACAGTCGCAACACCGCAACATCCGTCGACGGTCGTGGAACCCGCGCTGCGGTACCCAAGAGGCCGCCGGGCCCCTTGACGTCCCAGCCGCGGAGAACTTCGCCGGCCACAGAAGGGTACGGCCCTAGGCAGCTCTTTCCTGAAGCTGCCCGCGACGCGGAGCCGTGTGAGCACAAAACTCAGCTTGGCCGGACCCAAATGAGCGTCCTCGCCAAGCCGGACGCTATTTCGACCAGGCGCAGACCGGGGGCGTGCCGCACGCCACGCTGGCACTCCACCTTCGTGCCAGTAGCCGTCCAGGAATGTCATGCTGGGCCCGAACGAGATGCCGCCGCATTGCGCTCCATAGTCGCACCCGCCAGCCTCGAATTCCGCTGGGCACGCGTCGCCGAGCAGGGGACGTTGCGCTGGGCAGGTCGGCAGCGGCGATGGCGGGGGAACCTCCCGCGGCAAGAACTGTACATCCGTAAAGGCGCGACACTCCCAGCGGGTCATGCCGTCCGCGACACATTCGCACGCGCATATATTCCCGTCTTGTACGCGCACACAATCGGGCGATTGACTGGGCACGCTCCCCCGGGCGCGATCGAATCGAAAGGCCGCGGGGCAAGCCGTATCGTTTGGCGTCTTTGGCCAGGAAACAACGTCCCAGCTTTCAGGACCGTTCACGGTCTTCGATCCGCAAAATGTGGCCGTAGATCCCCCCGAGCCATCCGGGTACTCGCACTCGGAAGCGCCGGCGCACGGGGTGCCGCTTGCGAGAACGGACGGTGGGCAAGCGGGGTTGCGCCCTGAACTGCTGCTACAGCTCGCGGAAAGAAGGAAAAGCGCCAAGAGGCACGACGGACGGAGCACGCCTCTGGGGCTGGCAATCTCCCTCCAGCACGCACTTCGGTCACAGGGCGCAGCGCCGTCGCGGTGTGGACGGTGCTGAGGATCGATCTCGCCAAGGAGCGAGAAGGCGATCGTCGAGGGCGGTCGCGTGCACCGGACGCAGGTCCGCGCGGTTCACGTAACCGGTCTTCGCGGCGATTCCGCGAGCGGTAACACGGCCCAAACTGGTCGATTTTCTGGAAGCGCGCAGAAAGATGATGCGTCCCGCGCGTGCGTCCGCCACCGGCAAGAATCTCGTCGGATTCGCGCAGAACCGCTGTGGCTTCAAAGGAAGTAGCGTCCGATTCAACGAGAATCCCTTTGGATGCGACGAGAATCTCGCGCGAGTCAGACAGAATCCCGCGGGGCTAAATGACCGATCGTGATCCTCGTCCATCAAGCTGCGCGGGTGAGCAGAGCGC
>CALKVG010000219.1 GCA_937998045.1 uncultured Myxococcales bacterium
CGTCAGCGACGGTGGACGGCCTCTCCACCCAGCGCATGACCATCAACGTCACGCCGCCCGGCGGGTCCGGGTACGTGAATGCCCCCTGGGTCTCGCTGAGTGGCGGCGGCGGGACGTGCGGAATTCCGACTGCGACCGTCAGCGGTGGGGCCGTCACAGGCATTGCCGTCAGCGGCTGCACCGGGTTCACGAGCCCGCCGACCGTCACGATCACCCCAGGCTCCGGGGCGACGGCGAGCGCGACTCTTAGCGAGACGCTCTCGTTCACGGTCACCAACGGCGGATCCGGGTACGCCCATGCACCCAAGGTTAACCTGACGCCTGTGTCTGGCGGCAGCGCCGGCAGTTGCACCACCACGACGGCCACCCTCGGGAGCGGCGCCACGGCGGGCACCGTTGTCAGCGTCAGCGCGTCGGGGTGCTCGGGCTTCGACCGGGCTCCTCTGGTGACCTTCAACAACACCGGCAGCGGTGGTTCTGGCGCGGCGGCGACGTCGACCCTGAGCCAAACGCTCAGCTTCGCGGTCGGCGGCGGCGGTGGCGCGTTCTACACGATCGCTCCCGCGGTGACGTTGACTGGCGGCGGAGGCACGTGCACGACCGCCCCCGCGGCGACGCTGACCGCCACCCCCGATCCCGTCACCGGCTTCTCCGTTGCGTCGATCGCCGCCTCGGGTTGCTCGGGCTTCAGCTCGGCTCCCACCGTGGCGATTGCTGCCCAGCAGTCGTCCACCGGGACGGCAGCTTCCGCGACCGCGGTGCCTGGAAACTCGGTGCAGGTTGCCGCAATCCAGACCAACCCGACGAGCCTACAGGCGCTTGCTTGCAACTCGGGTCTGACGGCCTCGCCGGTCGTCTCGGCGACCTATCAAACCGCTATGGCGAACCCGACGATCGTCGCGAAGACCGCGTCGGGATCCGTCATCGCGGGCAACCCGGCCACGGTCGACGCGTCCGACACGATCACGATCTCGACCGCGTCGAACTTCGCTGGCGAAACGCTCGTCTACACCACGGACGGCGTGACCACCCCAAATTGCACGGGAACGGGCACCTCGTTCACGGGCGCGTCCACCACGATCGCGCCGCCGGCTCCGGGTGCGTCGATGACGGTCAACGTCATCGCGTGCGGTGCACAGGGGCAGACGGCGTCGACCCTAGTGACCCGGAACTTCAACGCCGTCATCGCCGTGCCGACGATCACGTTCGCGGCCAACAACGTAACCCTCACGCCGTCCGGAGGCTCGGTGACTGCCGAGAACCTCGTGACGGCGACGATCGCAAGCGCCACGACCAATTCGTGGGTTTGCTACGAGTCGGGCACCTCGATTGCTGCTGCACCCACTTGCGGGGCCACCGCCAACACCTGCGGCATGGGCAGCACGTTGTCGACGGGCACCGTATCCATCACGAAGTCGGCGACCGAACTGCAAGCGATTGCTTGCGCAACCGAGAGCGGTACGGTCACGGCATCGGCGAGCGCAACGACCCTGTACACCGTCACGCTCGACGTCACTCCGATTGTCGCCTCTGTCACGACGGCGGCTTGCCCCGCGACGGTGACAATCGGGCTCAGCAACACCACCACCGACCAGCAAAAAGGCGGCCCGACAACCGGGGCGACCATCTGCTACTCGCTGTCGTCGGAGGGAGCGACGGGCGTGCCGAGCTCGTGCACCGCGGGCTTCCAGGGCGGGGTGCAAGTGCACTGCGTTCCCCCGAATACCTTCTCAATCACGGCGACCGAGACCGTCTACGCGCTCGCGTGCGCCCCGGGCTTGATCTCGAGCTCTGGGACCTTCGCGACCGGTGTCACGGCCTACTCGGAGCCGACGATCAACGTCGACGGCGTCATGGCCTCCTCGGAATGGAGCAGCACGCTAGGTGACGTCTTCAACACCTCCACAACCGGCGTCCAGGGCGGCTTCACGTTCGGCAACACCGGGACGACGATGTACTTCGCCCAAGGCGGCATCACCTCCTCCAGCACCACGGACGTGGTGCTCTACTTGGCGGACGTCGGCCCTGGCTCCACCACCACCGACACGAGCACGACCGGGCTCAGCGCGGCGAACAGCAATCCTGTGCTCGAGCTGGGTGGCGGCACGTTGCCGTTCGCAGCCGGTTACGCGATCGTCATCAATACGACGAGCGCCAGCGGCACGACCTGCGCAGCCTCGGCCTGCGTGACGAACTACAAGTTCGACCACGCAACCGGGAAATGGCAGGCCGCGCTTGGTCCGGCAATCACCGACGTCACGGCGGTCGTGACGGCGAACGCTCTCGAGGCGTCTATCCCGACAGTACACATCTCCGGGAGCGGCGTCATCGATCTGGCGGGTGCCCTGGTGACGGGCGCTGGTACCGCGGGAGCCACTCTCACCGGAGCGTGGCCGCAGACGACGAGCAACCTGTGGGGCTTCGTGTCCGACACGACCTCGACCTGCCTGGCTCCGGATCTGACGATTCAGTAACTGCGCCCATACATAGCGCCTAGAGCCTGAAGTCGAGATTCGGCGCTTCCCATCGCGAGGCGGTCCCCCACGGGGGCCGCCTCGCGGCTTTTTGTGTGCCCGGCCTGGGCGTGACATGCGAGTACCGGTCCTTCCGGAACCTTTGGTCGGTCGGTACGCGCGCCGCAAGTTTGACGTTTGCCGGGCCGAGGCTCAAGCCGGCACGCCTGCAGTGCATCGGGCTTCGCGGCGTGACGACCGGGTGACGAAAGCTCCGGGTCCCGCGACGAGCAACCGGCGACAGCGCAGGTCCGATAGAGGGGCACCATCCACTCCTCTAGGCGCAAAAACCCGATGAACTCGAAACCTGCCTTCTCAAAGTTGGACTGGCCCGACGCACGCCCATCGCACACAATGTGCGCCGCAACACGCGCGGACGCTCGCGAATCGGGCGCCTCGTGTCACCCCGACCCAAGGAAAGCCGTGCTCCTTCGTGATGCTCAACCCACGCTGCGGAACCGGCGGGCAAACCGGGTCCGACGGTTCTTCATCCCCGCGCTGACGGCCCTGTGCATCACGCTCCTCCTCGGCGCAATGGGGTGCTCGGCGAACATCCGGCAAGCGGGTGGCCTCGAGCTCGTGATCGCGACGAATTTGAGGATCCCCGACGACTTCGATTCCATCCAGGTGCGCATCCAGCAGCAGCTCGACGATGGCGGTTGGCGCCCACCTGTCCTCGACGCGAGCTACGCGATGCAGCCCCCATCGGACCTTCCGACGCGCTTCGCAATTGCCGCCGGCACGAGTCCCGATCAAGTGGTTCTCATCGACGTCACGGCCCAGCTTAGTGGACGCCCGATCGTCAAGAGCGAAGCACTCATTCAGGTGCCCACGGATCGCGTTGACGAGTACACGGTCCTGCTGACGGCCAAATGCGTCGAAGTCATCTGTCTCGAGGGCAATACGTGCGATCCCGAAACCGGGATGTGCATTTCGAATGTTGTCGACCCGAGTCAATTGCCTCCGTATGCGCCGGGGCAGACGATCGATGCCGGTCCGCTGGAGGACGTAGTCATTCCAACGGCCGACAGCGCGGGTCTGGATGCAACCGTCGAGTCAGCGGACACAGGCGCAGACTCCGGCACGGCTCGCGACGCAGGGACAGAAACGGACACTGGTGCTGGTGACGACGCGTCCGCAAACGGCGAGTCCGGCATCCCGAGCGACGCTACGGCCCAGGGCGACGCGCCCAGCGAGGACTGCTCTGCACTGCCGGATGGTACGTCGTGCGGTCCGCAAAGGTCGTGCTGCGGAGGAGCATGCGTCGACACCCAGACAGACTCGAACAATTGCGGCGGGTGCGGTAGCAAGTGCGCCATATCGAGCGGCGCGACGTGCACGGCAGGACGTACTCGATTGCGGTGAACGCGACGACGGTCTACTGGCTCGACGTGAATCCCGTCGGTTCCGTGATGTCCGAACCGATTGCGGGCGGTGCACCGCACCTGCTATCGTCCGCCCAGAACCCCGCCGCGGTCGCCCTCGACGCAACCAGCATCTATTGGACGACCGACACCCAAGCAGGGGCTGTCGTGAGAATGCCCCTGGGTGGTGGTACGCCCGTCACGCTGGCTTCTGGACAGAACTCCCCGAACGGCATCGCGGTGGACGAGACCAGCGTGTACTGGACGACCAATGGGGCCGTGATGAAGGTGCCCCTCGCCGGCGGCGCGACCGTCACCGTAGCGTCCGGGCAGACTACGCCTTATGGCATCGCAGTAGACGACAGCTTTGTCTACTGGACCGACTCGGGCAGCGGCACGGTAATGAAAGTAGCCAAATAGGGGATCGGTTGGTCGTCGTGTACGAGTGGCAGCGCCCAGCGCCACACGAAGCGACGCCGAGCAAAGACCGTCGCGGTCCTTGTCGCCCTGCCTCGCGATCCGAGATGACAACCATCACTACCCGGGTCGCTTTGCCTCGCGATCCGAGATGACAACCATCACTACCCGGGTCGCTTTGCCTCGCGAACGCAGACGACAACCATCACCACCCCGGTCGCTTTACCTCTCGATCCGAGCCGACAACCCTCGCGACCCCTGTCGCTTTGCCTCGCGATCCGAGCCGACAACCCTCGCGACCCCTGTCGCTTTGCCTCGCGATCCGAGCCGACAACCCTCGCGACCCCTGTCGCTTTGCCTCGCGACGGCAGGCGACACCGCTCGCGATTCTTGTCGCCTTACGTCGCGATCCCAGGCGACACCCACCGCGATCCCCGTCGCCTAGGCTCATGATCCCTGTCGCCTTGTCCTGTTGTCCCCCCCCCGGGGGCCACGGATCCATCGCGCGGTCCTTCGCGTGCAGCACCCGACTGTGCGAGACTCCTCGCCTCCGACCATGGTTACCCTGTCGGCTGCGCTCGTCATTCGGTGCCGCATGGCCCTGCGCCTCACTCAGGAGGACTTCGGCAACATCCTCGGAGTGACCAAGCGTACCGTTCAACGCTGGGAAGAACGGGGTGCGCTGTTGATCGATTCGCAGATCGAAGCCCTCGCGCGCGCCGTCTATCCGGCAGAACCGGATCTCGCGGCGGAGGTCGCGGCGGCCCGTGGCACGACGCTCGATCGACTCGGGGTGGTACCATCTGCTGATGGGACGACGACCCCGAACGCGCGCGACGCGATCGACTCCATCGTGCGCGCAGCAGCGGAGGCAGTCGGCCTCGCGTCGGAGGCGATCCGTCCTGCGGTGGCAGCGGCGTTCCTTCGGGCGGGCGAGGTAGGCCTCGACGTCAAGTCGGTGGTGGATGGCCTCGCATCGCGCGACGAGACCTGATGGCTGGGATGACGTCGCGCTCGCGAGGGCAACCCGACGCAACGAACCGACGGGCACCACGCCGTTAGCGCAGCGGAGGCAGAACCTCGCTCACGCCCACGACGACGTCCGCGAGCCCGGCAACATGCAGCGTCGCACCCCGTGCGTGTCGCGTGAGGCGACCAAAACCATCCCTCGCCGGACGGTCGTACACTTCGAAAACGCCTTCGTTGAGGTTGACGATCCAGTACTCGAGGACGCCCGCCGCCGCATAGAGCTTCGCCTTGCCGCGGTCACGCTCGAGTGACGAGTCGGCGACCTCGATCACGAGCCAAGCCGTGGAGGGGTGCTGATCGAGGTAGGTCCCGGGTGCAACGACCGCGAGGTCCGGTTCCGGCTCCGACGTGTCCGACACCGCAAGAGGCATCTGGATTCGGACGCGCGCCCGCTGTCCGACCGCAGAAACGAGGATGCGCGCGAGCTCCGTCACGCCATAGCTATGGGCTTCGCCCTGTGGGCTCATGCTGACGAGGCGACCGTAGAGCAGCTCGACCCGCGCGTCATCGAGGACGCCACGCCGCGTGAGTTCATCGAATTCCTGACGGCTCAGCGGTCGGAGCTCGTGAGCCTCGGAGTCCAGCGAGAGAGCCATCGGTCGCGTGGATCGTAGGATCGACGCCGATCCCACGCCAGCGGTGTGCCGGCAGGCCGTTCGCCGAAAGCGCGCAGCCCTCAAAGGCGACCCTTGATGGTCCTCATGACCTCGGCCACGAGCTCGCACATCTGCCGCGCCGACTCGCGCCATTGCACCACCGTCACCGCCCGACCGGGCGTTGGCCCGCCCAGCGAACCCTCCAACCGGAGCACGGCGAAGGGTCGATCCGGGCGCTCGGAACCTGAGAGTCGATCGACGTAGGACGTCAGCGAACCATCCGCGGGGTGCTCGGCGATCAACACGTCGGGAGCGGACCGGCGCGCCTTGTCGCGGGCAGTCCGCAAATCCGCGACGGATTCCACGAAGAACCCGAGAGCCAGGAGCCGAGAGACGAGGATGGTGCGAGCGTCGTCGTCGTTTGCGACGACGAGGACGGTTTGCAGTCGCCGGCGGACGCCGGAAGCCTTCTCCGGCGCCAGGACGGCGGACTCTCGGGATCCGCTCGCGTCCTTGAGAGCCTTTTCCAGGTTGCGGGTCGATCGCCGCAGGGAGCGGATCAAGTCGAGCGTAGGCTCCCGGGGGGACCCGAGCGCAGTTGAGGGCGGTTGCGGATCCTCATCGGAACCTCCGGTTCGTCGCTTCGGCGTGGGCACGCTTCAACCGTCCGCTCGGAATGGGACTGATGAGCACCGTCCGTGCCGCCGCGGTGGCAACGCTGCGGCTCCCGCGGTGGCGCAGAAGCGGCGAAGAAAGCCGCGAGGCAGTTCGCCGGCAAGAACGCCACGCCTTGTGGCACGTTTGCGTCTCGCGCGCGACCGTCGCCCGCCGCGCGTCCTCCGTTTCGTGACGCGGCGCGCGCGGCGCCACCGCTCGGTGTGCGACGTTCCGGAGCGAAGCGCAAGCGGGGCACCCGCCTTGCTCGGGCGTAGCCCCTCGTGAGTCCCACCGCGCACATTCAACGGCGTTGCCGGACACCGTCCGGATCGCGCGCAGTTCGCTCAGCGTCCCACACGCGTCGCCGCCGACTGGCGGGTGCAGTCGGCGTGGCTGCCGTCGTGGTCGTGTGTGGCTGCACGTTGCAGCAATCGACGGCGGAGGGCGAGCGCACCGGACGTAGCTCCCAGACGCTCCTCGGCATCTGCGAACCGCTCACGTGCTGCTTTCCCTCGGGCGGCCAATGGACCGAGGGCGACCCCTTCGAGGATGGCCTGCGGGCGCTCGGCTGCACGAAGCCGCAGGCGTACACGCGGAGCTACGGGCAGTCCGATTGGTGGCTCTATTCCGCGTGTCCAGCGAGCCTCTCCTTGACCGACCTCGTCCTCGAGTACGCGACGGTCAGTCCGTATTACTCCCAGGTCGTCGTCAACGAATGCCTGGAGCTTCAAGCGGTTGCAGATACGGAGCTCACGCGTGTCTTCGTCCAGTGGGACCCGACCTGCAGCTCGTGTCGATGGGCGGAGTGAGCGTCATCGGCAGTGCAGGGCCCCACGCAACGAGCGTCCCGTTGCGTCGTACGTGAGCCCGGACTCCACCATGGTCGCGGCGGACCCGTCCGCGCTGGCCTCGACGCACAGGATCGCCAGATCGATCGGTGCGTCCCCCGTGTCCGTGTCGAAGTCGAGCCGCCCCGTCGCGCCGTTGAGATCGATGCGCTCGCCCGAAGACAGCGCGTTCAAGGCTTCGAAGATCGGACCGGGCCCGACGTCGATCGGGCGGCCCGGCGGCACGAGGCGCTGAATCGCGCGAGCCAGCGACGCGCCGGTGACCGGGTGGGAGCCGACGGCGAACGTCGCGTACGCGAGCACGTAGAAGGCGTCGTACGACGAGTTGGGCGCGAACGTGCGCGTGACCTCGTCCGGGTACTGCGCCGAGTAGTGGGACACGAACCGCGCGTTCGCCTGGGTCGTCGACGCGCTCGTGAGTCCGAAGAAGCGCCGCAGACGGTCGCCGCTCCCCGCGACGTACTGGAGCACCGAGGGCGCGAGCGCCGTCGGCTTCACGTAGCGCGGTCGCGGAGCGTCGGCCCGCCACGAGCGCTCGAGGGGGTCGACGACGCGAAGGAAGGCCTCGTCGGAGCCGAAGTGGATGACGACGTGCGGGGCGAAGGCGCGCAGGGCCTCGGCGATCCGATCGAAGTCGGGCTCCTTCCCTTCGCCGGTCTCGAAGGCATACGGGATCTCTCGAAAGTTCGCGTCGTTTCGGAGCGCCGAGCGACCGTTGAAGCGTAGCTCCCGAAAGAGCGCGTCCCCGAAGCCCGCGCCGGCGGGGTCCTCCTGCCGCACCAGAGCGACGCGGAGGGGGACAGGCGGCCCCGCGCCCAGCTCGGCGCGAATCTCCGGTTCGAGGACCTGCGAGACGAAGAGCGCGATCGGCGCCGCGGCCAGCGCCGAGGAGTACGTCGTTCGAAACACCATACGCGGCTGCCCCGGTATGCGTGGCAAGCTGGCGAGGACCGGGCTGGTGTTGAGCGCCGAGATGGCGAGGACACCGCGAGGAATGAAGAGGGACGTCGCGAGGTCGATGATCTCCTGGCTCGTGCGGAAGCCGATGACCGCGGGGACGCCGACGTCGTCTACGAGATGCCGGGCGGCTCGTCCCGCGTCGATCGAGTCGTCGCACGCGACGATGGCGAGCCGGTGGGCGCCCGACCCGCCGGCTCGAGCGTTCGTCCCGCTCAGCATTCGCGCAAAGTCGGACCGCGCCAGGTCCACGGCGGCAAACTCTCGCTGCCCGAAGCTCGTGGCCTCCTCGCCGGAGAAAGGAAACATGGCCCCGAGCCACACGGTGGCGTCGCTCTGGATGTCGCCGTCCTCTCCCACGACGTGGCAGTCCTCGGAGTCGAGCTCGACGCACGCGTCCCCCCGGCAAATCGACGGGACGCCGCGGGCGGCCGTGCACTCGGAGCTCGAGCGGCAAGGGCGACGATCTTCGCACCGCGCCATGACGCAGGCCTTGTTCGCACCGCAGTCGGTGTCGCGCACGCACGCGCGGCTGGCCGCGGCGGCACCCTCCTGCGCTCGCCCCGACCACGCGCCCGCAGCGACCACGGCCCCGATCGCCGTTGCGGCGACCGCAAGGGACCAAGGGGACCGCCCCCGCGTCGCGACCTGCGGTTTGACGTCGATGGTCGGCTGGCGGCGCGCGGTCCGCTGGCTACCCGCACGCACGTCGAGACGCGCGTCGGGAGCGGGGTGCGGCGGTGCGTGCGAGCCTGCGGTGTCCCGGACCGCCGCCGTCTCGAGCGCCTTGATCAGTGCGTCCATCGACGCGAAGCGGTCGTCCTTGTCCCGCGCCATCGCCCGATGGACGATCCGCGCGAGATCGGGCGACAAGGAGGGGACGAGATCCCGGATCGGCAGCGGCTCGTTGGTCAACATCTGCGCGACGGTCTGGATCGAGTCCGAACCCGCGGGCCAAGGAAACCGCCCGGAGAGGATCTCGTAGGCGACGACACCCCACGAGAATTGATCCGCGCGGCCGTCGAGGACGGCACCGCGCATCTGCTCCGGCGCCATGTATCGCGGGGTCCCGAGGACTTTGCCTTCTTCCGTGAGCGTCGGGAGCACCTCGCTCCCGCTGACGGGATCGGCGTCTCTAGCCCGTCGGGCGAGCCCGAAGTCGAGCACCTTCACCACGCCGTCGTTGCGAATCATGACGTTGTCCGGCTTGATGTCGCGATGGATGATCCCGCGCGCATGGGCGAACGCGACGGCGCGGGCCACGACGATGAGCCATTCGACGCGGGTCTCCAGCGCGATCGTCTGGTCCCCCACGCACTCTCGGAGGGACAGACCCTCGACCAGCTCCATGGCGATGAAGCAGGAGGGCGCACCCTGCTCCTCCCGCGGGAGCTCTCCGACGTCGTACACGGACACGATGTTCGGGTGTTCGAGCGCGGCAGCCGCGCGCGCCTCGCGCACCATCCGCGCGACGGAGGCGATCCGGTCCGGTCCGCTTCCGTGCGGATCGACGGCGGTGGGCGAGAGTACCTTGAGGGCGACGTTTCGCTCGAGGAGGGTGTCGCGCGCGCTGTACACGGACCCCATGCCCCCACGACCGATGAGGCGGAGAACGCGGTACCGCTCAGGGGCATCGCTCGGGGTCATCGCGCGTCCAGCGGACGAGCGTACCGCACCGGGAGAGCCGGCGTGGGTAGCGCCTCGGTGACGTCGAGCTCATCTGGCGCGAGGAGAGGATTCGCGGGCGGGGGGCCACGACCCGCCCGCCCGCGACTCTCTCGACCGACCGCTCAGACGCCTAGTTCGGCGTGCCGCCGTCCGGCACGAGCGGCCCGAGGATGGTCACGCACTGCTGGTGGATCGTGCGGACGTCGTCGCGAGTGGAATCGGTAATGGCGACTCCGACCATTGGCGACTCGGTCATGACCGTCCCGACGAGGAAATTGAAATTGCCCATTCCGTCGGATGTCTCCTGGATTCCGCCGAACGCGTGGGTCTGGAAACCGACCTGCGTCGCGTCGTCGAGGAGGATGCGTTCGCCCCTGTTCTTGAAGACGATGGCCTTCAGCGCGCCGCTCGTCCCCTGGCAGCTGAACTGGAACGGGATGGTCGACGTCGGGAACTGGGGCGCGTTGATGGACTCGCCCAGCACCGTGTAGATGGTCGTCTTGTTCGGGGTGAGGGTGTCCCTGTCGCAGCCGCAGAACGCGCCGGTGTCCGCTTCGAAGAATGCGTATTCCAGGGTGACCGTCAGATCGGTCGGGTTGATGAAGCGAAACTCGGTGTCGACCGAGGGCGTTCCCGCGTCGCTCCGCACGAACTTCCAGACGCCGGTGATGAACGGGCTCGAATCGGCGCTGGTCTTCTTCGAGCTCCTTTCGTTGTCGTCGCGGATCTCGCTCGTGATGGTCGCTGCGACGCTGTCGTTCGCGCGCACGCTGCCGCTGCGATCTGCGGCGCTGGAACAGGCGACCTCGACCACGGCACTAAGGCAGGCCAAGCCCATTGCGAAAGCGGCAAACACTCTCATGAAGTACCCCCTTATGGGCTGCCCATCGATGAAAACGAAACCGAGCAGCCTCGGGGCGTTTCAGCAGCGCGCGTGCCGCTCGCGAGCGGCTCTGGCGATTGCCGGGTTCCAAGGATCTCGAATCGAGCGAGGCTGCGACATGCGCCACGGAGGCGGGGACATGGTTTCGCGTCCGCGCAGCGCGACCGTGGCGCAAGCACGGTGGCGCACGCTCCACGACGTGCAGGGGCCGCTCAGCGGCGAATCGAGAAGCCGAGGAACGGGGTCGCCACCGGCTCGTCGCCATTGAGTCCGACGTACGTACCGAGGTCGATCTGGGCATCGCGCGCGAAGGCCCAGAGCGCTCCCGTCCCGAGCGCAACGTCCCAGCCGGTCGCATAAGCGTCGACGAAGACGCGGAGGTCACCGACGACGGTGTACGTGAGCGCCGATGCGAGGACGACGGCCGCCGGCGGCTTGGGCTTCGTGCTCACAAGGACCCCGGCGTTCATCTCGAGCTCGAAGTGCCCCGGCAGCTCCCACCCCCAGAAGACGAGCGGTCCGCCGCGGAGCGCCTGCGAACGGTCGGCGGGAAGGAAGACCCACGGCACCAGCGTCACCGCTGGCGTCCACCCCTTCTCCTGGACGACGTTGAACTTGGCCCGCAAATTCAGCGGTCCCGGCGGCGCGAACTTTCGTTCCTCGGGGATGTAGTCGGCGTGCTTGAAAAGGAGCTGCACGTCCATCCCGGTGACGACGCCGAACTTGTACCCGTCATCGAAGAAGATCGCGTGGGCTCCTCGATCGCCCGTGGGCGCTCCCGGCGTACCTCCCAGTTGCACCGCCGCTACGGCGGACTCGAACTGCGCGTGCCCCGCCGGCACGACGTGGGGGGTGTCGGTCTGGTGGGGGCGGTCGGTATCGATGACCCCGAGGCACGCATCGGGGAGCGGCGACGCAAGGCCGTGGGTTCCTTGGCAGCGCGGATCGGTGCTCTCTTCGTCCGCGCGCGCCGGCGGCGCCGAGGCTGCGAGCGCGATGGCGGTCACGCAGGTCACGAGCCGTGTGGACGGGTGGGTCGAACTTCCTTTCTTCGGCACGCGTGAGCTCAGAACTCTGCTACCAGCTGGAGGGCCAGCGTGTCCTGTGATCTGGCGCTGCCCGAGGCCGTACTGGCTTCGAAGACGGGCGCCGTCGACTTGTCGCGGCGGTACTCCAGGCGGACAACGAGCGTCACGTCCGGGAGCTCGCGCCGAATCTCCACCGTCCCGGTCACCGCCGCCACGCGCTGCGCCGTTCCGGTCGTGAAGCCGTCCGGGTCGGCGTAGTGCTCGCCGCGGAGCGTTCCAGCGAGCCACGGCCGCGGCCTGCACTGGATGTATCCGGCGATTCCCCACCACCAGACGCCGCCGGCCGCCGCGTCGTGGCCGTAGTCGGCCGTCAACGCGAGCGAGACGTCGTCGCTCGGCGAGAACGTCGCGAAGGCGTCGATGACGTGGCGCCACGCCTCCGTCGGGTCGGCGAGCCGCTGGGGGGCGCGGTCGCGACCGGCGAGGTACGTTGCGGACACGTCGAGCTTCGTCGCGAGCTGCCACGACGCTGCGACCGCGAAGGAGCGCATGCCGTTGCCCTCGACGACCTGCGTGTTCCAGCCGTTCAGCCAGAACGCGGACACGGCGAGGGCGGGTGTCACCGAAGCCGTGAGGCGAGCGCCGACGTGGGACGTCGGCTCGGCCCACGTGTAGAGCAGAGACCGCGAGGCGTTGTAGTTGCGCGGCGACTCGTTGTCTTCGAGCCCCACCGGCGTCCCGAAGCGGCCCACGTCGATCGCGACCGCGGCGTCGCCGGGGAGGCGTGCCGTGACGAACGCCTGCTCCACGTACGACAGGGCCCGCGAAAGTCCCGGGTGCGTCGACGCCGCCGGATCGGCGCGCAGATATCCGTCGGGGGTGTCCCCGACGCCTACGTCGAGGCGAAAGCCGAAGTCGCCCGGCCGACGCGCCACGGTGAGCCGCGCGAAGTTCAGCGAAGGGACGTCGCTCTTCACGTCGAACGCGCGCAGCCCTACGGCGCCCGAACGCGGGCGGTCGAAGTCGTGCTGAACGTGCCCGTCGAGCAGGCCTCCCACGTCGACCGGTACGCTCTCGCGAACGTCGTCGTATGCGTCCGTGGCCGCGCCGCCCCCTGCCGAGGCCGTCCCGGCGGCTGCGACGGCAGTCGCGAACGCCAGCGCACCGGCGCCCCTCCGTGGCAATCGGCGCAGCCGGCGCGAGGGGTGAGACGGGCCCATGCAACTGTCCGCCCAATCGCGCGGGCGCAGGATGGGCCGCCGCGTGCGGACGAGGCGCGTGCGGAGAAGGCGCGTCGCGAGCAGCGCGGGAGCACGTCGCGCACGCGACGAGCGGCTCCGTTACGCAATGAGCGTTTTGCGCGCCCAGGAAGATTCGAACTTCCGACACCTGGTTCCGTAGACCAGTGCTCTATCCAGCTGAGCTATGGGCGCTCTCCCTACTCGGGGGTGGGCGACGATACTCGCGGAACATGCGCTGTCAACGTCCTCCGCACGCGCCCGCCTGGCATGCCTCGGCCTGCATCGGCGGCCCTCGTCTCCCACCCAATCTCACCCGACCACGCAAACATTTCAGGGCGTGACTCCGAGCATGACTGCGACGCCGCCCCTTCAGCGCATCCAGTGACCCCATAAAGGGAGAAAGGACCAACGTCCCGAAGAGTTAGCGCCACCCCCGCGGCGTGGCACGACCGCTGCTCAACTCCCCCCGCGCTGGCAAACCTCGACCGCGCCGTGGGCTGCGGCGCGGGGCGTGCCCGCCCCGAGCACCCCGCTCCCTTCCGGTGCTCGGATTCTCTCGCTTGCTTCGCTTGGCGTGCTTGGCTTGGCAGAAGTTTGCCGACCCCTCCATTCTTGGCCTCCCTTTTCTTTCGGAAACGCATCTCCAAGTAGCGTTGGTCGGCCAATCCGACCTTTTACGCGGCGCGTGCCTCGTCATCGGACGAGGGCGCGCTGCGGCGTTTTGTGCGCTTGTGCGATGCGGACCCGGGCAGACGGTGCGATGCGGTGCGGTGCGGCACGGCGCGGCAAGGCGTGCTCGCGCGCGGGCCGCCTGGACGCCCTGGCGGGCCGCCGGCGCCGTACGCATGCTAGAAAGACATGATGCGGCTGCGTTTGCGCTCGCTTCGGGCCGTGCTCGCGCCTGCCGTTGCGTTCGGCATGGCCGCGGCGCTGCCCGCTTCCAATGCACGCGCCCAGGAGGTCCGCCCGGCCTCGGACGGGCGCCCCTGGCTCGGCGTGCAGATGGACGGGGATACTCACGGGCCCGGCGACGCGCCCGGCGTGCGAGTCGGTCACGTGGTTCGAGGTTCGCCGGCCGAAAGGGCGGGCGTGCACGAGGGCGATCGCCTGGTGCGCGTGGCGGGCGCGGTCGTCCAGCGTGGCGCCGATGTCGTGCGCGTCGTTTCGAACCACACCGTCGGCGACGCGCTGGACATCGCGCTCGTACGCGCCGGGCAGGAGCGCACGGTCCACGTCGTCCTCACCCGCTTCCCGTCTCAGGACGAGATGGTGCGGATGGACCTGGTGGGGACGTTCGCTCCGACCTGGAGGGACGTCGAGACCGTCAACGGCTCGTTTCCTCCTTCCATCGGAGCGCTGCGAGGGCGCGTCGTGCTGCTCGACTTCTGGGCCACGTGGTGCGCGCCCTGCCGTATCGTGGTCCCCAAGCTGGGCGCGCTCCAGGGGCGCTACGGCGCGCAGGGGCTCAGCGTGCTCGGCGTCTCGACCGAAGACGCGCAGGACGTGGCGGTCTACGCGCAGCGCACGGCGATGCCCTACGCGGTCGCCGTCGACAAGCACGCGGAGACGACGCGCTCCTACGGTGTCTTGAGCCTTCCGACGGTCGTCGTGATCGACCGCCGCGGCGTCGTTCGCGACGTCGCCATCGGCTACGACACCGGCGAAGACGCTCGCCTCGACAGCCTCGTGCGTACGCTCCTCGCCGAGCCGATCCCGCCGAACTGACCTCCCTCGGCCGAAGACGCAGCCGAGCCGTCCGACGCAGGCGGGCGAGCGCTATCGTGTGGACATGGCCCGCGTTCGTACGTTCGTAGCCGTCCTCGACGAGTTCCTATGGGTGCTCCGTCGGGACGGCTTCGAAGTGTCGACGGCCCAGGCCATCGACGCCGCCAGGGCCCTCGGCGCGGTCGGCGTCGAGGACCGCGCCGTCGTGCGAGACGCCCTCGCCGCGATCGTCGTTCAGCGTCCCGGCGACTCGGCCCGCTTCGCGACGAATTTCGACGCGTTCTTCGCTCCAGCCGGCTCCGACGGGACCGGCCGTGCGCTCACGCTGTGGGATCGCCTCGCGGCGCGTGGCTTCGACGACGCGGAGGTCGCGTATCTGCGCGACCTCCTCGAACGGCTCGCCGGCGACGGGGTCGACGGCGTGGCGCCGCTCGGAGTCCTTCTGGGCCGCGGCGCCGACCTGGACCGCGCGCTCGCGCTCGCGGGCGTCGCTCGATCCATCGACGCTCACAGCGGTCCGCAGCTGGGCTTCCTCGGACACCGCCTCGTAGGCCAGATGGGCTCCGCCCAGGCGCGGCGGGCCCTCGCCGCGTTGCGACCGCTACTCAGCGACGGTCTCGGCGAACGCGGGGCCGCGCTCGCCGATGCCCTCGCGCAGGAGCTCGACCGCGCGGGCGACGAGATCCGCGCGCACGTGCAGCGCGTCTACGACCAGCGGCTCGCCGAGCGCGATCGGGCCGCGCAGCACCTCGAGACGACGCCGTTCGCGTCGCTGAGCGAGACGGAGATCGAAGACGTGCGCCGCGCCGTCCGCCGCTTCGCCGAGAAGCTGCGGGGCGGCGCTCGCGTCCGCGCCCGCCGCGCGCTGCGAGGCCGCATCGACCCCCATCGCACGCTCCGGCGGGCGCTCCGGAGCGGCGGCGTACCGTTCTCGCTCGCGCGAAAGGAGCGCAGGCGCGACCGGCCGCGGCTGATGCTCCTGTGCGACGTGAGCGACTCGGTACGCGCCGCCGCCTGCTTCCTGCTCGAGTTCACCTACGCCGCCCAGGAGCTGTTCGATCGCGCGCGTAGCTTCGTCTTCGTGAGCGACCTCGGAGAGACGACGGACCTCTTCGCATGCCAGCCGGTCCGCGCCGCGGTTGCGCATGCGTGGGGCGGCGGAGTCGTGCGCGCCGGCGACAACTCGAACTACGGCCGGGTGCTCCGAACCTTCGAGGCGAAGCACCTCCGCGAGGTCGACCGCCGCACGACGGTGGTGATCCTCGGCGACGGCCGCACCAACTACCACGACGCCGCCCCCGAGGTGCTCGACCGCGTCCGCGCGCGCTCTCGCGCGCTGCTCTGGCTCTGTCCCGAGCCTCGCGGCCAGTGGAGCCATGGGGACAGCGCGATGGCCCGCTACGCCCCGCGCTGTACAGCGGTCTACGAGGTCGCCTGCGCGGCCGACCTCGAGCGCGCGGTGCGCGGGGTCCTCGCGCGAACCGTTTGAGACTCTGGAGCCGACCGGCTCTAGAGTCCGTCCGTAGGCGGGTGCACCGGGCGCACTCGCCCTTCGAGCCGCTTGCTCGTCCAGACGCGGTTCTTCGCGTCGACGATGACGGCGCCGACGCCATCGAGCGACTCGACGAGGGCGAGCCCCTTCTCGGGCCCGAGGATGAAGACGGCGTCGTCGATCTCGTCCGCCAGCAGCGCCGTCGTCGCCCAGATGGTCACGCTGCGCGACGCCGTCGCCGGGTACCCCGTGTGCGGATCGATGATGTGGTGGTACCGCTTGCCGCCGACGATGTACGTGCGCTCGTAGTCTCCGGCGGTGCTGAAGGCGTGATCGCTCACGGGCATCGTCGCGAAGTAGTCGCCCTCGGCCCCTCGCGGGTCGCGGACGCCCGCCATCCAGGGCGAGCCGTCCGGTTTGGTCCCCTGCGTGAAGAGATCGCCCCCCGCCTGCACGTAGAAGGAGGGGAGTCCGCCGTCTTTGAGCACCTGGGACGCGCGATCGACCGCGTAGCCCTTGGCGATGCCGCCCAGGCCGATGCGCACGTGCTGCTCGTCCAGGAAGACCGTGTGCGCAGCGGGGTCGAGCTTTACGTGCTTCGAGCCGAGATATTTGAGCCGAGCCCGGACGTCCGCCGCCGAGGGCGGGTGCGGGTCGAGGTCCTGGTCGAACTTCCAGAGGCCGTGAAGGGTCTCGAAGGTGATGTCGAAGCACCCGCCGCTGATCTCGCTCGCGTGCAAGGCTTCGTGGATCACGTCGAAGGTCTCGTCGCCGACGGCCACCGGCTGCTTGCCGGCGGCGGCGTTGATCCGCGAGACCTCGCTGAGCGGGTCCCAAGTGGTCATCAGCTTTTCGATGCGCACGATCTCGGCCGTGGCCGCGTCGAACAGCGCATGCACGCGGGCGGCGTCGACCGTGGGCGTCGTGAATGCCGCGAAGGCGAGGTGCGTGCCCATGGCGTGGCCCTCGCCTGTGACCTTCTCGGGCGTGAATGGCCCCGGCGCGGCCGTGACCGACGCAGCGGGCGCCCCCGGCGGGGCGCCCTCCGTCGGACGAGCGGCCGCCGAGGCCGCCGCGCCACTCCCGGGTGCGCCGGCTTCGCCGCCGAGCATCCCTTCGGCGTACGCCGGTGCGGCGGCGCTGGCCGGGGCAGGCGTCTGGTCGCGGCATGCGCCGCCGCCGAGCAGAGCCGCGCAGGCGCACAGACCCGCGAGTCGTGTGCGTGACGGCACGTGCGCGCCCCCGCGTCCAGGTTTCCAGGAGGATTTCATTGGCGCTGGCCCGCAGCTTAGCGCAAGGATCGACCCGGATGACGCTCGCGCCCGAGCATGCAGCTTCGATCGATCGCGCCGTAGATGCGTGCGCCGCCGAGTTGGTCGAGCTCGCGCGCCGCATCCACGCGCACCCCGAGCTTCGCTTCGAAGAGCACCTGGCCAGCTCCTGGCTCAGCGAGTTCGTCATGTCGCAGGGGTATGCCGTCGAGCGGGGCGTGGCCGGGATGCCCACGGCCTTCCATGCGCGCGCCGGCCGCGGCGGAGGGCCCCGCGTCGCGATCCTGGCCGAGTACGACGCCCTGCCGGGGGTGGGTCACGCATGCGGGCACAACCTCATCGCGGCGGGCGCCGTCGGAGCCTTCGTCGCGGCGGCTGCCGTAGCCTCGGCCGCCGGCGGCGCCCCCGGTGAGGTCGCGCTCCTCGGGACGCCCGCAGAGGAAGGCGGGGGCGGGAAGATCGAAATGATCAAGGCGGGTGTGTTCGACGGAGTGGACGCGGCGATGATGTTCCACCCGTTCGACCGAGATCTGCTCGCGCACCCGGCGCTCGCGTCCCTCTGGCTCACGTTCGACTTCACCGGCGTGCCCTCCCACGCGGCCATCGCGCCACACGCCGGTCGCAGCGCGCTGACGGCCTGCCTCGATACGTTTCGCCTCATCGACGGGCAACGCGTTCACTTCCGCGACGGCGTTCGCGTTCATGGCTACGTCACGAACGGCGGCCAGGCGGTCAACATCGTCCCCGAGCGGGCGGCCTGCGAGTTCAGCGTACGCGCGCTGGATGGGGCCGAGCTCGACCGCGTGCGCGGTATCGTCGAGCGCTGCGCGCGCGCCGCGGCGATGGCCAGCGACGTCTCGGTCGACGTGCAGGTGCGCAAGGGCTACCGCGACATGGTCAACAACCTCGCCCTCGCCCGGCGGTTCGGCGCCCACCTGCAGGCGCTCGGTCGAAAGCCGCGCGAGCGCGATCCGCGCATCGGGGCGGGGAGCACGGACATGGGAGACGTATCGCACGTCGTCCCGTCGATTCATCCCTGGCTCGCCATTGTGGACGAGGGGGTCGCCGCCTGCCACGAGCGAGCGTTCGCGCACGCGGCCGGTACCGGCGACGCGGCGAGCACCGCGCTCGTCGCAGCCAAGGCCCTCGCGCGCACGGCAATCGAGTTCCTGGGCGACGCGGAGCTACGCGCGGCCGTCAAGGCCGAATGGCAGGCGGCCCGGGCGCGGGATCCGTAGAGAGAGGTCGCCGGGCCGCAGAGACGCTGAGACGCCGAGCGCCCTCGACGCTTCACAACACCGTGACGTGGATGCGCAGCCGCACGGCGTGATGCATCAGGAGCTGGGTGAGGGCCTCGCCGTTGGCGACTTCCGGTAGCCGCTCGAAGCCGCCGTCGTACATCTCGAGGGCGACGCGCGAGCCGTCGACGACGATGCGCGTCACCTGCGCCCAACCCCACCGGCGCGCCCGCGGGATCCCCAGGGGCAAGAGGTACCGTGCCTCGACCCAGTCGTCGCTCACGAGCACGCCGCGCATGTGGGTGCGTACGACGGTGGCCGCCGCGCTCACCAGGAGGACAATGGCGATCACGCTCGCCGACAGCGGCCGGATGCGGTCGCCCTCGACGGCCCAGACGAAGAGCGTCGAGCTCTCCGGGGCGTTGTAGGCGTACCAGGTCACGATCGCGAACGCGATTGCGACCGCCAGGTAGACCGCGGACGGAATGCGCGAACGCAGCGGCGGCCCGAACTTCTCGCGCGCGCCGGCCGACGGCGCCGAGTACGACATCTCGAAGTGCGCGATGGTCCCGTTCACGTCGGTGACGCTGATGCGATCGCCGTCCTCGTCCACGGGCGGAGGCGGGAGGTCATCGGCGGCCGGCGGCGAAGGCGAGGCGGGTGTCACGCTGAGCACCCCATCGTGACACGAGGGGAGGGGTCGCGCTTGGGTTCCTTTACCCGTCCTTTCCCGAGCGCCGCTGTTCGCGAAGGCTGGCCATCTCCCCCTTGCTCGGGTTGATCACGAGCAGGCCGTGATCGCCGTCGAGCAGCGCGATATCCCCGTCGGAGGCCCAGCGGAAGAGGCCCTTCACTTCGACGACGGCCGGGACATTGAGCAGCTTGAGCAAGGCGCGGGTGCGGGGTCCCGAGCCCCGTTCGCTGAGCGCGACGCCGGCGGGCTGAGATCGGGCGCTCACCAGCAGGTCGAACACGGTAAGTGTGTCGCCCACGAGCAGCGCCTTGCTCGGCAGCACCGATCGCCGGTCGATGTCGGCCAGCATCGTCAGCGCATCGCACAGGTCTTCGATGTCGCGGGCGCGCTCCTCGAGGAACGGGTCCCGTGTGAAGGCGACGGCGGTTCGCGTCACGTCGCGGGCGACCTGGGAGAGCGCTTGCGCGACCCCCACCCCCTTGGCGGCGAGCTCGGTAGCACGCTCGCGAAAGCGAGCGTCTTCGAGGATCTCTCCGTAAGTAGCCAGAAACTGCGCCTCCCGCCCGAGGCCGATGGCGCTCGCGCGCTCGCGAAGGCCGCGAAGCGCCTTGTCCGCGACGTCGAAGGCGCCTTTGAGCAAGCGCACGTCTTTTTCGGCGCTTCGCGGCGACAGCCGTTCGCTGGGCCGGACCGCCGGTCGCCGCAGCGCGGCGACGGCGCCGAGCGCCCGGCCCACCATCACGGGCTGTCTCTTATACACATCTCCGAGCCCACGAGACA
>CALKVG010000220.1 GCA_937998045.1 uncultured Myxococcales bacterium
CCCTCCTCGCGTCGGCCGCGTCCCTGCCCTCCACCGAGCGGAGGTAGGCTCGAACCGGCGCCACGTCGGGGTGCTGCAAGAAGTCGTCGTCGAGCAGCAGCGAGAGTGCCATCGCTTCGATGGCGTCGGCGGCCGCCACGCGCGCCCGCCCCGACTCGGTGACCACCTGGGCGGCGAACCGCGTGAGAAGCATCGTCTCGAGGTTGGCGGCGATTCCGCAGATCCGGGCGAGGCCCAGATGCACGTACCTCTCCAGCATCGCGGTCGGAACGACGACGCGCACCGGCCGGAGCGGCCCGTCGCTCGCTTGCTGCGCCCGCACCCTTTCGGCGAGAACGGAGAGGAGCTCCTCGGTGCAGTTGGAGTAGACGAGACGGACCATCTCGGTGCGGCTCGGTCACGGTAGCCCGGCTGGCCCGCGGGTGCCTACGTTCGCTTCCGCAGGACGACAACGGTCCAGCCAGCGGCGACGGCAGTGGCCACGAGGGCCGCGACGGCGACGACGTCGAACGCCGCGGACCATCCCGCGCGGTCCGCGGTCACGCCGAGCGCATAGGGCGCCGCCGTCGCGCCGAGGTAACCGGCGCCGTCGATCACGCCCGTCGCCGTCGCCGTTCCGCGCTTGCCGGCGACGTCGAGGGCGACGGCGCCGGCGAGGAGCGAATACGGACCGAGGAGGAAGAGGCCCACGCCGGCGATGAGCGCGCCGGCGGCGAATGGCTCGCGAACGCCTCCATGACCGAGGAGGAGCACGAGCACCACGACCACCGCGAGGGAGACGGCCATGATCGGAGCGCGCCGCCCGGGGCCGAGCCGATCGCTGAGGAAGCCGACGACGAGCGCCGCGACCACTCCGGCCGCGGGAAACATCGCGCTCTTGACGATCGCGCCGGACACCTCTTCGTGCCCGGTTGCGCGGGATACCTCGAAGAGATACGTCGGTGTCCACGTCAGAAACGCCACGCGCAGGAACGTGAGCAAGGCGCTCAGGGCCAGCGCGACCCAAAGGGAGCCGCGGACGACGAGACCGCGGAGGACCGCTGGGAGCGAGGGCTCCGGCTCTGCGGACGGTTCCGCCGGAGCCGACGATCCCCGGTCGAGGACCGGCAACGCCGCCGTCGCGGGCCCAGGAACGCGCGGCAAACCGGCGACGACGACGAGCCCCACCGTGGCGAAGAGGAGCGGGTTGACCACGAAGAGCGCCCGCCAGCCCCTCCGCGCGACGAGGCCCGAGAGCGTGAGTGCGAACACGTTGCCGAGCTCGTAGCTCGTCGACAGAAACCCCATGACGCGGCCGTGAACGCGAGGCTCGAACCAGCGCGCCACGACGTGTACGAGACCGCTCCAGCCGCCGGACTGGAAGAAGCGGTTGCACGACGCGAAGACGATCATCGCGACGAGCGTGTTGGCCGTGCCGAACGACAGGGAGAATACGACCGAGCCGGCGATGGCCAGCCCGATGACGCGCCGCCCGCCGAGCGCGTCTCCGACCGCGCCCATCACCAGCTTGCCTAGGGCATACGCGAACGTCGCGATCGACGCGAGCTGCCCCAGGCTTGCCTTCGAGTACCCCTCGCGGACGAGCAACGGCATCGCGGCGTCGACGTTCGCGCGGCAGAGATAGAAGCTCGCGTAGCCGACGAAGAGCAGCGCGAGGAGCGCGGCATGAGAAGAGGCGCGCATGAGCGGGGAGGAGCGTACGCGAGCGGCGGCGCTCGCGGGACTCGGAGGGGGGATGAGCCAGGGCAGGCTGCGTGGAGTAGAGTGCTCGCGATGAGCGGTACGCTGCCGGCCAACGAACCCGAGTGTCTCGACGGGGAATCCACGTCGATCGAGCTGGTCATCGACGCAAGGCCACGCGACCTCGGGGGATTCGCGGTCCGGAGGGTGCTCCCGTCGATGCGCCGACGTCTCGTGGGTCCCTTCATCTTCTTCGACCACATGGGGCCCGTCCGCCTCCCGGTGGGCGAAGGGATGGACGTCCGGCCGCACCCGCACATCGGCCTCGCAACGGTCACGTTCCTCTTCGAGGGAGAGATCGACCACAAAGACAGCCTCGGGTCGGCGCAGACGATACGCCCGGGCGACGTGAACTGGATGCTCGCGGGGCGCGGCATCGTTCACTCGGAGCGCAGCAGCCCGGCGTCGCGAAAGGCAGGCGTTCACAACCACGGGATCCAGAGCTGGGTTGCCCTCCCCCTTCAGGACGAGATGGCCGAACCGCGCTTCGAGCACCACCCGGCGACCACCATCCCCAGGTTGCGTCTCGAAGGCGCCGCCCTCGAGGTGATCGCCGGGACCGCGTACGGCCAAGCCTCTCCCGTCGGTGTCCTCTCGCCAACCTTTTGCGTGCACGCGCAGATGGATCGCGGAGCGCGCGTCCCGGTCGACGACTCGCACGAGGAGCGCGCCGTGTACGTCGTCGAAGGGGCTGTCGGGTGCGACGGTCGGGCATTTCGAAGCGGGTCGATGTTCGTCCTCCGCCCCGGGGCGCGCGTCGTGCTCGAGGCGGCGGAGCCGACCCGCGCGATGCTGGTCGGCGGCGCCAAGCTCGAGGGCGAGCGCAACGTCTACTGGAACTTCGTCTCCAGCTCGAAGGAGCGCATCGAGCGCGCGAAGGAGGACTGGACCGAGGGCCGCTTCCCGAAGGTGCCCGGCGACGAGGTGGAGTTCACCCCTCTGCCCGACCGCCTCAATCCGTCGAAGACCACTCAGTGAGGCGCGCGCGCCAGGGAAGCGGCCCACGAGCGACCATTCCGCCGCGCGCCCAACGCGCGGACGGTGTGCCGCGAGGATGGCCAGAGCGCTCGACTGCAAGACGTCGGCTCAGGGCCCGGCGGCGAGCACGCGCACGTCCGCCGTCGCGCGAACGCTCCCGACGGAGTTGCGTGCGATGCAAGTCACCGTCGTCGACTGCGGCCCCGCCGGCGTCCACACGGCGTACGACGCGCCCGTCTCGTTGGTCGCGCCGAACGGGCCCAGCCAGCGATAAAGGTTCGGCTCGTCGCCGATCACGGTGGCGACGCACGTCAGCGTGGTGGGGCGGCCGGCGCGCACTGCCCCCGGTGCGACGTCGATGCGCTCGATGACCGGGACGCACGAGGCCGTACCGCGGTACGGAACCGAGAGGCGCGGAACCGAGACGCGGTCCCAGGAGGTGGTCAAGGTGCGGCGCTTCGCGACGACGCCAACGACAACGCCGACTGCGAGGACGATGCCCCCGATGGCCCAGAACAGGAGCAGAGCGGGCCGCTCGAGACTGAGCGGTCCAGGCGCCGCTCCGCGGCAGATCGCGCAGCCGCTGTGGATCGACCAGTCGTATCGCAGGCCGTGCGCGCTGCACGTCGGCAACTCGCGCCGGGGTGGCGAGCGATACACCATCGCCCCGAAGATTGCATGGCCGCGCCGATTCAGTCGCCCCGACGCGGGGCTGGCGGTCGTGGCCCGATGTCCTCGACTCTCGACCGCGGAGCGCCGGACCCGCACATGGCCGACCCACGCGCGGGTGCTTTGTGGTGGATTCACTCCCAAAGGATCAGTCGGCGGTGCCAGACACTTTGCGATGCCCGCTGCGCGGCAATCGCGGGTTGACAGCCCAGGCCGCGCCGGGTTTTGCTCGGTCGCCAACGATGAACAGGCTCACACGTCTGGTCGCGACTGGGGCAGGCTCGCTCGCGCTCGTGGGATTGACGATGTGCGGATCGGGCGACTCCGGGAACGCGGGGAACGGTGCGGACTCGGGAAGCGGCAGCGGGAGCACGTCGGGCAGTAGCGGCTCGGCGAGCAGCGGAGGGAGCTCCGGAAGTACCGGCTCGAGCGGCAGCGCGAGCAGCGGCTCCGGGGGCTCGACGTCGGGTTCGGGCAGCGGATCGGGAACGAGCAGCGGATCCGCAAGCGGCTCGACGAGCGGGTCCACCAGCAGCTCTGGGAGCGACGGCGGCGACTCGGGGAGCGACGACGGCGGCGGCGCCGACACGGGCGGCTCCGACGCTCCCTCCGGCGCGTTCACGGTGACCGGTAGCGACTTCGCCATGGCCTCCGGCGCGGCGCCTTCGATGGGCAGCAACCTGTGCTTCAAGAACGGCCAGACGCACGGCACTGGCGACATGTCCCCGCCGCTGTCGTGGAGCAACCCGCCCTCCGGGACGTTGAGCTTCGCCGTCTCGCTTCACGATACGGCCGCCGGGACCACGCCCTGGGTGATGTGGAACATCCCGGCCAGCGTAACGTCCCTCGCGCCGATGCTGCCGAGCGGAGCGATGCCGGGATCGCCGGCGCCGATGGGGAGCATGCAGCGGGGGGCGAGCTTCGTCGGCGCGGATCAATACGCCGGACCCAACTCGAGCTCGCCGGTGCACGCGTACGTGTTCACCGTGTGGGCGATGAATTACGCGAAGCTGTCCATCGCGGCCGGCGACAGCACCGACACGATCTATACGCAGGACCTGCGAGGGAGCTCGATCGGCAGCGCAACACTTCTCGTGTGCGGCGACCAGAGCGCCGACTGCGCAACGTGCACGGACGGCGGAAACTGAACTGAACCGACCCGTCGCGACCATCGACCCGCCCCGAGCGCAGACAGGCCTTACCACCTGGCCCGCGCCCCGTAGAGCTGGCGCCGCGGAAAGCACGCCAGAAAGTCAGCGGAGAGGGCGGGATTCGAACCCGCGGCAGCCTTTTGAGCTGCGCCCGCTTAGCAAGCGGGTACCTTCGGCCACTCGGTCACCTCTCCTATGTGGCGGGGCGCGCGGAAAGTGCCATCAAACGCGCTCGGCGACAAGTCCGGCGATGGCCGCCGCGCCAAACGACACATCTTCTCGGACCTGCCCATTCGGCCGAGCCGCCGTCAGTCGCCCCCGGCACCCCCCTCGAGGGCGGAGTCCGCCGGGGTCCCGATGCCGGAGATGCCCTGACAGTCGGCGTTGCCCGGGTGGAACGCGAGGCCGGCCGAGCACGTCTTGGAGTACGGGTCGCAGTAAGGGCTGGCAGCCGCGCAATCGTCCCCGTTCGGCAAGCAGGCCTCGCCGGCCTGCGCGCGAGGCTGGCACATGCTCATCACGCAGTGGGCGTCGCTCGCGCAATAGGTCCCCAGCGCGCACGGCTGGCCGGCGGCCGGCGCCTCGTCGCAGATCCAGCTGCCGCTGCCGTGGTTGTTGCAGTACGTACCGGTTGGGCACTGCGAGCCCTGCGCCGCGCAGGACTGCCCCTGCATCACCGGCTGCGGTGTCGCGCAGACGACGGGCGTTCCGCCCGGATTCTGCGACACGCAGACGAGGCCGGCCGCGCAGTCGTAGTCCATCCGACAGAAGTCCCCGGCCGTTGCGAGCCCGAGGTACGCGCGCTGGCACACGTCGACCAGCGACTGCAGCTGCGTGAACCCGATCGTGTTCTGGTCGTATGCCCACTGCATCGCATCGATGCAAGCGTGACCGTTGTCGGGGTCGAAGTTGCGCGTGTCGGGGCTCGTCGCCGTCACCGCGTTCGTCAGACATTGGGTCGTCTGGTACTGCTGGCAACCGAACGCGTCGACGGAGCATACGTTCGCCACCTGGCACATGGCCGCTGCCCAATCGGTGCAGAAGGCGTCCACGTCGTAAGGGTGCGGCTGCGAGCACGCCTCGGCCATGGCTCCGAGAGCCCCGAGAGCGAAACAAGCGAACGATATGCGCATGCGCGGATCCCTCGGATGGTGCCCCGGGCCGGGTCAACCCTAACCTCGGCTGGCGGCGGTGCGCAAAGCGCTCTCGCGTTATTTCGGTTCGACGCGAAATACGTAACGCTGCTGCACGGGAGTCGTGCAGTGTGTGCGAACCTCGATCAACGCGCAGATCTATCCAAAATTGGATAGCGACGTTGGAGGCGTGGCGCGGCGCCCCGATTCGCTTGTCCGCAGCGGAAACGAGCTTCGCCCGAAGCGATGTGATAGGGATTGCCCCCATGCAAATCGAATCGCGCCTAACGCTATCGCTGGGTGCTCTCGCTTTGAGCGCCGGGCTCTCGGTCGCCGCTTGCGGCAACGACTCTGGCTCGGGGGGAGACAGCGGCAGCACGAGCAGCTCGGGGTCCAGCAGTGGGAGCACGAGTGGGAGTAGCTCCGGATCGAGCAGCGGCAGCACGAGCAGCTCGGGGTCCAGCAGTGGGAGCACGAGCGGGAGTAGCTCCGGATCGAGCAGCGGCAGCACGAGCAGCTCGGGGTCCAGCAGCAGCTCCGGATCGAGCAGTGGAAGCAGCTCGGGGTCGAGCAGCGGCGACGCCGGACCCGGTGACGCCGGACCGAGCGACGCCGGACCGGGCGACGGAGGCAAGACGGTCATGGTGATGGTCGGTCCGGGTGGGGCGCCGCATACGTTCGCGCCCTCTATGGTCACGATCCATCCGGGCGACACCGTGCAATGGGTCTGGCAGTCGCCTGGCCATACGGTCACGAGCGGAACGGTCAAGATGGGGATGGGCACTGCCGACAACAAGTTCTGCTCGCCCAGCGACATGAACTGCGCGACCGCCCCTACCTCAACCACGGGAGCGATGTACAGCCACACATTCACTCAGGCCGGAATGTTTCCGTATTACTGCCGTCCGCATGCGGGCGCCGGGATGATCGGAACCGTTGTCGTGCAATGACCAGGATGATCGGAACCGATATCGTGCAATGAATCGAGCCGGAAGGACGCTGGCCGCGCTAGGGCTGGCGTCGCTCGTCGGGTGCAGCGCGGGCGGCTCGGCGACCGGCGACTCTTACGGGAAGCCGGCAGCGAGTCCGCCCGCCGACGCTGCCGGAGCGCTCGCCCCCGACGAAGTGCAATGGCTATTTGGAGAGGTTAACCTTCATCAATTTCCCGCCGGCTCCGACCAGTGGGCCGTCTTCGCTAGTCCGCCCCCCGCCCTTGCCGACATGCAAGGCGAGTCGATTACCGAGGTGGACACGCAGGCGACTTCGGTTGAAGGCCCGTGTACGGTTTTCGTTCTGCCGGTCTGTGATCCCGGTTGTGCCCCGGGCCAGTACTGCTGGTCGAGCGACACGTGCAAACCATTCCCGGTATGGACGCCCTTCGACGCCGGATCTTTCGCCGTCACGGGGAGCCAGGCGCTATCCGTCGTTCGCTTCTGGTTCGAGCCTTCCGTCGGTGCGTACGAGAGCGATCCCCCCGCGGGGAGCAACGTGCCGCTCTTCAGAGGCGGAGAGGCGCTGACACTCGCCGGTGGCCAAGGAGACCGGTCGGCGTCGACAGAGGTGCCTGCGCCGATCCCGGTCGTGCTCGATGCACCATCACCGCTGGAGCCGCTCCATTTCCCGATGAGCGGGCCGCTCGACGTGCGCTGGGAGAGCGCGGGCGGCGACGAGATGGACCTGTATCTGTCGGTGGCCACGAACAACTCCCCCGGCGTTGAGGTGCGCTGCGTGATCGGCGACTCCGGAGCGTTCACCGTACCCGCCGACGTCGTGGCGCGGTTTCCACGACCGCCGCGCCAGATTCGCATCGAGCTGCAGCGCACCGAACAGCGCATCGCGCGAGCGGTGCGCCGGGGCTACGGCGTCCTCTTTCACGTGGCGTTCTCGGCATGGCTCAATGGCGCGGACTGAGACTCGCGAAACCGCAGCGTCCTCTTCGTCGGAAGGGCCTGCCTTCCTCATGAGAAGGAACGGCCCCGTCGCCGTAGGCTACGTCAGATCCATCACGCGCTGTTCGAGACCGCGGCCCTTCGTCACGCCACTGATCCGCACCTGGTTGTTCAGGAGCAGCCACAGTACGTGCGCGATCACGGTTTCGGCGTCGGCTTGCTTGCGTTCGAAGTGAACGACGAGCAAAAGCTCCTCCTCGTCGAAGTCCGCCGCCTTCACCATGGGCAGCTCGCGGACCTGGGCCAAGTTCAACTGTCCAGACTGAGATCCGCGCCTTGTGCCACGGCCGACGCGGATGTGCACTTCCTCGTTCGCCGCGGTGAGCTCCGCCATCGTGCCGCTCGCGATGACGCGCCCGCGATCGAGGACTGCCGCCCCGTCGCAGACCTCCTCGAGCTCCTGCAGGTTGTGGCTCGAGATGACGATCGTGCAGCGCCCCTTCTTGGCCACGATGAGCTGGCGCATCTCCCAGGCGACGCGCGGATCGAGTCCTGCCGTCGGCTCGTCGAGGAGCACGACCTCGGGGTCGCCGAGGAACGACTGAGCGAGCGCGACCCGCTTCGCCATTCCGTGCGAGAGACTGCCGCAACGCTGGTTCCACCAGTCCTCGCCTTGCACGTCGGCGAGGGCGCGGCGCGCCAGCTCGATCGCCTTGCTCGAAGGGATCTCTTGCAGCCGCGCGAGGTGAACGAGAAGGTCGCCGACACGCTCGGTCGCCGGCAGAATGGCGTCCTGCGGCAGAACGCCGATCCGCGAGCGCAGGCCGTCCACGTCCGTGGGGCTACGGCCAAGAACGTCCACCGACCCCTCGGAGGGTCGGAGGTATCCGGACATCATCGAGAAGGTCGTGGTCTTTCCTGCGCCGTTCGGGCCGATGAGTCCGTACACGCTCCCGACGTCGATGGTCAGGGTGACGTCGTCGACCGCGGTCTTCGTACCGAAGCGCTTGGTCAACCGCCGCAAATGGATGGCAGCATCGGCGTGCTTGCGGCTCGCAGCACCGGAGGGATGGCGCCCGGCCGTGTCCCGCTCCGCGACCGACTCCGTCCGCGTTGCGGCGCTCCCTTGGGGCTGCACTAAACGTCCCTCCGGGCGAAGAGCATCGAGCCCGCAGCGGCCATGCACGCGACGAAGCCCAGGAGGATGGCCGCACCCAGGAGGGGGCGATGGGGTTCGTCGGACAGGAGCATCGACTCGTAGGCGTTGGGGTAAAGGTACTCGTACCAACGCATCCGGACGTCGAGGGCCTGCGACTGCAGCATGGTCTGCGCACGCGAGATGTTCGCGAACAGGAAGCCGATCACCCACAGCACGAAGAAGGTCGCGAACGTGGTGAGGAGGGCCACGACGGGCGTACGGAAGCACGAGCTGATGAAGATCGCGATGGCCGCCCACGCACCGGCGATCACGACGGCGACGAGCCAAAAGCGAAGCCCCCAGCTCAGGAGCTCTCCGCCCGTGACGTACCCCTTGGATAGCGCGACTCCGCCCGCGATGGCGTTGATCGCCAGGGCCACGAGTGCGACGAGCCCCCAAAGGCCCAGCAGCTTCGCGACGAAGTACGTCGAACGCCGCGTTCGCACGGTCCAGAACCGGACGGTTCGGTGCTGAAGCTCGCCAGAGACCGCGTCGAAGCCGAGAAGCGCGATGAGGAGCGGCGACAGCCAAACCGTCACTTCGAGGAAGGCCTTGAGGGAGACGGGCATGTTCGCGGCCTGGGCTGCCAGCGCCGCGTTGCCGGTCTGATGTTCGATCGCCTGGCGCTTGAGCTCCATGAATTGCTCGGTCGACCCGCCGGCCATACTTCGGTCGACGCCCTCGATGGAGGTGACGAGGAGCGAGGTGACGACGGCCCCGAGCAGGGTCACGAGCCCGAGCGCGATCCCCTTCGCGCTCCGAACGCAGCGGCGCATCTCGCGCCCCACGAGCAGGCGAATTTCCAGGGCCGGGCTCAAGGCGCTCACCGTAGACGAGGAACCCCCTCGACGTCACGCGGCGGCGGCGCTAGAAACCATCTCGGCGCGATCGCGACGAGCTTCGCGGCGCGCCGTGCGGCCCTGCCGACGCAGAAGCGTGAACCCCGCCAGGCCCGGAAGGGAGCAACGGTAGCGTGGAAGCGTGTGGCAGGGCCTTCGCCTTTTGTGCGGCGACCGTCGGAGCAGAGCAGCGGGGCCACCCCATCCGGCGCTCTGCCGCTCGGCTCGGCAGGAAGTCCTGCGGATGCTAGTACTTGCACCGTGATGAAGCGTGGGGCTGGCACGACGGCAAACTTTCCGCTAAGCCCAGAGACGGGACAGGCCCTCGGCACTCGATGCCCGGGCGTCACCCAAAGGTTTCGCCGCTATGCCGGCAGTTCCGGCGTGCGGTTCGTGAATATCCAGTGACTCTTCTGCCGCCGGTGCTCCCGCGCTCTCCGAGCGATCGAATGCCCCGGCGCAGCCCGAGGCCATCCGTTGCTCCGTTTAGGCTCGAGCCCGCCGATGTTGGGTGACGATCGTCGTCACGACGCGGCGCCGCGCACGTCGCCTACGTGCGATCCGTGTTCTCGGGCGGGAAAGCTCCGCTCCGAATGGGTAAGAATCTTCTCGTCATCTCGTGCGCTATCGGCGAGACCCGCGTTGCTCTGATCGAAAACGGCATCATCGCCGAGCTGCACATCGAACGAAGTGGTGCCCTCCCGCGCGGTGGCTCGGTGGGCGACATCTACCTCGGTAAGGTCACACGCGTCCTCCCGGGGTTACAGGCTGCGTTCGTCGACATCGGCCTCGAGCGTGCCGCGTTCCTCCACGTCGAGGACCTCATCCGACCGGACGACTTCGAGACCTACCTCGCGGGAGGGCGCAAGCACGCGCTCGGCGCGGGAGGAGGGTCGAGCGAAACTTCTTCCGCGGATACGCCGGACGAGAGCGACGTCGCGGCGGCCGAGGCAGCCGAGGGTGAGGCCGAACAGGCCGAGGCCCGGCCGGCAGCCGAGGGGACGAATGGCGCTTCCGGCGTCGTGGCCGAACCGGCAGCGGGCCGCTTCGCGGCCGAGCCGTCGGAGGGCGATGAAGCGGGGGAGCCAGCCGTAGAGCCCCCGGCGGAGTTGGACGAGGACCGGGGCGACGAAGACGCCGAGGGGATGATTCACGAGAACGATCGCGACGACGAGGCGGAGCCCGATCGTCGCGAAGGCGATCGCGAAGAACGCAGCGAAGGGGACCACGCAGAGCCTGAGGAGCCGGACGCGCAAGCGGCGGTGGATTCGTCGAACGAGCTCGAGGCCGATGACGAACCCGAGGGCGAGGAAGAGACGCCGCCGCCCGCGGACAGCGGGTTTCTGGAGGACGCGCCGACCGCGACCGAGCTGGACGACCCCGCCAGCGACCCGGCCCCCGCGCCCGACACCGCCCTCGCCGCCGCCGCGCCGCCGCTGGAGCCGCTGGACGAGCTCCTCGACGACCCCAACCTACCGGGCTTCACCGTGAGCGAACCCGGTGAGCCGATGCCGCGCGCTCCGGCGCCGCGGCTCGCTCGCCGCGACGATCGAGGCGGCGGGGACCGCCGGGGACGACGACGTCGGGGGCGCGGCCGAGACCGAGGAGATCGAAGCGATCGCGGCGATCGAGGCCGCGGTGGTCGTGAGGCGGACCGACCGAATCGCGAGCACCGGCCGCGACAGACCATCAACCCGGGCAGGTTGTCCAAGTCCACTCCCATCCGCGAGGTGGTCAAGGAGGGGCAGGAGATCATCGTTCAGATCACGAAGGAGCCCATCTCCACGAAAGGGGCCCGCTGCTCGAGCCACATTTCGCTCCCGGGTCGCTACGTCGTCTACCTGCCCACGCTCGAGCACGTTGGCGTGAGTAAGCGCATCGGCAGCGACAAAGAGCGGGCGCGCCTGCGGGAGACGATCGAGAGCATGCGACCGCCGACCGGCGGTCTCATCGTGCGCACGGTTGCCGAGGGGCTCACGAAGAAGCAGCTCAAGCAGGATGTGGGCTACCTCGTGAGGCTCTGGGGCGAGGTCGCGAAGAACCGCGAAGTCGCGCGCGCGCCGAAGAACCTCCTGAGCGAGCTCGATATCGTCCTCAAGACGGCGCGTGATCTCTTCACGGACGACGTCGACCAGATCGTGATCGACGACAAGGCGCAGTACGAGCGCCTGTGCCGCTTCGTCGAGATGTTCATGCCGGAGCGACTGAAGGACGTCGTCTATTTCAACGAGGACGAGCCCATCTTCGATGCGTACGGTATCGAGGACGAGATTGCGCGCGCTCTATCGCGCAAGGTGCCACTGCCGAGCGGCGGGTACCTGATCCTCGACGAGGCCGAGGCCCTCACCGCGATCGACGTGAACACCGGCCGTTACGTGGGCAAGGGCAGCAAGGACATGGAGGAGACGATCCTCAAGACGAACCTGGAGGCCGTCCACGAGATCGCATACCAGCTCCGCTTCCGGAACATTGGCGGGTTGATCATCCTCGACCTCATCGACATGGAGAAGGCGGCGAACCGGGAAAAGGTTCGCAAGACCCTCGAGGAGATTTTGCAGCGTGACAAGGCGAAGACGACGCTGAATCGCATCTCCGAGCTCGGGCTCATCGAGATGACCCGCAAGCGGACGCGAGAGAGCCTGGGGCGTCTTCTGCACGAACCCTGCTTCTACTGCGACGGGACCGGACATCTTCAGTCCAAGGAGACGATCGCGTTCGAGATCCTCCGCGAGATCCGTCGCAAGCGGCACGACTTGCCGGGATACACGGTCCTCGTCAACTGCCACCCTGCAGTTGCAGACATGTTGACAGGCAGCGAGAAGGCCGTGTTGCAGGAGGCCGAGAGCCGGTACATGCGACGGATTCAGGTGACGTCCCGAACCGAGTACCATCTCGAGCAATTCGACCTCGTCGGTAAGTGACCCGGAGCGGTAAGCCAATGAGCGACGACGAAAAGGACGACAAGCGCGAGGGGCCGCGGGTTACGATCAACAAGGAGTTCGAATCGTTCGACGCGTTCATCCAGGAGTACGTGACGAACATCTCGAGAACCGGCGTCTACATCAAATCGCAGCAGCCCCTGCCGATCGGGACCCGGGTGAACCTGCGCTTCACCGTCATCATGGATGACATCCAGACCATCGAGGGCGTTGGCGAGGTCGTCCGGCTCGAGAAGGACCCGCCCGGCATGGGTGTCGTATTTCGCGAGCTGAGCGCCTACTCCCAGGACCTCATCGAAAAGCTGCTCGTGCAGCAGCGCCGTTGACATCTCGCGGCAGCACGAGCATTCCATTGCTCCCCCACCCGACGGCGCGTCTCGGCCACGGCATTGCTTGCGATGCCGCAAGAACCGTGGCCGGAGCGTGGTCGACATTCGAAGGAGAGAGCCCATGGCGTTCACGCTTCCCCCGCTTCCGTATGACAAGAACGCGCTCGCGCCGCACATCAGCGCCGAGACGCTCGAATATCACCACGGCAAGCATCACCAGGCGTACGTCACGAACCTGAACAAGCTGCTCGAAGGAAAGCCCGAGGCGAACAAGAGCCTCGAGGAGATCATCCTCTCGAGCGAAGCCGGCGTCTTCAACAACTCTGCGCAGGTGTGGAACCATACCTTTTACTGGCATTGCATGAAGCCAAACGGCGGCGGCCAGCCGACAGGCGAGCTCGCCGACGCGATCAAGCGCGACTTTGGAAGCCTCGAGAAGTTCACCGAGGACTTCTCGAACGCCGCCACGACCCAGTTCGGTTCGGGCTGGGCCTGGCTCGTCCTGGGCAAGGACAAGAAGCTTGCGGTCACCAAGACCGGCAACGCGGACCTGCCGATGAAGCACGGGCAGAAGGCGCTGCTCACCCTCGATGTATGGGAGCACGCCTATTACATCGACTATCGGAATGCGCGGCCCAAGTACATCGAGACGTTCCTCAAGAGCCTCGTGAACTGGGACTACGCCCTCGAGAATCTCAAGAAGGCCTGAGGCGCTTACCGCTCAAAACGTGAGGCGAAGCTCCATCGAGAGGGGCGCGTAGTAGTACGTGTGCTGGACCGCGGCGGTGGGCTGGGGGGTCCCCGCGCCGCCGGGCGCAGGCGAGGCGCCAGTCTCCACGACGTATTCGCTATTGTTTAGCGCAAAGAAGGGCAAGTCCAGCCGGAGCCCGAGCGCGAGGTGAGCGTGGTGCGTGCGCAGGATCTGCACTCCTGCGTCCGCGTACGCGCCTAGGCCGTTGTTGCTCGCATCGACGCCCGCGTCGGGCATGTGCAGATCGAGAACCGACCACGTGAGGCCCCCGCCAACGTAAGGGCTCACGTCGGTGTCGGTCGTGTACCAGCGGCCGCCGAGGGAGAAGGCAAAGAACCCGTTACTCACGGCGGCGGGGCCACTGCCGTTGCCGCCGCCGAAGCGCATGCTGCCGCCGAGCTCCAGATTCTGGGATCCCGTCTCGTAGTGCACGTCGAGAACGAGGCCGGGTGCGGGAGTCAGGCCTTGGTCGATGGGCGGCAGGAGCCCCACGAGGCCCAGAGCGAAGTGCGTCTTGCCGGGCTTGCTCTTGGGCTGCCGCGTGTCCTGACCTACCAGGTTGTCGACCTTCTCCGTCTCCAGGAGGGGTGTCCCTTTTGCGATCGACTCGGCGATGCGCGGGGCAGCCACCATGACCTCTTCGATGTTTTGCAAGCGCATCTCCCGCGAGTCCGCGGTGCTTCCCGGCGTGTCGCCCTCGCGGGCGACGGACAGGATCGTCGCGGAACCGAGCTTCCCGAGCGACACGCGGTAGTGCGCCCCGGCGGAGGCACCGGCGCGGGCGATCTCTGCACACACGACGCGCTCGGTCGTGTGCGCGTCGGCGTCATCGAACCCCTCGTAGTCGCCAAGGCGGCACGTCGACGCGGCCGATGACGACGCCGTGGAGGGCGCGACGGGTGTGTCCGGCGCGTCATCGGCGAAGGCAAATGTCGGGGTTAAGGTCGACGCGACAACCGCGATAAGAGGAATCGTCTTCATGGCCGGCGCGAGTCATCGCAACGCTCGCGCCAAGCCCATCGAGCCCACCGCCGCTGTCATTTCAGGCGCTTACGCCTCGCGAAACGACGCCGGTTCACGGCGCTATGAAATGCACGCCAGGGTCTCTTGCTGGGGCGACCCATGCACGCGGAGGGACACCGTCGGCCGGCCGGAGTCAAACCCGCTTTGCGAGCTGCCGAATGGCTTCGGGCTTTGCTGCGTCCTCCGTGAGGAGGGGAAGGAATGACGGCGACACCGGCAGCTCGCGGGAGAGGCGGTTCAGGCTTTCGGATTGTGTGCGCTCGCGCGCCGCGCGCTCGCGCGCGGCGAGCAGCAGGGCGTCCGCACGCGAATACGGGGGCTCGACGCGCACCGCTTCGAGCGCCGCACGCTCATCCTTGGAGAATAGGGGCGGCAGCACGCCGTTGACGATGACGCGTCCGACGGGCAGGCCCATTTCTCCGAGTGCGTTCGCGAGCTCGATCGTCTCGGTCGTCGGCATCTCTTCGGGCACGGTCACGAGGACGATGGCCGACGTCTTCGGGTCGCCAAACAGGGTCCACGCGCGCTCTGCGTCGCGGCGCAGAAGACCCTGGGGTGCGACGTCGAGGATCACCTTGGGGACGCGAAGCATGTCCAGGCCGTGGCCGGTAGCCGGAGCGTCGAGGATGACCACGTCGTACTTGAACGCGCCGTCCGGCCGCCGCTCCGTCGTGTGCCACCACGCCTTGCCGAGCATGGCCCACTCCTGCATCCCGGGGACGGCCCGCAGAAAGGATCGGACGTAGCGGTTGTCGAACAGAGTCTTGAAGAGCGCGCGACTGTGGAGAACGAGGACGCCGTACTCCTCGAGCGCCCTTTCGGGCTGCATGTTTACGGCCCAGACGCCGTCCGCCACCGGAGTGACCTGCGGCCCGATGGGCGCCACGCCGAGCATCGCGCTCAGCCGCTCTTTTGCGTTGCACATCGCCACGAGCACGCGCTTGCCCTTGCTGGATAGGGCGAGCGCCTCGGCGGCGCAGACGGTCGTCTTGCCGACGCCCCCCTTGCCGGTAACCAGCACGAACCGCTTGTCGGCGAGCGTCGACATCGTGGAACGGACGGCGGACGCATAGCACGCATGCGCGTGCTAAGCAGCGTTCTCCGCGGGCCCATGCCACCGCCGCCGCCGCCCACGTCGAAGCTACGCATTTTGCCGCTCGGGGGTCTCGGCGAAATCGGGATGAACTGCCTGGCCCTGGAGCAGCGCGGCGAGGTTCTGGTCATCGACTGCGGCGTTGCGTTCGACGGCCGCAATCTCGGCGTGGACGTCGTCCATGCCGACCTCACCGCGCTCGAGCCGTACAACGTCGTCGGCCTCTTCGTGACTCACGGCCACGAGGATCACATCGGCGCGATCCCCTACTTCCTCCGGCGCTGGGACGTGCCCGTCTTCGGACCTCGGTATGCGCTCGGGCTGGTCCGCGAGCGCGCGGCGGAGCACGAGATTCTGGATCACGCGCAGCTCTGCGAAGCGCCGCCCCGATCCCGCGTCCGGGTGGGCTCGTTCGAGGTCGAGCCGATCCGGGTGACGCACTCGATCGCGGATGCAACCGCTCTTGCCGTCCGGACCGACGCCGGGCTCGTCGTGCACACCGGCGACTTCAAGTTCGACGACGCCCCGCCGGACCGCGAGGTCTTCGACGTCGAGCGCTTCGAGGAGCTGTCGCGCGAGGGGGTTCGCCTGCTGCTCAGCGACTCGACCAACGTCGACGCGCTCGGCCCGACGGGGAGCGAGGCCGGCGTCGGGCAGGCGCTCGAGCCGATCGTCGCGACCGCGACCGGAGCGGTCGTCGTCGGCGTGTTCGCCTCCAACGTCCACCGCCTGCAGATGCTCGGGGACATCGCCCGCCGCCACGGCCGCAAGCTCGTGCTCCTGGGTCGAAGCGTCGCCACTCACGCGCGGGTAGCGCGTGCGACGGCTCGACAGACGGGGGATCGCGCCGGAGTCCCCTATCTAGAGTGGGCGAGCGATCTCGTCTGGCCGGCAGATCGTGCCCGCGAGCTGCCGCGTTCGTCGGTCCTGGCCATAGCGACAGGGACGCAGGGCGAGGATGCGGCGTCCCTGGCGCGGCTCGGCCGCGGCGAGCACCCGGCGTTCGACGTGGGCGAGGGGGACGTCGTCGTGATGTCCAGCCGGGTCATTCCAGGCAACGAGCCCGACGTCATGCGCGTCATGAGCGCACTGCTCCGGAGGGGGGTCGAGCTGCGAACGTGGTGGTCGGATCGCGAGGTGCATGTGAGCGGGCACGCGCACCGACAGGAGCAACGCCGAATGATCGATATGGTGCGGCCGCTGGCGTTCGTTCCCGTTCACGGAACGCTCCACCACCTTTCACGGCACGCAGCGCTGGCTCGCGAGCTCGGCGTCCGTGAAGTCGCCGTGCTCGAAAACGGCGATGTCGGGGAGCTCGACGACTCCGTGGAGGGCGCGCTGCGCAAGGCGGGCCGCGTGCATGCGGGGCGAGTGCACGTCTTCGCGCAGCGGCCGATACCCCCGAGCGTGCTCCACGAGCGCGCCGGACTCGCGGCGAGGGGAGCCGCGCACGTCGTCGTCCAGGTCGACGCGCGCGGACGTCCTACCGGCGACATCGAGCTCACCACCCGCGGCGTGGTCGACGAGGCCCTCGACGCCCACGTACTGGCGGCCGCGCGTGCAGATGCGCTGGCCGCGGTCGAGGAGCTCGCGAACGGCCAGACGGGGGAGGCAACGACCGACGCGCGCATCGCGGAAGCGGCACGCCACGCGGTGCGCCGGGCGCTGGATCGGACGCTCGGCTTCCGACCGTCTACGAGCGTGACCGTACTTCGCGTCGGGCGATGAGTCAGCCCGTGGGCTTGGATTCGCTGCGAAAGATCTCGACCCGCTCGAGGACGACATCTTGCGCCGGCTTGTCCCGCGCCCCGCGCGGAGTCCGCGCGATCGCCTTGATGACCTCCGCCCCGGCCACGGCCGTTCCGAAGACCGAATGCTTGTTGTCGAGGTGTGGTGTCGCCCGCTCGGTGAGGAAGAACTGCGAGCCGTTCGTCGCCGGCCCGCTGTTCGCCATCGAGAGGACGCCGGGCCCGGAGTGCCGCAGATCGGGGTGAAACTCGTCCTGGAAGCGATAACCCGGGCCGCCGGTGCCGACGCCGAGCGGGTCGCCTCCCTGGATCATGAAATCGGGGATCACACGGTGGAAGATCGTACCGTCGTAGTAGGGCTTTCCCTTCTGCGTCTCGCCAGTGCCCGGATGGACCCACTCCTGAGTCCCGGTGGCGAGGCCGACGAAATTCTTGACCGTGTTCGGCGCACGCTCCTCTTCGAGTCGTACGACGACGTTGCCCATCGTCGTGACGAAGCGTGCGTACAGCTGTCCGGTACCGGGGACGCGAATTTCGGGAAAGGTGGCTGTCGGCATGGCTGGCCAAGGTACCACTCTCGAGAGGGGCGGGAAGGGTGCCCCGCGGGCGTCCTCTTGTGCTCTTGTATGAGGGGCATGCGACAGATCTGGATCACCCGCGCGGGCCCGCCCGACGTCTTGCAGGTGCGTTCGGCCCCGGACCCGGAGCCGAAGGCCGGCCAGGTGCGGATCCGCGTCCACGCCGCGGGCATCAACTTCGCCGACTTGATGGCGCGCGTCGGCCTTTATCCGGACGCGCCCAAGATTCCGTGCGTCGTCGGGTACGAGGTCTCGGGGGTCGTCGACGCCGTCGGGGCTGGCGTGACGAACTTCCGCGAAGGCGATCGCGTCGCCGCGATGCCCAGGTTCGGCGGATACACCGACGTCCTCGCGATCCCCGCAGCCCAGGCCATTCGCATGCCCCCGGGGATGACGTTCGAAGACGCGGCTGCGCTTCCGGTCGTCTACCTCACCGCGCACCACATGATGCTCTTCATCGGCTCGCTCCGGCGCGGGTCGACGGTCCTGGTGCACTCCGCGGCCGGCGGCGTCGGCATCGCCGCCGTACAGCTGGCGAAGATCCACGAGTGCGTCGTCCTCGGGGTGGCGTCGTCTTCGAAGCTCGCGTTCCTTCGCGAGCTCGGGGTGCAGCATCCCATCGATTCGGGAGTGGACCTGGTCGGAGCCGTGCGAGCCGCTGTCGGAGACCGCGGGGTGGACCTGATTCTCGACCCCGTCGGAGGAAAGTCCTGGACCGACGGATACGATCTCCTCGCCCCCTGCGGACGCCTGGTCGCGTTTGGACTCTCGGCCGCGGCACCGAACGGAACGACGCGAAACCTATTCCACGCCCTGGGAGCGCTGCTGCAGATTCGCCGGTTCAGTCCGCTTACCCTGATGGACGACAACAAGACCGTCTCGGGGGTGAACATGGGGCACCTGTTCGACCGGCTGGACCTGCTCCTGCCCCAGCTGCATGCCCTGGTGGACCTTTACGAGAAGAGGCTTATCAAGCCGCACGTCGCGCGAACGTTCTCTTTCGAGGAGGCGGCGGCCGCGCATCAGTTTCTTCACGATCGCAAGGCCATCGGGAAGGTGCTTCTCGTTCCCTGAGTTCCGCGACGACCAGCGGCAGAGCCTGGGGAGTCTGGGGGACGCTGGGGACGCTCACGGTTGGGTGCGGCCTTCGACGACGTGAACAACACCTTGACCCCCAGGGTGGGGAGTAGATACTCGGATCGCCGAAGTTTTCGCGTCCCGTGCGGAGGAGAGTGTGATCACCTGTCCCAAGTGTTCCAAGGACAACCAGGACCACTATAAGTTCTGCCTGGGATGCGGCGCGGAGCTGCCTCGGGACGCGGCGCCGAAGCCGTTTTCGCCGCAGACGCCTCCCCACGGGATGCGTTCGGCACAGGCAGCCGCTCCCGCGCCAGCGGCGAACGCCGGCCTCGGCGGGACCGTGGCCATCTCGCCGGCAGTCTCCGCGCCACCGCGGCCGGCTGCGCCCGTCGCAGTGTCGAACGCAGCGGCCGCGGTATCGCCCGCGGCGGCGCCGGCGATGCCCGCGGCACCTGCCGCGGCGACCACGGTCACGTGTCCTCAATGTGGGCACGTGAATTCGCCCACGAATATCTTCTGCGGTTCGTGCGGTTTCCGCCTCGGCGGCGCTGCGCCACGGCCCCCCGCGCCCGCGCCGGCGCCCGCTCCGGAGCCCTCGGCCAGCACCATGACGTTGACGGCCCTGCGCGCGGACGGGAGCGAAGCGGGGACCTACAACATGCCGGCGGGAGGAGGCACCGTCGGGCGCGAGACGGGAGCTATCTTCGCTGGAGACAGCTATCTTTCCCCGCGGCACGCGACCTTTCGCATCACGGGCCCCGGGCGCGCCAGCGTGAAGGACGAAGCGTCTCTCAACGGCGTTTACAAGAAGCTCGCCCGCGATATCCCCGTCGAGCTCAAGCCCAACGATATTTTCCGGATCGGCCAGGAGATCGTCAGATTCGAGCCGCTCACGCCTCAGCCGCCTTCGCCCGACGGTGTCGAGCGCTTGGGTGCGCCGAGCAAGGGCTACGTGGGCCGCATCGCGCTCGTCGTCGGTCGCGAGGAGACGGGAAATGCCTTCCCCATCCCCGAGGGGGGCGTTCACCTGGGCCGCGAGCGCGGCGATATCCTGTTCCCCGAGGACGGCTACGTGTCGGGACTGCACTGCCGGCTATCGTGGGACGGACAGAAGCTATTTCTAACCGACCTCGGGAGCTCCAACGGCACTTTCCTCCGGGTGGCCGAGGCCGATGTCCGGACGGGCGATGTGCTCTTGATGGGCCAGCAGCTCTTCCGCATAACGCTGTAGCCGGCCGGGGCGGAGCCTGACAGCACACGGCGGCCCCGTGACCGCGACTACGAACCTTACGGACGTGGTAGGCTACGGGGGGGTGCGATGAGCCCGCAACGTACGATTCGCGTAGTCGCGGCTGTCCTTGAGAGCGAGGGCCGTTACCTCATCACGCAGCGAAGAGCCTCGGCCGTTCTGCCGCTCATGTGGGAGTTTCCCGGCGGGCGAGTCGAAGACGGAGAAACCGACGCGCACGCGCTCAAGCGAGAAGTGCGTCACCGTCTCGGCGCGGAGATCGACGTTGGAAAGCTCATATCCTTCGTGAGCCATCCGTACGAGCACTACGTGGTCGATCTGTTCCTCTACGAGTGCGCACTCACGAGCGGCGCGCTCGAAGCCCGCATGGTCAACGCCTTCAAGTGGGTCACCAGCGCCGAGTTCGACCAGTACCCCTTCACCCCGGCTGACGAAGCCTCGATGAACAAGCTTCTGGGCGTTGCGTGATGAACCGCTCGGCGGGAGCGCTCGCCGTGGCGAGCCTCGCGGTGCCGCTCGCTTTTGCGTGGACGGACCCAGCCGCCGCCGAGGAGGGCTCCTCGAAGCGGGCGCGCATCGAGGAACCCGACGGCACGACGGTCACGTTCATGTCGACGAACGACGATGCGATGGAGATCTTCCTCGCCCGCGGTGATGTACCCGGCGGCGCGCAGCCGGACCCGTTCGAGCGCCTGGGCCGCGCGCCGCTGACGATCAAACTGGCCCCTGGTGTCTACACCGTCGAGGCGGAGAGCCCGACCTCGAGTACCGGGCACGAGCGTGTCTTCGTCGAGCAAGGGACGCCGGTCCAGGTCCGGGTTCGCGGGGGCAACGCCACGGTGAAGGCGACGGGCACAGTGCTCGTCGGTCTCGGCGTCGTCGCGGTCGTCCTGGGAATCGTCGCCATCGTATCCATCTCGCCAAACGACCAGCACTACGACCGCTTCGGGATCGGCATTCCGCTTGCCGTCGGAGGCGCAGCCGGCGCGGGTATCGGCTGGGCCCTCACGGCGCTCGGAACGACGAACATTCAGTCGCCCCATTCGCCCCCGGGCGGACTGCCGACGAGAAGTGCGCCGTCCGCGATGGGCGGGAGCCTCGTGCTGCGTTTCTAGCGTGGGAGCGGGCAGGGAGGCCTGGATACCCGCCGGGACGGCCGTTCCTGTCAATCGAGCTCGATACCGGTCGCGTCGAGCTGCACTTTGGCGACCGACTTGCCCTCGGTACAGTCCTCATCCTGGCCCGTGGATGCGCTCGGCAGAACCGTGGCGAGCACCCGAGCCATGTGGCCCGAGGCCGTCTTCGGAACGAAGAAGCTATGCCCGTGCATGCGAACGTGCGCGCGACCCGACGCGTCCTGCATCTCCATCCAGCAACCCATTTCCTGGCAGACGGCGGTCACTTTGCCGGCGGTCGCCACGACCTGGTTCGCGTAATTATCCGGGCTCTTCGCGATGTCTGCCAGCGAAACGAGCGGCTGCGAAATCCGCTCCCCGATGACGAGGGTGCCCTTCTGCGGCACCGAGGCCGAGGCTGCGGGCCGCGGCGCCGCGGACGGCTCCGAACGGCGGGAACATGCTGCCGGCAGAGCAAGGAGAGCGGCGAGAGCGAGCCACGATGCCCGGAGAGCCATGGCTAGTTCTGTAGCACGCGCTCACGCCGGCGCGGCAGCTCCCGCTGCCCACAGGGCGTACACCGCACCCCAGGACATGCCGAGGAGCACGAGGAAGAAGCCGAGCACCAGCCACTCGATGCGCCGGAGCGCGCGCTGGCTCGAAACGATCCCCCAGCCCATGCAAAACGTCTGTACGCCGTTGGCCAGGTGATACGAGACCCCGAGCGTGCCCAGGACGTATACGACGAGCGTCGGCGTGTGAAAGTGCATCTGCTGCGCGATGTCCGCGAACGTCTCGGCGTGCCCCTCCTCCGTCCGTGGCTTCAAAAAAGCCAGCCAAAGATGGGCCCCGACGAACAAGAGCACGCCCACGGCGGTAAGCCTTTGGAGGAGGTACTTCAGGTTGCCGTAGAACCGGTAGCGGACGTTGTTCGGACGGCTGGACGCCAGGCGGCCGATCCCCCAGACGGCGTGGATGGCGAGCGGCAGAAGTACGACGACGCCGGTCAACGCCTCCGCGACGGGGTGCGGATACTCCGTGACCGACTGTTGCCAAGCTTCGGCGCCGCGAAAGGCGGCGAGGTTATTCCAGAGGTGCGCGACGGTCCAGACGCCGAGCGGGAGGATCGACAGCGCCGATGCGAGACGTGCTCGGTGAAAGCTCGACATTGCCTCGGCTCGGTGGACGTTCGCCGGCACTACGGCGCGCCCCGGCGCGCGATCCCGGAGGGAAGCAGTCGAACTCGGCATGGCGCTCCTCGGCCCACGCTGTAGGCTCCTCGGGCGCGCTTTACAAGTACCGGCGGGCACGGCGCGTCGGCGAAACGAGACCAATGGTCCAAAATGCGACACGTGCCGGGGTCGCGGCGCTGCTCGTGGTCTTCGCTGCCCGGACGAGCAACGCGGCGACCCTCGACCCCCACACGGAAGTCCAGGGGACCGACATCACCGAGGTCGATGTGCGGTCCGCAGGGCACGAATGGCGAACGGTGCCCTGGGGAGAGCTCGACGAGACTCCGCGCGAACTCGGCTCCTACGACCTTCGCATCGAGGTCGACGCGGGCCCGGAGGGCGCAACGCTATGGCTGCCCGCCTGCGCCGGGCGATCCGCGGTCAGCGTCGACGGGCGACGTGTGTCCACATCGCCGGGCCCCGTTGCGGAGCGGTTGTTGCCCGGGCGCCACGAGGCCGGCTTGACCATCACGGTGAGTCGCTACGAGAAGCGGATCGCTTGCGGCGACCGACCCCGTGTCGGCGCTCCGCGGACCACGGTCGAGGGGCTTGGCGTGCTCTCGTATTCGAGCCCGCACGCCGCGAAGGGTGGCGGCCGCGCGGTGGTGTACGTCCCGCCAGGCCACGACGTGCGTCGACCCGCAAGCGTCCTCGTGGGGGCGCACCCATGGAACGGCTCGATGTGGACGTACGCCGCCTACGCGCAGCTGCTCGGGGAGGCCCGTGCGCGTGACGTGGTATTGCTGATGCCCAGCGGCCTGGGTAACTCGCTCTATACGGCCGACGCCGAAGACGAAGTGCTCCGCGCGATGGACGCGCTGTCCAGCGCGATCGCGGTGGATCCGAGCGCGGTCTCGATCTGGGGTGCGTCCATGGGTGGTGCGGGCGCCACGACGATTGCATTCCATCACCCGGATCGTTTCGCCGGAGTCACGAGCTTCTTCGGAGATTCGAAATACGATCTCCAGACCTACGTCCGAGCCATCCTGCCCGACGAAGCGGTGGCGCATCGCGTGAACGCCATCGACGTCGTCGACAACGCGCGGAGCCTTCCGGTGCTCCTCGTCCACGGAGAGGACGACCGAACGTCGCCGATCCGGCAGAGCGAGATTTTGGCCGAGGCGATGCGTGCTCGCGGCTTCTCGGTTCGATTCGATCGCGTGCCGGGCGTCGGCCATTCGGCCGCACTCGTGGCGCGCTACCTGGCGCAGCTGGTCGCCGCCGCGGCGACCGCCCGCGCGGAGGCGTACCCGCCACGAGTGACCTACCGCAGCACGCGGCCCTCCGACACGGGTGCCTATGGCATTCGAATCGTCCGCGCCGATCCGTCGCGCGACGCCTTCGTCGACGTCGAGCGGGTGGGGGGAGTCGTCCACGTTCGCCGATCCGAGGGGGTTCGCGCCATCTGGCTTGCGCCGGGCGCCCTCGGCACGAACTCAGCCACGGCACCGGTCGTCGTCCAGGACGGGGCTCCCGTCGAAGTGCGCTGGGGCGCGCCGCCGTGACGGACCGGGGACCCGGGGACAGCGGCCTCGTACGTCGCTCACGATTGGCGCGAGGCGAACGGTTGCTGCTCGTCACGACGCCGGTGGCGGCGATCGCCGCGGTGGGTCTCGCCTTGCGCATCGGCGCGGGCGGGGCGTTGCGAGCCGCCATCGTGTACGCCGCGCCGCCATCGGCGGCAGGCACTGGGCTGGCCTGGCAAGTCGTTACGTTCGCAGAGGACCACGGGATTCGAGAGCCGGTTGCCATCCCCGACTTGGAGGTGGTCGCTCGTTCGGGCTCCAGCGAGGCCCGCTGGCGCGGGAGAACGAACGAGGACGGCGTCGCCGAAGTCCCGCTGCCCATGCCGACCGGTGACGGCCCGGAGCTGCGCGTGACGTCCGGGACCGAGCTCCTCGCAGAAGGATTGGCCGCCGCTCCGGTGCCCGTGGACCGACCGGTCCCCACGACCGCGTGGGCTCGCTTCGCGCGTCGTGAGGGAGCGATCGCGCTCGACGTCGCAGTGCTGGGTCAGCGCGCGGCGGCCGGCTTCCCGGCGAGGATCTGGGTGCGTGCGACCGGCGCGGCCTCGCATGAGGCCATCGTCGGAGCGACGATCGAACCGGAACCCGACGCGAGCTTCGCTCCGGCAACGACGTCCGCGCGCACCGATGCGCGAGGGTGGGCCGAGGTCGTCGCGACGCCCATCGGACACGCGGTCACGATGATCTTGCGGGCACGAGCCCCTGACGGCAAAAGCGGCCTTTGGGCGGGCGCGCTCTTCGTGTCCCCGGGGGCACCAGACCTGGGAGTTCCACCGCGCATCGCGCCGGACGAAGAAGCGGTCGTCCAAGTCGTGGTGCCCACGGTGCGGACCACGGGGTACCTCGAGGTCGACGATGCGCGCGGGAGGGCCTGGGCGACGATCGTGATCCTGAGGGCGGAGGGGGACCGAATGCCACGTGCGACGGTTCGCGTGCCTCGCCTGAAGCCGGGCCTCTACTGGGCGGTCTTCTCCAGCGACCCCGCGGGGGCCGCCCTCCTCGGGCCGGGGACTGCGGTGCGCCCTTTCGCCGTGGCGTCGACCGATGTCCAGGCGCTCTCGTTCGGACCGGATGGCGCGGAGTGCGCTCCGCCCCTGGACGTGCGCGAGGAACGGCGAGCCCTTGCCGTCTGTCTGGCGCTCGCGAAGGCGGTGCCCATCCCCCGCTGGAGGGCGCTCGAAGGATTCTCTGCGAAGCACGCCGCCGAGGGGCGAAGGCGCAAGCGCGGTGTGGTCGTGGCGATTGGCGCCATCGCCGTCGCCGTGGTCGCAGAGACGATCCTTTTGCTTCGCGCTGCGGCGGTCGCCCGTGCGCGGCTACGCGCGGCCGCGGAGGGGGAGGAAGCCGACTCGGCCCGCGCGTTCGTCGGACCGCTTTCGACCGTGACGATCAGCCTCCTGGTCGCGATCCTCGGCTTGTTGCTGCTGGCCGCGTACGTGACGCGCATGGGTTAGGCGCGGGGCTCAGCTGTTGCCCCTGGAGTGCGGCAGACCCGGTTCGCGTCTAAGCTGACGTGGTGCGGCTCGGTCGCTTCCTCTCGGCGCTCTCCGCTGCGCTTCTGCTGTCGTCCGTCGTTCACGCCCAGGACTTCGATCCTCGAGGTCGTCGACGACCCCGGCCGACTCCGCCAACGGGTACGCACGAAGGCGGCACGAAGCGGCCAAGCGAGGGGGCGGGGGGCGACAGTCCCTCGGTAGGCGCTCTCATCGAACGGTACGTCAAGGTCGTCCTCGCTCAACCGGGAGCGCCTTTCCCCCTCCAGCGACTGGCCCAGCTCTACCGCGAGCGCGACGGCGGCATCGCAAAGCTCGTCGCGGACTTCGAGGCGAGATCGCAGCAAGCCGGCCCCGAGCAATACGCAGCGACGGTTTCGCTCGCAGGCCTCTACAGGCTCGACGGACGTACGGACGACGCGGTCAGGACTTTCGAGAAGGCAATCGCGCTCAAGCCCGGCGACGCGAACGCAGTCCTCGCCCTCGCGCGGCTGCACCAGGATCGCGGCGACTTGGCCCCAGCCCGCACGCGGTTCGAGGAGTGCCTTCCGCTGCAGACGGCGCAAGCCGACAAGGAGCAGACGCTGCGCACGCTCATGGCGTTGGCGCTCGACCAGAAGGACTGGGACGGAGCCAAGCGCTTCCACCGACAGCTCTCGGCGCTGGAGCCGTCGAGCCTTTTCGTGATGGGCGAGCTCGGGCGCGAACTCTTCAATCGCGGCGAGTACGAACGGGCGGCCACCGAGTTCAAGAGCGTCGTCGCGGCCGCCGCAGGCGACAACCGAGCGCTCGCGCCCGCGCTCAAGGAGCTCGGCCGAGCGGAGGCCAAGGCGCACGACAACCAGGAGGCGCTCGCCACGCTGAAGCGCGCGCTCGCCGCGGCGGGCGCGCAGAGCGCGCTGCGCGCCGAGATCTATGAGATCGTCACGGAGATCTACCGCGCGGACCAGAAGCTCCCGCTCTTGCTCAAGCAGCTGGAGGACGAGCATCCCGGCGACTTCGCCCGTCTGGCGCTCCTCGCGGGCCTTTACGAGGAGACGGGCGACTCCGCGCGGGCCATTGCCACGTACAGGCGCGCGCTCGCCATCGATCCGCGCCAGATCGATCTGCGACTTCGCATGATTCGCCTCCTGCAGGCCAACGGCGATCTCGATGCGGCCATCGGGGAGTACGAGGGGCTCATCCGCACCGCACCGAACAATCCTCAGTTCGTGTTCGAAGAGTGCGAAGCCCTCCTGCAGCGCGGCGATCGCACCCGTGCGCTGAAGCTGGTGATGAACCTCGAGGCGCGTGCCTCGACCGACGAGGAAGTCCTCGCGCGCGTCGCGGACTTCTACGGGCGGATCGGGGAGAACGACCGCTCGCTCAAAGTCTTGCAACGCCTCGCGCAGACGGCGACCGGGGACGCCGGCCATCTCGTCGACTTGGGCGATCGGTACTTCCAGGACGGGAACCAGTCGCTGGCAGTCCAGACATGGCGCCGCATTCTCGCCGTCGTCCAACCCCGTGCGAAGGCGCTGGCTGCGCTCGGCGACGTGTACCTCGAGCACGACCTGACGTCCGACGCGCTCGCTGCATACAAAGAAGCCGTGCAGCTCGAGCCAGCGAACCTCACCTACAAGAAATCGCTTGCGGCCGCGTTCGAGCGCACGCGCGCCTATCGAGAGGCACGTCTCATCTACGAGGAGATCGTCGCCAAGGCAAAGGAGAAAGGAGACAAGCTCCTCGCTCGCGAGGCGCGTACGCGCATCGTCGCGCTCTGGGGTCTCGAGAGGGTGCTCGAGCAGCAGCTGCCCGCGTTGCGCGCGGCGTTCGGCGCTTCTCCTCCCGACATCGAGGCCGGGCGGATGCTGGCGGAGGCTCAGCTTCACCTTCGCAGGCTGGGGGAGGCGGAAGCCACACTGCGGCGGGTGCTCGACATCGCGCCAGGAGACGCGGAGAGCTACCTCGCTCTCGAACGGGTTCTCGTCCAGCAGAACAAGATCGCGGACGCGATCGTCGTTCTCGAGAAGCTCGCCCTGGTCGAGCCGAAACGTGCGCGCGAGCTGTACGAACGGATGGCTCAGTACGCGCTGCAGACCTACAAAGACGACGACGCGATCAAGTACGCGGCGCGCGCCGTGGAGCTCAATCCGGATGACGCCGAGGCTCATCGGCGGCTGGGCGAGATGTACCGCTCGCGACAGGACGTCGATCGCGCGATCGCCGAATTTCGCGCGGCGATCGCGAAGAACGATCGGCTCTTCATCGTTTATTTCGAACTGGCGGACATGCTTCTGTCCAAGGGCCAGTCCGACGACGCCGATCGCCTCTTCCGGCGAGTGGTGCGCGGGGCTCCGGACGACGAACTGGTCACGCGCGCGGCACGCCTCTCGATGCAGATCAATCTCGGGAAGGGCACGCTCGAGTCCCTCGAGCAGGAGCTCTTGCCCCTGGCCATCGGCGAGCCTCAGCGGCCGATCTTTCGGCGGCTGCTCGTCGAGATTTACGGAAACCTCACGTTCGGACTCGTTCAGCGGGCACGCCACGGCTCGCCGGAGGACGCCGAGGCTTCGCGTGCGGCGCTGGCTCGCATCGGCTCGCGGGCGGTCAAGCCGTTGCTCGATGCGCTCGCAGACCAGGACGCTACCCAACAGCGCATCGCCATCGATGTGCTCGCGTACGTCCAGAACCAGAACGCCGCGTTGCCGCTCTTTGCGTTCGCGACGGGAACCGCGGAGCCCTCGCTGCGCGCGCGGGCCATGATCGCGTGCGGCGCCCTCGCGGACTCGGCCCTGGTTCCGAAGTACGAATCGATCCTCTTCGCGAAGGACTCGACGGGAGACCCCCCCGCGCTGGCCGACGGGGTCGCCGTGGCCGCGACCTGGGGGCTCGCGCGGATGCACACTCCCAACGCCCTCCCGCTCCTCCGGCGCATTGCGCGCAACGGCGCGCCGGCCATGCGCGCTCTCGCGGTGCTCGGTCTGGGGCTGGCGCGCGACCGCGCGTCGGCGATGGACATCGCAGCCATCGCAAGGGCCGCCGACGCGGGAAACCTGGCGCGCGCTGCGGCGGCCTACGCTCTCGGCGACTTGGACACGGAGACCGACGTCCCCGCCCTGCTGGAGCTCGCGCAGGACAGCGACGCGTTGCCGCGGCGGATGGCCCTTGTGGCGCTCGCCCGCATGGCCACGGCCCGCAGCAAGGAGCCCCCCTGGCAGCACGAGGCCATTCAGGCCATGGCCGATGCGGCGTTCGCCGGCGAGCCGGATACCGCGCGCGGACGCACCGAGGCCGTTTCGCGGACGGCCGTCGTCGCGCTGGCCACGCTCGCAGGTGCCGGGGACCTTGCGGGACCCAAGGCGCGGACAAGGGACCGCATGCCTCTGCCGGAAGGCGCCCTCAACGTCGAGTCGTTGCTCGACGAGCTGGTTCCGCGTGAAGTCCCGCTGGCCGATCGCGGTGCGGCGCTCGTGCGGTTCTCCGACGCAATCCAGCGCGCCGCCCTCGCTGCGCTGCGAACGTCCGGCGACCGCGCGCGTTCGGTGCTCGACGCGCTCGGGACGGGCGACGGCGAGCTCGAGCCGTTCGTGCCGGCGGGCGCGGGAGGCGCGCCGGCGACCACGGCCCGGGCCATTGCTTCCGCGCTGGGACTTGTCTCTTATACACATCTCCGAGCCCACGAGACAG